>CAUVMS010000121.1:0-8314 GCA_963552815.1 uncultured Actinomyces sp. | reverse complement strand
CGACCACTACCTGGGCAAGGAGACGGTGCAGAACATCCTGGCGCTGCGCTTCGCCAACACGATGTTCGAGCCGCTGTGGAACCAGCGCTACGTGGACCACGTCCAGATCACCATGGCCGAGGACATCGGTATCGGAACGAGGGCGGGCTACTACGACACCATCGGCTCGGCGCGCGACGTCATCCAGAACCACCTGCTCCAGCTCCTGGCACTGACTGCCATGGAGGAGCCCACCAGCATGGACGCGGCCTCGGTGCGCATGGAGAAGGAGAAGGTGCTTGACTGCGTGCGCCTGGAGCGCGACGGTGTCCTGGACCTGGACATGACCACGGCCCGCGGCCGTTACGACGCAGGCTTCCAGGGAGGTCTGCCCGTGCGGGGCTATCTGGAGGAGGACGGCGTCGCCTCCGACTCCCGCACCGAGACCTTCGCCGCGCTGCGCCTGGAGATCACCAACCGCCGCTGGGCGGGGGTGCCCTTCTACCTGCGCGCCGGCAAACGACTCGCCCGCAGGGTCACCGAGGTGGCGGTCGTCTTCAAGAACCCCCCGTTCCTGCCCTTCGCGTCGGCGGCCACCACCGCCGTGGGGGCCAACACGATCGTGCTGCGGATCCAGCCCGACGAGGGCATCACGCTTCGCCTGGCCTCCAAGGTACCCGGCACCCAGATGGAGCTGCGCGACGTCTCCATGGAGTTCGGCTACGGCGCCACCTTCAACGAGGAGTCCCCGGAGGCCTACGAGCGCCTCATCCTCGACGCCCTCCTGGGTGACGCCCCGCTGTTCCCCCACCAGCGCGAGGTCGATCTGTCCTGGCGCATCCTGGATCCTGTCATCGAGCACTGGGCCGCGCAGGGAAGCCCCGAGGGCTATCGCCCCGGTTCCTGGGGGCCGGCCAGTGCCCACGAACTCCTTGCCCGCGACGGCCGTACCTGGAGGCGCTCATGATCACCACCCTGACAGCGACGACCACCTCCCGGATCGTCTCCCGGCTCGTGGAGCACGAGGGCGCCTCTGGCTCCTCCCGAGTGCTGACCCTGGTCATCTCCACGGACGGGGCGGGGCTGGAGGAGGCGCTGTGCGCCGCCCACGGAGCCAGCCGGGACCACCCGTGCCGGGTCATCGCCGTCGTCAAGCCACCCGTGGACGACTCAGACCGTGCAACACCGCGTAGCCGCGACGGACACGTCTCGGCTCAGGCCGGTGGGCACCTGGACGCCGAGATCCGTGTGGGCCACGACGCCGGCGCCGGCGAGACGCTGGTCCTGCGCCCCTGGGACGAGGCGGCCCTGCACACCGACACGCTGGTCGTGCCCTTTCTTCTGCCCGAGGCCCCAGTGGTCGTGTGGTGGCCCACGACGGTCCCGGAGGTTCCTTCCCAGGACCCGTTGGGCCGCCTGGGCAGTACCCGGATCACCAATACGCCCGCGCAGGACCACCCCGCCGAGGCGCTGCGGGCACTGGCTCCGGTGAGTGTGCGCGGAGACATCGACCTGGCCTGGACCCGGATCACCCTGTGGCGCGCCATGGTGGCCTCCACCCTGGACCCGATCCTGCGCTCGGGCGGGCTGCGTGAGGTGATCGTTGCCGGCGAGCCCCGGAACTCCTCCTTGTCCCTCATGATCGCCTGGCTGCGGCTGCGCCTGGACGAGCCCGTGACACGAGTCGACAAGGAGGGGGTCAAGGGCATCTCGTCCATCACCGCCAGGACGGCTGACGGCGACGTCGTCATCGCCCGCCACGACTTGGAGAAGGTCACGATCACTCGCCCCGGGGCTCCTGAGCCACAGGCGGTGACCATGGCCCGCCGCGAGCCCGTGAGCACGCTGAACGAGGAACTGCGCCGCCTCACCCCCGACCTCGTTTACCAGGAGGTTCTGGCCACATTGCTGGAGGAGCCCGCGAATGACTGACGACACCGCTGACGATCAGGCACTCACCGAGATCCAGGTGGGTGCGGCCGCAGTTCCCGTACCGACCGTCGTCGTGGCACCAACGCTGGCCGACGCCGCCGGGCGGGCCTGTGAGGACACGGTGCGGATCCTGGCTGAGGCGGTTGCCGATCGAGGGGTCGCTCACCTGGCACTCACCGGAGGATCCGGCGGGGTGGCGCTGGCCGAGTCGCTGGCCCCGCTCCTCGCCGCTCAGCCCGAGCCGGTACGCCGTGGCATCCACCTGTGGTTCGGCGACGAGCGCTTCGTGCCTGCGGGCGACCCGGAGCGCAACGATCTGCTGGCCGCACCGCTCGTTGCCGCCGGCGTGCCGGAGTCTCAGGTGCACCGCCTCGCCGCCCCGGATGAGGTCAGCGGGCTGGACGAGGCCACAGCGCGCATGGTCCACGACCTCGAGGGGGCGGGCCTGGCCGGTCGCGGCTTCGACGTCGTCCACGTGGGACTGGGCCCCGACGCCCATGTCTGCTCACTCTTCCCGGGGCACCCGGCGGCGCTCGCGGTGGGAGTCCCCGCTGTGGCCGTGCGCAGCTCGCCCAAGCCTCCCGCCCAGCGCTACTCCCTGACCTTCGAGATCCTGCAGCGCGCTCACCAGATCATGGTGGTGGCCGGCGGCGCGGGGAAGGCGGAGGCGGTGCGCCTGGGACTGGGCGCCCCTGACGTCGTCCGGGCACCCGCCTCGTGCTGCCGGGGTCGGATGACCACCTGGTACCTGGATGAGTCGGCTGCCGCGAGCCACAGCACCCTCTGACGCCCCAGATCCTCTGGTTCCTGTGGGTCACGCCGATGCGGGGAGGTCCTGCGTGTCGGTGCGGGCGGCTACCTTTGGCTCATGAGCTTCCCCAGCCGGTTCCTGACGCGCCTCAGTGTGATTGGCGCACTCGGCATATGGGGCGCGGCGACAGTGCCGCCCGTCCACGCCACCGTCTCCCACGAGACGACCGAGGAGCCTGCGACCGCTGAGCTCACCGCCCTTCACCAGGCGCCGTGGGACCAGCGCGGAGACTTCATCCTGTCCTCTCAGGGCGCCCTTGAGACTCTGACGTCTCTGCCCGACGACGCCCCCGCCGCACAGTCATGGAGCCAGGGAGGTTCCCGCACCGGCTGGTTCGGCGAGGCCTGGACAGACGTCGACGGTGATGGCTGTGACACCCGCAATGAGATCCTGGCCCGAGACCTGACGGACACCGACTTCTCCCGAGCCGACGGCGTGCAGAACCGTGAGGAGGGGCGTGGCCGAGGCGCGGGGGTGTGTCCCGACGCCACCGTCTGGTCGGGCACGCTCCAGGACCCGTACACGGGTAGGACGATCACCTTCACGCGCGGTCAGGACACCTCCGCCGCCGTCCAGATCGACCACGTGGTGCCGCTGAACTACCTCTACGCGCACGGAGCCTGGCAGTGGGATGAGCGCACCAGGCTGCTGGTGGCCAACGACCCGCTGAACCTGATCGCCGTTGACGGTGAGGCGAATCAGTCCAAGGGCGCCTGCGGCCCTGCGAGCTGCCCGGTCGGTTCCACGGACACCGGCAGCTGGAGACCCACCGGCCCCGGCGGCTGGTGGCCCTCCAACTCCTCCTACCGCTGCACCTACGCACGTCGATTCGTCTCCGTGGCCGGCGCCTACCAGCTCGGCCTGCCCCAGGCTGACAGGGAGGCGCTGCGCTCCACCTTGACCGACTGCCTGGCCGGTGGAGACGGGGCGGGTTCCCTTCCGGAGCAGGCCGCCCGTACCGTCAAGGAGATGGGCTCCACCGTATGGCGCACTCCCGTCTACTCGGCGCTGGCAGCACTCGGGGCGCTCGTGCTGGGATGGGGGCTGATCATGCGTGGACGAACCCTGGGGCGTCGGACACGGCGACGTCGGGGCGGGTCCAGGGCACGTCGCTGAGGCTCCTGCGCATAGGATGTCTCCATGGCAGCTCGTTCTCAGCCTGCTCCCGGAGGCGTCAGCGACCCGAACGGGCCGACGTCGGCTCGCATCGATGTCTGGTTGTGGAGCGTCCGGCAGGTCAAGTCCCGCTCAGCCGCCACGAGCGCCTGCAAGGCGGGGCACGTGCGTGTCAACGGGGAGACCGCCAAGCCGGCCCAGCACGTCTGCGTGGGGGACGAGGTCCGCTACCGCGTTGACGGCTTCGACCGGCTGCTGACCGTCACCCGGATCCTCACCAAGCGGGTAGGGGCCCCGATTGCCCGCACAGCGTACGTCGACTCCTCGCCTCCTCGTCCCTCTCCCCTGGACGCGCCGGCGGCCGTCATCCGGGATCGAGGCGCTGGGCGGCCCACCAAGAAGGAGAGACGCCAGCTCGACGCCCTCATGGGAGGAGGCCGGCATCAAGGCGACCGTCACTGACGAGGTGAGCGGCCTCACCACTGACAGATTTCTGAAGGAGCCGCCCCATGGGTTAGGGTTCTACTCGTTGCGAGCGGCGGTGTGCCGCGAGGCAACGGGCTGTGGCGCAGTTTGGTAGCGCACTTGACTGGGGGTCAAGGGGTCGTGGGTTCAAATCCCGCCAGCCCGACCAGTACGAGGATCCGCACCGGAAGATGGTGCGGATCATTTATTTTTCGGTACATTCTTGCAGCAAGGCTGCTTTATTTTCCCAGTTACATCCGCGTCAATATGCGCCACATCTGCAACCCCTATAACAACCATGAGGTGTATTTTCTCCCATTTCTCCCCCTGGATTCTTCTTCCGGGTTGGTTGCACTCAAGTAAACGCCGCAATGACGGCGATTGCCCCACCTCCCGATCTTTCACACCCACTTTTTGCTGACATCACCCCGCGAAGGCAGGACGGCCACCCGAATGCCCCCAATTCAGCCGGACGCCAAATTCGGTCAGAAAAGTCACAAGCCAATAACATGCGAGGTGCTCGGGACTGTGGTTGGGTGAAGATCTACATCAAGGATGACTCACAGCATCCTGCTCACCGGTTCATCACCGGCTGCTGCAGATCCGACTGTGTTCTCGCGTCCCCGATCAGAGAGAACGACACATGAACATCAAGCGCGTCATTGCCGCAGCTGCGCTCGCCGTCGTGCCGCTGACCGTCACCTCGCCCACTCTGGCCGCTCCGGCTCCTGCTCACGGCACCGAGGCCGCTGCAGTAGCGGTTCCGGCTCAGGTCTCCCAGCAGGGGGCCACCTATGCGGACACCGTCCTGACCAAGGTCAACGAGCTGCGCGCGAGCCTGGGACTCCAACCCGTCACCCGCTTCCAGGAGCTCGACGTCGTCGCTCAGGAGTGGTCCGAGCACCAGGCCGGCACCAGCACCATGGGGCACCGCCCCGACTTCACCTCCGCCTACCCGTCGGGCTGGACCACGGGCTCTGAGAACGTGGCTTGGCGTACCGACGGTGGTGACGTCGGCGCACTGATCTTCGACCAGTGGCTCAACTCTCCTGGCCACTACCAGAACATGGTCAACCCGGATGTCAACTCCATCGGCATCGGCTTTGCCCAGACCTCGGACGGTCGGTGGTACGCCACCCAGAACTTCGCCGCTTACGACCCCAGCAACACGCCGCTGACTCCCACGACCACGAGCAACACGCCTCCGTCGACCAGCGACACCCCGCCGACGACGGACACCGCCGTTTCTGCTCCGGCGCCGACTCCCCCGCAGACGCCGTCGGCGCCCGCCACCGAGACGACTCCTTCCACCGCCCAGACCGCTCTCCCGGCCACCGAGACCGCCGTCCGTGAAGCCACGCCGATTCCGTCGGCTTCGGCCGTCACGAGCACTGGTGCGCCGGCCAAGCCGTCCTCGACGTCTGTGGTCGCCGCTTCGGGTCACACGCCGACGAAGTCCAATCTGGCCACCACTGGTCCCAGTGTTGCCGTCGCCGTCGTCGCGGCTGGTCTGCTCGGCACCGGGGCCGTCCTCGTCACGCGTCGCCGCCGTGCCAGCGCACTGAGCTGAGGCTCCAACACAAGACGAGCCGTTCCTCTGACGGGCGCCTGTTGTCCACACACATTGGTGGACAACAGGCGCCCATCATTGCTGTCTCCGTCATTGCCCACCTCGAGGGGCAAACCCTGAGAGGATGGGAGCGTGAACCGTTCTCCCCTCGAACCAGAGTATCTCGCGCCATTGCCCGCTGAGATCGACCTGCGCCTCGTCGTCACAGACATGGACGGGACCCTCATTGACGGTGACGGCCGTGTTCCTGCCGGGCTGGACCAGGTCGTTGCCCGGATGCGCGAGGTCGGCATCATCTTCGTTCCCGCCTCGGGCAGACAGCTGGCCAACCTCCGTGCGGTTCTGGGCCATGTCGTTGATGACTCACCACTCATCGCCGAGAGCGGAGCCCTCGCCGTCCATGGGAACGAAGAGATTCACTCCGACACCATCAGCACAGAGGAAGCCAGTGCCGCCATTGCCACAGCCCGGGAACTGGCGAGTTCCGGGTACGACGTCGGCACTGTGGTGGCATGCAAACGCTGCGCCTACATCGAGCGCTCCGACCCCGCCTTCCTGGCCCAGGCCACGCTGTACTACGAGGCGCTGGAGATCGTCGACGACCTCACGACCATCCCCCTGGATGAGGTGCTCAAGGTCGCGGTCTTCGACTTCGACGACGTCGAGAACGGCAGCTCGCAGGCGCTGACCGCGGCGGTCCCGAGCGTCCAAACCGCCGTGTCCGGCCTGCACTGGATGGACATGACGTCCCCGCAGGCCTCGAAGGGACGCGCGCTGGCTGCGCTTCAGGCCAGGTTCGAGATCCTTCCGGAGCAGACGGCCGTCTTCGGGGACTACCTCAACGATCTGGACCTCTATGATCACGCGGACCTGGGCTTTGCTATGAGCAACGCCCACCCCGGTATCCATGCAGCGGCCGCCTATACGGCACCGGCCAACACCGAGGACGGCGTGCTGCGCACGGTTGAGGAGCTGCTTCGGCGCTCACGGCACCGGAACTGAAACCGTGACGGTCTCGGGACTCGCGAGTCCCGAGACCGTCACAGGGGCGCTTCTCCGCGCGTTGACTGTCGGGCTACTGGCTCTGCCAGGCCTTCATGCCGCCGGTGACATTGACCAGCTCGCCGGTGTAGCCGGCCGCGGTCAAGGCCTCGATCGCCTTGGCGGAGCGCACGCCAGCAGCGCAGATGACCGCGGTGGGACTGGCCGGGTCGAGCTCGCTCATCCGATCGGTCACCTGCCCCAGCGGGATGTTGACCGAACCGGAAATCGCTGCTTGCGCCACCTCGTCGGGCTCACGTACGTCAAGGACCACCAGGTCCTCCTCCGTCTCGAGCCGCTTGCGCAGCTCGTCGACGCTGACATCCTTCATCATGTCCTCCTTAAGGGTTGCGTGTTGTCACTGGAAAGAATCGGCTGCTGACGGTCCTGCCGGCTCAACCAGCTCGGTGAGGTAACAGAGCATCCGGCTGCCGCCATCGGGCTCCGCGTTTGAAAAACCGTGCCGCTCATAGAACCGTCGTGCCTCACGATCGACCTCATCGACGCCGATGCGCATCTCAAGCGCGCACCGTTGTCTCACCTGTTCCAGCGCCTCCAGGAGCAACCGGGAACCGATGCCATGGTTGCGCAGTTCCGGCCGCACATAGAGCTCCTCGAGCTCAGCGACTGGCCCATCGCCATAAGGGGTGGGACGCAGGGTCAGGTACGCGAGTCCCACTGCTCGTGGGTTGTCGGCGCTGCTGTCCTCGGCCAACAGCACCAGGACGTCCTGACGTTCCAGCATCGTCTGGAACCTGGAGGCGAGGTCCTGCGCCGAGGGCGTCGGGGTATCGGACTCAGTGTTGAAGTCGAACAGTAGGCGACCAGCACACGACGCATCCGCCGCACCTGCCACACGCACGTGGACGTGCTGAGCGTCCTGGTGCGGGTCCATCGAGGCTGAGTCGCCGTCGTTCCACATCGGGCTAGCGACGCAGACTGCGGTAGCGGGCGATGAGGCCCCGGGTGGAGGCGTCCTGCCCTGCGAGAGCCTCCTCGTCCCCCTGGACGGCGGGTGCGATCTCCAGGGCCAGCTTCTTGCCGAGCTCCACGCCCCACTGGTCGAAGGAGTCGATGCCCCACACGATGCCCTGGGTGAAGGTGATGTGCTCGTAGAGGGCGATGAGCTCCCCGACGACCGCGGGTGTCAGGGCCGAGGCGAGGATCGAGGTGGTCGGCTTGTTACCGGCGAAGACGCGGGCCGGGACGATCTCCTCAGGGGTGCCCTCGGCGCGGACCTCTGCAGCGGTCTTGCCGAAGGCCAGCGCCGCGGTCTGGGCGAGGTAGTTGGACAGGAAGAGCTCGTGGACGTCCACTCCCCCGTCCTTGATGGGGTGGGCGGGGTTGGCCACGGCGATGAAGTCGGCGGGGATGAGCTGGGTGCCCTGGTGGATGAGCTG
>CAUVMS010000120.1:0-8371 GCA_963552815.1 uncultured Actinomyces sp. | reverse complement strand
GACGAACATGAGGGCGTCCTGGAGGAACCAGGTGGCCTCGTGCATGTGCTCGGGCGGGATCGTGGACAGCCCCGAGGAGCGGGCGTTGACGCCGTTGATGAGGGCGGTCATGATCTTGCCGCCCGTGGGCAGCGCCCCATAGGTGAGCGGGTTGTTCCACTCGAAGGCGGCGATGGCGACGGTCGAGGTGACCGTGAGGGCCAGGTAGGTCGTCAGGGTCAGCTTCGTGTGCAGGCTCCATGTCCGGGGCCTGCGCCGTCGGCCCATGATGTCCAGGATGACGGGGAATCCGACTGCCCCCATGAAGGTCCCCAGGATGATCGGCAGGCCGATCCACCAGTCGGTGGCGTAGGCGCCTAGGCCCTCGGGCATGATGACGAAGCCGGCATTGTTGAAGATCGACAGCCCCATGAAGGCCGCGTACCACAGGGCGTGCCCCACATCGAGGCCGTGGCCCAGGAAGCGGGGCAGCAGCATGAGCGTGAGGACGAGCTCGCAGCCGGTGGCCGTGTAGACGACGGCGCGAAGGAGACGGCCCACCTCGCCCAGGCGCGACTGGTTCTCCGAGGCCGCCAGCATCCGCTGGGTCAGGCCCACGTGCCGCGACACTGCCAGGGACAGCAGTGAGGCCAGGGTCATGACACCCAGGCCGCCCACGGCGGCGGCCAGGATGATGACGACGTGCCCGAAGGTGGACCAGTAGGTGGCCGTGTCCACGGTGCTCAGGCCGGTGACGCACGCCGCCGAGGTGGCGGTGAACAGGGCGTCGACGAAGTCTGCACGCCTCCCGCTCGTCGTGGCGATGGGAAGGCTGAGCAGCGCGGTCACCACGATAATGATGGCTGCGAAGACGATGACCGCCAGTCGGGCCGGGTAGAACCTGGCCGCCCGCGCGATCTGGCTGAGCGGCTCGATGTGGCGGAGCAGGCGGCGCAGCCTGCTCGGTTCGGTGCTCGGCGTCGGCAGCTTGAGAGGTGGCTCGTCGACGTCGTCGCCCCCGTTGTCTCCAGCCAGGCGCTTCTTGCGCCGGTTCCACGGACGGCCGACGACGCCCACGAGCGGGGCGTGCCAGTGGGCCTGTCGGCGCCCGTCGGCGCGGGATCCGTTGCGCGGTCCGCTCTGGGGCTCAGGCTCGTCTGTGGTGTCTGTGTGGGGCACGGTCGCCATTGTGGTCCTGTCGGTGCGGCCTCGTCACGTTCCCGGGCGCTGAGGCCCAGGTGTGTCAGCTGCGCGGCCGGGATCTAGGGGTGGCGAAGGCGCTGGTGGTGCGCGATCAGAGAGGAGCAGATGACTGAAGTTGCGACAGCGAGTACTGGTGCCCCAGTGTGACATGCGACGCGTGTGGCGATTGGGGTCCGAGAAATCCTGTGCAATGGCTGATGCGGCGTTATATTGGCGGTGTTCTTGCCCCAACGGGGCCTCCCGCGACGAACGGACCTGAGCTCATGGCACCGGGCCTTCCCACATCTCCTAGCGCCTCCAGCGCCCCCTCCTTCCTCACCGTGGCCGAGGTGGCGGCGATGCTGCGCGTGTCCAAGATGACCGTCTACCGGATGGTGCACTCCGGCGACCTGCCCGCGATGCAGGTCGGCCGCTCCTTCCGCGTCCCCGAGCGTGCCGTTCACGAGTACCTGGCCGCAGGACTGGGTGATTGGAGCCACGACGCGTCGGAGGCATCAGGGTCCTAGGACCCGCTAGACTCAGGCGGTCACCTGCGTGGTCGGCCGCTGAGCCTCACGCGCCGACCAACCGCCCCATGGCGTAACCCTCGCCGGCCTGCCTCGGTACGCAGGGAGGGCCTGTGGGCACTACGAAGCGAACTGCGAGGAGATCTCATGGGATCCGTTATCAAGAAGCGCCGCAAGCGCATGGCCAAGAAGAAGCACCGCAAGCTGCTTCGCAAGACGCGTCACCAGCGTCGTAACAAGAAGTGAGGCGAGCGGCCCGCCCGCGCCTCGGGGCTCCGTGCACACCGCTGGTGTGAGCGGGGCCCTGCTTGTCTCTCATTGAGGAACCGACTAGGAAGAGTGGAGACCGCCGTTGACCAACGCCCCCGATGACCGCACCGGTGCTGAGCCGTCGATTGGAACGCCGACTGCGCCGTCGACAGAGTCGCAGCTGGTGGAGGGTGACTGCACCGTCCCGCTGAGCGTCGACGTCGACCCGTCCGCCTGGCCCGAACCCGTCCAGGCTCTGGCGCGCGCGGCCGGGACCGGTACCCGGCCGAGCAGCCTGGCCGAGCTGACCACTCTGCGCGTGGGCGGTCCGGTGGGCACTTACGTCGAGGCCACCACCCAGAGTGAGCTGACCGAGGCGATCCGCGAGGCCGATGCCGCGGGCACGCCCGTCCTCGTCGTCGGCGGCGGCTCCAACATCTTGGCCTCCGACGCGGGCTTCGACGGGCTTGTCATCCGCGACGCCCGCGCCGAGGTCTCGCTCGTCTCAGACTCGATGTGCGGCGGCGTCGAGGTGACGGCCACCGCCGGCACCACCTGGGACGACCTGGTGCGCGAGGCGATCGCCAGCCAGTGGGCCGGGTTTGCGCCCCTGTCCGGGATCCCCGGCACGGTGGGGGCCGCCCCGGTGCAGAACATCGGGGCCTACGGCGCCGAGGTCGCCGAGCTCATCGCCAGCGTGCGGGCCTGGGACCGCCTGCGCAACCGGGTGGTGTGGCTGGCCCTGGGCGAGATGGGACTGGCCTACCGCGACTCCCGTCTCAAGCAGTCCCTCACCGACGCGGAGGCCGGCGGCGGGCGCCTATGGGGCCCGACCGGACGCTGGGTGGTCCTCGACGCCACCTTCGCCGTGCGGCAGGGCTCCCTGTCCTCCCGGGTCGCCTACTCCCAGCTGGCCGGCGCCCTCGGCGTCGAGCTGGGCGAGCGCGTGCCCGAGCGCGAGCTGCGCGAGGCGGTCCTCGAGCTGCGCCGCTCCAAGGGAATGGTCCTGGACAGCGCGGACCATGACACCTGGTCGGCCGGTTCCTTCTTCACCAACCCGATCCTGACCACGGCCGAGGCCGAGTGCCTTCCCGAGGACGCCCCTCGCTTCCCGGTCACCGACCACTCCCAGGTGGTGCTCGGCACCAAGGAGGCTCCCGTCGTCGAGGGCCTGGTCAAGACCAGCGCCGCCTGGCTCATCGACCACGCCGGTTTCACCAAGGGCTTCACGGTGGAGCCCGGAGCGCCGGCCGGGTTGTCCACCAAGCACGTCCTGGCCCTGACCAACCGGGGCGGTGCCACCGGGGCGGACCTGGCGCGCCTGCGCGACGCGGTTGTGGCCGGCGTCCGCGAGCGCTACGGCGTCACCCTTGTACCCGAGCCCGTCCAGGTCGGCTTCTAGACGCCTGGCTCAAGCGGGCTGGAGGGCTCGGCTCAGTCGGTCCCGGGATGCGTGGCCGGGTCGGGAGCCGCCAGCCAGGCGTCCACCTCGGCGAGCCAGGTCCGCTTGGCTGTCGGCGAGGCCAGTGAGGCGCGGATCGAGGCGCGGGCCAGCTCTGCCAGCTCGGCGTCGTCACAGCCCAGGGTTCGGGCGATCTCGTACTGGTTGACGAGCCGGGACTGGAAGAGCAGCGGGTCGTCGGCGCCCAGGGCGATCTGCGCGCCGTGACTCATGAGTGTGCGCAGGGGGACGTCGCCGGCGCTGTGGTAGACACCCAGGCTCACGTTGGAGGCGGGGCAGACCTCGAGGCTGATGCCGGAGGCGACGATCGCGTCCAGCAGCTCGGGGTCCTCTCCGGCGCGCACCCCGTGGCCCAGGCGTGTGGGGCCGAGCGCGGAGACGACCTCGCGCAGGTGGTCGGGGCCCAGAAGCTCGCCGCCGTGCGGCATGGAGGCGAGCCCGCCCCGGCGGGCGATGGCGAAGGCCCGCTTCCAGGAGGGGGTCTGCCCGGCGCGCTCGTCGTTGGACAGGCCGAAGCCGACCACCTCACCGGGCTGGTCCCCCGCGTAGCGCACCGCCAGGCGCGCGAGCGTGCGGGCGTCCAGCGGGTGGCGCACTCGGGAGGCCGCCACGATGACGGCCACTTCCACGCCGGCCAGGGTCGTGGCCTGCTTGGCGGCGTCGAGGATGATCTCCAGGGCGGGGGTGATCCCTCCGACGAAGGGGGCGTAGCTGGTCGGGTCGACCTGGATCTCCAGGCGGCGCGAGCCCTCGACCGCATCGTCCAGGGCGGCCTCCAGGACGATGCGGCGCATGACCTCCTCGGTGCGCACCAGGGCCCGGGCCGTGTCGTAGGCGCGTTGGAAGCGGAACCAGCCGCGCCGGTCGGCGGGCACGCGCAGGGGGTCGCCGTCCAGGAAGCTGGAGGGCAGGCGCGTGCGCGAGGACGAGGCCAGCTCGATGAGGGTGTCCAGGCGCATCGACCCCGTGAAGTGCAGATGCAGATGCGCCTTGGGCAGGGTGGCGAGGTCGCGCATAGGTGGATTCTTCCACGTGCCCGCCGACCTCCTCGCCAGCAACGTCTCTGCGCGAGGCCGATGACGCTCGCGGTGTCACGATGGGAGGCCTTTCCGGGGCTCGGCGGGTGTCTTCGGTGAGGGGAAAACGCCGGGACCTGCACGGAGGGGATCAGTGGGGCCGGCGAGCCTGCTCCAACGCGGCCTAAAAGTCTCCCGAAGCGACAGATGTGCTGCGCGAGAGGCAGGATCCGCCTCTGTTGAATCGTCCTGGCGCGGCGAACCGACTGTCGCTTCCGCTGTTGCCGAACACCAGGGGCCGATTTAGCGGCGAACCATCAGGTGGGTGGGGCACACTAAATGTCATGAACCACTCGTCGGCGTCCCAGGAGCCCGAGGAGGTGGCTCTGTTGACGGGGCCGCGTGCCGCCTCCGTGCTCTCCGCCGCCCTCGCCCCAGCCGGCCAGCGCCTGGCCAGCTGGGAGGTCCACTCGGTCCATCACCGCCCCGGTGCGGGCGTGTCGGTGGGGTACACGGCCGTTGTCGTCGCACCCAACGGGCGATCCACCACTGAGTACCTGTGCGCCACAACGGCGCGCCTGTCCAACCCGCACGCCCCGGGGCTGACGCGGGTGGCCCCCACCGGCGGGGACGGCCCCGCGGTCCACGTGTGGCGCCACCCGGCCGACCCCGAGCTTCCTGGGCTGGTGGTGGCCTGCACTCCCTCGTTGCTCTCGGCTCGGATCGGTACCCAGGTCAAGGCCACCATGGTCGCCTACCGGCCCACGCGCCGCGCCGTCGTGCGCGCCACCTTCCCTGATGAGACCACCGCCTACGCCAAGGTCCTGCGCCCGAGCCAGGCCCCGGCCTTCGCCCAGCGCCACCGCCTGCTGACGGCCTCCGGCGTGCCGGCGCCCGAGGTCCTGCGCGAGGACCCCGATGGCCTTGTCCTGCTGTCCACCGGCCGGGGTGTGGCCCTGTCCGGCCTGCTGTCCCAGGGCATGAGCGTCTCGCGCAGCGAACGCGTCTTCAGCGGCCTCATCTCCCTGCTTGACGCCCTGCCGGCCAGCGCCATGCAGCTGCCCGCACACGCCGCCTGGTCCGAGCGGGCCCGCCACTACGCGCACGCGGCCGCCACGGTCCTGCCCGAGCACGCCGCCCGCGCCCGGGCCGTGGCTGAGGGGGTCGAGCAGCTCATGGCCGCCTCCGACGCCGGCCGACCGGTCCCGGTCCACGGCGACTTCTACGAGGCGAACGTCCTCATGGAGGGTGAGGCCGTCACCAGCCTGCTCGATGTCGACTCCCTGGGGCCCGGCTACCGGGTCGATGACCTGGCCTGCCTGCTGGGGCACGTCAGCGTCCTGGACCACCTGGCACCCGCCTCCTACCCGAAGCTTCGCCCCATCCTGGAGACCTGGACCCGCATGGCCGAGCAGCAGGTGGACCCGGTCTCGCTGCGAGCCCGCTGCGCCGGCGTCGTCCTGTCCCTGGTGGCCGGCGCCCGCCGCGAGGACGGCGGCCCCTGGCGCCCCGACGCCGAGGGGCGCCTGGCCCGCGCCGAGACCTGGCTGGCGCAGGGCCGGGAGATCCAGGCCCGCCGCGGGGCCCACTGAGTTCGCCGATCTCACGCCGAGCCGGGCATGTTTCGCGGTGCCCCACAGAAATTCTGTCGGTATCGGCGAAACATGCCCGGCTCGGGGCGGTCAGAAACTGACGTGCGACTCTCTGGAGATGGTGAATCCGCGGCCGGTGATCGTGTTCCAGCACGTCATCCCCTTGGACTGCGAGGCGCAGGCGTAGTCGGAGAAGACCGTGGTCTCCCCGTACTGGAGCGTGTGGAAGGTGTCGCCCGGATGTCCCAGAAACTTCTCGCCGCATCGGAGCCTAGGGTGGCCGGCGTCCACGGAGATGGAGAACTCCCGATCGGGGCAGTCCTGCATTCCTGAGGAGGCGTAGCTCCGCTCCAGGATGGAGCAGGCGACACCCGCCTCATGGAGTTCGCAGGAGATGTTCTTCGACGGGGTGTCCACGTACTGGTAGGAGTAGGTCTTGGCTGACGCGGGAAGAGTCGGTCCGCTGGGGGCATTGGCGCCGCTTCGGCCTCGGTGGTGGCGTCTGCGGTCGGCTGGGCGGCCTGCTCCGCCGAGGTGCCCTCGGTCTGGGCGGGGGCCGCTGCGGCGGAAGCGGCTGAAACCACCTTTGTCTCCGACTGCCTGCCCCGATTCGCCAGCAGCATGCCGGCGAAGGTTCCGGCAGCGGCGACGGCCAGGACCAGCGTGATGACCAGAGCGGCTATCATCCCGTTGTGAGATCTGGATCGGGAGGCGGAACGGGGCTCAGACAGATCGACAGGTGGTGCCTGCGCAGCTACCGGTGCTGGCGCGGGCCCTGGATCCGGCCGGATCGGCGCCGATACCGGTAGCGGGTACGCCGTCGTCGGCATCGCCGGCGAGGTCTCCAGGACTGCCGTCTGAGGGTCCGTCTGCGCCGTCGTTCCCGCAGGAGCCTCGGTGTAGGGGGAGGCGGTGTACGGCAAGATGCTGTAGTCGGCGGTCGAGGCCGAGGGCAGGGCCGCGGTCTCAGCCGTCCTGAGGCGGGCCGAGCCGGACGCGGTCGCCGCGCTCACCGGGGACGCGGGTGACACCTGAGACAAGTCGCCCGAGCCCATCTGGAGAACCTGCTCGCGCAGCACCGCGGGGAGCGCGGGGTTGGCGGCGACAATGGGCCGCAGATCAGGAAAGGCCCTGGCGAGGTACTCCAGCACCTCGGGCTCGGTACTGGGATCGGCGGCACGACGTTCATCGTCGGGAGTGTGAGCGGGCGCGAATCGGATGATAGGCCCCGTAAGGGTGCGGAAGACTCGTCCGCAACCACTTTGATATCAAACGCCGAGCCGGGCATTTTTCGCGGTGCCCCACAGAGATTCTGTCGGTCTCGGCGAAACATGCCCGGCTCGGGACGAGGGAACGGGGACCGGTGCTACTCGACCTCGGCCAGGAGCCTCTGGACCCGGCCGACGCCCTCGGCCAGGTCGTCGTCGCCCAACGCGTAGGACAGCCGCAGGAAGCCCGAGGGCCCGAAGGCCTCACCGGGAACGACGGCGACCTCGGCGTGCTCGAGGATGAGCGCCGCCAGCGTGGCGGAGGTGTCGATCTCGGTGCCGCGCAGCGTGCGCCCGATGAGCCTCTCGATGCTGGGATAGGCGTAGAAGGCTCCGCGCGGCACGGGCACGGTCAGCCCCTCGATCTGCGAGAGCATCTCCACCATGGTGCGCCGGCGCCGGTCGAATGCGTTTCGCATCTGCTCGACGGCGGCCAGGTCGCCGCTGACCGCCGCCAGCGCCGCGCGCTGCGAGACGTTGGCGACGTTAGAGGTCAGGTGGGACTGGAAGTTGGTGGCGGCCTTGATGACGTCGCTCGGGCCAATCATCCAGCCCACGCGCCATCCGGTCATCGCGTAGGTCTTGGCCACGCCGTTGAGGACGATCGTCTGCTCGGCCAGCTCGGGAACCAGCTTGACGACGTGCGCGACCTGGGCACCGTCGTAGAGGAGGTGCTCGTAGATCTCGTCGGTGATGACCCAGATGCCGTGCTCCAGGGCCCACTGGCCGATGGCGGTGAGCTCCTCGGGCGTGTAGACCGAGCCGGTCGGGTTCGACGGCGAGCACACCAGCAGCACCTTGGTGCGCTCGGTGCGGGCGGCCTCGAGCTGGTCCACGCTGACCTTGTAGTCCTGGTCCGCGCCGGCGAAGACCTCCACGGTGGTGCCCCCGGCCAGGGCGATGGCCTCGGGGTAGGTGGTCCAGTAGGGAGCGGGCAGCAGGACCTCGTCGCCGGGGTCGATGAGTGCGGCGAAGGCCTGGAAGACGGCCTGCTTGCCGCCGTTGGTCACCAGAATGTCGTCGGGGGAGACCTCGTAGCCGGAGTCGCGCAGCGTCTTGGCGGCGATGGCCTCGCGCAGGACCGGCAGGCCCTTGG
>CAUVMS010000119.1:0-8406 GCA_963552815.1 uncultured Actinomyces sp. | reverse complement strand
GGTGGCGACGGAGGCGGCCTCGCGCGAGACGAGGCGCACGGCGGCGGCCTCGGCACTGACGGGCACCTCGAGGGACTCGGCGGCCAGCGCCGCGCCGTCGGCTGCGGCGACCTCGGCGATACCGGGGCGCACGGCGATGATCGGGGCGCTGCCGGCCGAGCCGACGGCGACGGTGGTGGACCAGGAGCCGGACAGGACCAGCTTGGAGGCGCGCAGTACGGAGCCGTCGCCCGCACCGGCTGCCTCCAGGGCGGTGGCGTCGGAGACGCAGGCCGAGCCGAGCAGGACGGCGGCCCGCCCGGCCAGCTCCTTGCCGCGGTAGTCGGACACGACCAGGACCGCGGCGGGCTGGACGGCGCCGACGGCGGCCACGACGGCGTCGGCCGCGGCGGCGGGCAGGTGGGCCGACTCACCCAGGTCAGCGGTCAGCATGCGGGTGGCTCCGGCGCCGGCCAGGGACGCGGAGACGGCATCGCCCAGAGGCGAGAGGGCCAGGGCGACGACGTCGCCGCTGGTCAGGCCCCGAGCGGCGGTGAGCAGCTCTAGGCTGGGGCCGGTGGGGACGGGAGCCGTTTCGGTGGTCTGGAGGTCGACGAGGACGAGGAGGGGGGCATCGAGCATGGGGATCAGCTTCTTTCGCAGGTGGTGTGAGGCGGGTGGGACGGCGCGCCCGGTTCATGCGCCCTGATGGAGGGCGGTGTCGAGGAAAGTGGGCGGGCGCTGCGGCTCACCGTCAGACGAGCTTGTTCTCCACGAGCCAGGCGGCGAGCTCGCGGCCCGCCTCCCCGGCGTCGGTGCGGATGATGCCGGCCTCGCGGGCGGGTCGGGCCTCGTCGTCGACGATCCTCACCGCCGGGTCGGTGACCTCAAGGCCGAGCTCGGAGGTGTCCCAGAAGTCGATGGGCTTCTTCTTCGCGGCCCGCATGGCGGCGAAGTTGGGGTAGCGGGGCTCATTGGCCTGGTCGGTGACGCTGACAAGGGCGGGCAGCGGGGCGCTGACGACCTCGCGGACGGTGCCCACGGTGCGGGTGACGGTTACGGCGCCGCCGTCGATCTCGAGCCGGTTGGCCAGGGTCAGGGCCGGCAGGTGCAGGGCGGCGGCAAGGGCGCCGGGCAGCATGGAGGTCATGGCGTCCAGGGAGGCCATGCCGGTGACGACCAGGTCGACCTCGCCGATGCGCTCGATCGCGGCGGCCAGAACCCGGGCGGTGGTGACGACGTCGGCTCCGGCCAGGGCGTCGTCGGCGACGACGATCCCGGAGTCGGCTCCCATCTGGAGGGCGCGCCGCACCCCGTCCTCGGAGTCCTCTGGTCCCATGGTCAGGGCGATGACCTCGCCGTCGGCCTCCTCGGCCAGGGTGACGGCGGCCTCGACGGCGTTCTCGTCGAGCTCGTTGAGGACGTCCTCCTCACCGCGCACGAGCCGGCCGTCCTCAAGACGGCGCTCGGACTGCACGTCGGGAACGTGCTTGATGCAGACCACGATTCTCATGTGCTCAAGGTTGCCATAACAGCAGCATCTCGCCACTGAGCGCTGAGTCACCCTGACGCGGCGTCAGCGCGCCGATCGCCCCGATCCTGTCACCTCGGCACGACTGATAAACGCGACGCGGCGCACTCGCACGAGTGAGACCTCACTGCCCCACCAGTGGTCGGGACCAGCGAGCGCCAGGACAATAGACCCATGCCTTCGACGCCAGAGCCCGATCCAGCACCGCGCGCCGAGCTGCCCGCAGCTCCCAACCACGGACTGGGCGTCGTTCTCACCGGCGACGGCGCGGACTTCGCCGTCCACGCCCCGCATGCCACGGCCATGGACCTGTGCCTGCTGACGATGGGCGCCGACGGCGCCGTGGCGCAGGAGACCCGTATCGGGATGCACGGCCCCCAACGCGGCGTCTGGAGCGCCCACGTACCCGGCGTCGGCGTCGGTCAGCGCTACAGCTACCGCGCCTACGGGCACTGGAGCCCTCACGAGGGCCTGCTCTACAACCCCCGCAAGCTGCTGCTGGACCCCTACGCCCGCGCGCTGGACGGACAGGTGGATCTGGGCCCGGCCGTCTACGCCCACGAGGTCACTGATGACCTGGTTCCCGCGGCCGAGCCGTGGCAGCCCTCTCGCCTGGACTCGGCCGGCCACACCGTCGTCGGCGTCGTCACCGGGAACACGTTTCCGGTGGTGCCGGGCCCGCACGTTCCCCGCGAGCGCACCATCATCTATGAGGCCCACGTCAAGGGCCTGACCTACAACCTGCCCGGAGTGCCCGAGGAGCTGCGCGGCACCTACGCGGGACTGGCCCACTCGGTGACGGTCGAGCACCTCAAGGGCCTGGGGGTCACCACGATCGAGCTGCTGCCGATCCATGCCTCGATGACCGAGCCGTTCCTGACCAAGCGGAACCTGACCAACTACTGGGGCTACTCCACACTGAGCTACTTCGCGCCGGAACCCTCCTACGCCACGGCCGCAGCGCGCGCCGCCGGCCCGCAGGCCGTCCTGGACGAGGTGCGCGGCATGGTCTCCATGCTCCACGAGGCCGGCCTGGAGGTCGTGCTCGACGTCGTCTACAACCACACCTGCGAGGGCGGGGTCGATGGCCCCTCCTTGAGCCTGCGCGGCCTGGACAACCTGGACTACTACCTGCACGCCCCCTACCTTCCGGCGCAGTACATGGACGTCACCGGTACGGGCAACACGGTGGACTTCCGTGCTACGGGGGCGATCCGGATGGTCCTGGACTCGTTGCGCTACTGGGTCACCGAGGTCGGTGTGGACGGCTTCCGCTTCGACCTGGCCACCACGCTGGGGCGCCAGGCCGCAGAGTTCTCGCCACGCCACCCGCTGCTCACAGCGATCGCCACCGACCCGGTGCTCAGCACCGTCAAGCTCATCAGCGAGCCGTGGGACGTGGGCCCCGGCGGCTGGCGCACCGGTCAGTTCCCCGAGCCCTTTCAGGACTGGAACGATCACTTCCGCGATACCACCCGCTCCTTCTGGCTTCACGACGCCTCGGAGATCTCCAAGGGGCGCCTGGGCTCGGACCTGCGCGACCTGGCCACGCGCCTGTCGGGCAGCGCGGACCTGTTCAGCCACGGGGAGTTCCCCGGCGGGCGCGGCCCCTTGGGCTCGGTCAACTTCGTCGCAGCACACGACGGCTTCACCCTGCGTGACCTGGTGGTCTACGACCACAAGCACAACCTGGCCAACAAGGAGGACAATCGCGACGGCACCTCCAACAACCGCTCCTGGAACCACGGTTTCGAGGGCGACGTCGTCGAGGGGATCAACGGCGGGCCGATCGAGGTGCTGCGCCGTCGCTCCATGCGCAACCTGCTGGCCACGGTGCTGCTGAGCGCGGGGACCCCCATGCTGCTGGGCGGCGACGAGATAGGCCGCACCCAGCAGGGCAACAACAACTGCTACTGCCAGGACTCGGTGCTCTCCTGGATCGACTGGAACCTCGAGGTCTGGCAGCGCGACCTGGTCGCCACGACGCGCTTCCTCATCCACCTGCGCCAGACCCACCCGGTGGCGCGCCCCTCGCGCTTCGCCACCGGGCAGGTCCTTGAGGGCGACACCATCCCGGACCTGGCCTGGTACCGGGGTGACGCCGTCCCGATGGACGGGGACTCCTGGCACGATCCGCACACCCGGGTGGTCCAGATGCTGCGTTCGGGGCAGCCGTGGAACGACGACGACATGCTCGTGCTCATCAACGGCGCCCTGGACCAGGTCGACATCGTCCTGCCCGAGGGCCGCGGCACCGACTGGCACCTGGCCTGGGACTCGACCTGGGCGGTCCCCCAGCCCCACACGGCCCCCTTCTCCCAGGCGCGTCGCGTCAGTCGCAGCCCGCAGGACACGCAGGCCGACGTCGTCGTCGAGACTGATGGCTCGGGCGAGGTCAAGGCGGTCAAGGCTGCAGCCGGTGTCCCGGCCATTCACACCAACGAGGACCTCACGGAGTGTCATCAGGACCGTCCGGGAGACACGACGATGCTGGAGGCGCTGTCCTTGCGGATCTATTTCTCCGGCGAGCCCCTGGAGAGCCTGACGGCGGGCGCCCAGGCTGACCGCAGTGGGCAGATCACGGCTCTCTGAGGCTGGATCTAGTCATAGGCTGGTGCCCGATGCCAGCTCTTCCTCCTCCTGTTGAACGCGCCTGGGACTGCCTGCGCCCGGATCCTGCCGGGCTGGTCCTGGGCTCGGTGTTCTTCGTCCTGGCCCTGACGCCCTCCCTCCTCCCTCGCGACATCCTCTTCCAGGGGGCGGCCTGCGGGCTGTGCGCGGCGACCGGCTACCTCGTGGGCGTCTGGCTGTCGTGGAACTGGCGCACCTGGGTGAGCACGGTGGTGCGGGTCCTGTGGGAGTCCAGTGGTCAGCGTCTGCCGTCCTGGGTGCCCCGGTGGAAGCGCCGCGCGGAGATCGCGCTGAGTGTCGTGGTCGTCCTGGGACTCAATGTGATCCTGCTGCGGGCGGTCCACTGGCAGCAGCAGGTCGCTGCGCTGACCGACTCCCGCGCCTACACGCCGGCGCAGTACCTGATGGTGTTCCCGGTGGGCTTCGGCATCTGGATGGCCCTGGTGACGGTGGGGCGCGGTTTCCTGCGTCTGGAGACCTGCCTGCGCCGTCACCTGCCTCAGCGCCTGCCGCTGCCGGTGCGGTCGGCGTCCTCCTGGATTATTGTGCTGGTGCTGGTTTTCGCGTTGGTCAACCAGGCGATCCCGGGCATCGTCATCCGGGGTGCGGAGTCGGCTTTCTCCGTGCGTAACAGAGCCGATCCGCCCTCGACGCCGCGGCCGATGGCGGCCGAGCGCTCGGGCTCTCCGGGCTCGCTGGTGGCATGGGAGACCCTGGGAGCCTATGGCAAGCGCTTTGTGGGCCGGGGTCTGAGCGCCCATGGCCTGGAGGGAGTGACCTCCCGACCTGCCAGTGAGCCGATCCGCGTCTACGCAGGGCTGGAGAGCGCCGGCAGCGACGAGGCACGTGCCGCGCTGGTGGTTGAGGAGCTCAAACGCACCGGGGCGGCCAGCCGCTCGGCGATCATGATCGCCCCGACGACGGGGACCGGCTGGGTGGACCCGGTGGCGGCCCTGTCCCTGGAGGTGCTGTACGACGGCGACACGGCCATCGCCGCCGCCCAGTACTCCTACCTGCCCTCGGGGGTACAGTTCATCGCCGACACGGACAAGGCTCGGGCCTCGGGCAAGGCCCTGGTGACTGCGGTCGTCTCCTGGTGGAAGACGCTTCCGGAGGGCGACCGGCCCCGGCTCCTGCTGTACGGGGAGTCGATGGGGGTGCTGGCCGGTGAGGCGGCCTTCAGCAACCTGGCCGACGTCCTGGACTCGGTCGACGGCGTCTTATGGGTGGGGCCGCCCAACTCCTCGCGGCTGTGGCGTGATCTGGTGACGCGGCGCGATCCCGGCACCCGGGAGGTGGATCCCACCTACTCGGCGGGCTTGACGGTTCGCTTCGCCCAGGATGAGGCGGACATGAATGCCTTCGCGGGCGACACGACCTGGGGAGATCAGCGCATCCTCTACATCCAGCACGCGAGCGATCCGGTGGTGTGGTGGTCGCCGCGGCTCATCCGGGAGAATCCCGACTGGCTGCTGGAGCGGCCGGGCAAGGACCGCTCCCCCGCCATGCGATGGATGCCCTACATCACCTTCTTCCAGGTGAGCGCGGATCTGCCGCGCGCGATGAACGTGCCCGCGGGGCACGGGCACCGTTACGGCGCCGAGATCCTGGACGGGCTGGCCCTGGTCGGCCACAACAGCTCATTCACACCCGAACGCGTCGCCCAGGCCCGCCAGGAGCTGGAGCGGGCCCTGGCCACCCAGCCCACCGACAACTGAGGCGCGGGCCAGGCCTCCACCGTCAAGGCCTTGCGACCGTACCCCCTAGGATGAGGGCATGACTCAGACCCCTACCGCGGCCGAGGAGGCCCTGGCCAACGCCACCAATGAGGCCTCCCTGGCCCGATCGATCGCCCGCTCCGCCGAGATCGAGGCCGATATCGCCGTCAACCCCGGCCGCTACCGGATGTTCACCGGGGTGCGTCCCACCGGGAACATGCACCTGGGCCACTACTTCGGCACCATGCACTCCTGGAAGACGATCCAGGACGCGGGCGTGGACACCTGGATCCTCGTGGCCGACTACCAGGTCATCACCGATCGCGACGCCCTCGGCCCCATCCGCGAGCGCGTCCTGTCCCTGGTCACCGACGCCCTGGCCGTCGGCGTGGACCCACAGCGCTCGACGATCTTCGCCCACTCGGCGGTCCCCGCCCAGAACCAGCTGATGCTGCCCTTCCTGTCCCTGGTCACCGAGTCCGAGCTCCACCGCAACCCCACGGTCAAGTCCGAGCTGGAGGCCACCGACGGGCGCGCCATGAGCGGGCTGCTGCTCACCTACCCCGTCCACCAGGCCACCGACATTCTCTTCTGCCAGGCCAACCTCGTCCCCGTCGGCAAGGACCAGCTCCCCCACCTGGAGCAGGCCCGGCTCATCGCCCAGCGCTTCGACAAGCGCTACGGGCGGGCCGTCAAGGACCACCCGGTCTTCCGCCGTCCGGAGGCCCTGCTCAGCCAGGCCCCGATGCTGCTGGGCCTGGACGGGGAGAAGATGAGCAAGTCCCGCCGCAACACGATCGAGCTGGGCATGAGTGCCGATGAGACCGCCAAGCTCCTCAAGAAGGCCAAGACGGACTCCGACCGCGTCATCACCTACGACCCGACCGGACGCCCGGAGGTCTCCAACCTGCTGATGCTGGCATCCCTGTGCGGGGCGGGCACGCCCGAAGAGATCGCCGAGCGCATCGGCGACGGCGGCGCTGGCACGCTCAAGAAACTCACCACGGAGGCCGTCAACGAGTTCTTCGCCCCCATCCGGGCCCGTCGCGCCGAGCTGGCCGCCAACGAGGACTACCTCCTGGAGGTCCTGAGGCAGGGCAATGCCCGGGCCAACGAGGTTGCTGCGAAGACGCTCGACGACGTCCGCACCGCCATGCACATGAACTACTGAACGTCCCTGAGCCCGCCGGCTCACCCGCCCCGATCGGCCCGGTTCGCGACGCGCGTACCGGGCCGATCGGCGTCGTACGGTCGGGTATGTGACTCGGGTCGTTTCTCACCGTAGTCTTGCCCTTGTGACTCCTAACACGACGCCCAAGGCCGGCAAGAAGCAGTCCACCCGTCCCTCCAAGTCCGCTGCCGCTGCGACCGATGCGCCCGCCCAGGCGCCTGAGTCGGCGTCCGCAACGGGTACAGCGCCTGCGTCGGCCGAACCGGCCGTGGCGAGCGGACCGCAGCCGGCCCAGTACTCACTGATCGGCCGGATCCCGGTGATCGAGGTCTTCCCCGTCGTCGAGGACGGGCGCTGGCCGGCCAAGGCCGTCGTCGGGGAGGTCATCCCGATCCGTGCCACCGTCTTCCGCGAGGGGCACGATCGCTACGGAGCCACTGCGGTCCTGGTGCGCCCCGACGGCACCGACGGTCCCAGCGCCCGCATGCACGACATCGCCCCGGGTCTGGACCGCTACGAGGCCTCCCTGGCGCCTGACGCCCCCGGGGACTGGCGCTTCCGCGTCGAGGGCTGGTCGGACCCGTACGCCACCTGGAGCCATGACGCCGGCATCAAGGTGCCGGCCGGCATCGACGTCGAGCTCATGCTGGAGGAGGGAGCTCGGGTCCTGGACCGGGCAGTGGCCATCGAGGGCCGGGACGAGGAGGGCGTCAAGGCCCTCAACGACGCCGTGTGGATCATGCGCGACCCCTCCAACCCCGTGGGCGACCGCCTGGCGGCCGGTATGGCCGACTCGGTCAAGGCGGCCCTGGAGCGTCTGCCGCTGCGCGACCACGTCTCCCCCACCGCCGAGTACCCCCTCCAGGTGGACCGCGAGCGCGCCCTGACCGGCGCCTGGTATGAGATCTTCCCGCGCTCACTGGGCTCGGGGGTCAGCGAGGACGGTTCCTGGCACTCGGGGACGCTGCGCAGCGCCGCCGCGCGCCTGGACCGCATCGCGGCCATGGGCTTCGACGTCCTCTACCTCACGCCGATCTCCCCGATCGGCCTGACCAACCGCAAGGGCCGCAACAACACCCTGACGGCCCGGCCCGGGGATCCCGGCTCCCCCTACGGCATCGGCTCGCCCGACGGCGGCCACGACGCCATCCACCCGGACCTGGGCACCTTCGAGGACTTCGACGCCCTGGTGGCCCGCTCGCGGGAGCTGGGCATGGAGGTGGCCCTGGACCTGGCGCTCCAGTGCTCCCCGGACCACCCGTGGGTGACCGAGCACCCCGAGTGGTTCACGGTCCTGGCCGACGGCTCCATCGCCTACGCGGAGAACCCGCCCAAGAAGTACCAGGACATCTACCCCCTCAACTTCGACAACGACC
>CAUVMS010000118.1:0-8460 GCA_963552815.1 uncultured Actinomyces sp. | reverse complement strand
GACAGCCGGCAGGAGGCGATGGCGCCCGGCACCCCGGCGGCGTCGGCTCGCCGTTGCCGCACCCGGGCGCCCCTCGGGGGCGGGTGCCATCGCAGACGCCCCTCCCTCCAGCGGGGCAGCCAGGAGTCGTGCTGGAGGTCCGCGAGCGCGTGCAGCGCGGGTGGGACGCCGTCGTCGTCGGGCTCGGTGCCCTCGGTGAGGCCGGCGCGCTGGAGGGTGCGGGTCCAGGCCCGCTGAGGGGTGGCGCCGGCGCGCAGGAGACTGGCAACCTCGGTGAGCAGCAGGCCGAGGTCCGGTTCGGGTGGTCCGCCTCGACGCGCACGCAGGGCGCTCAGTGGATCCCGCGCCGCGGGCGCGCTCGCTCCGGTCGGCGAGGTGCCCGCGGTCCAGCCGCGTGGTAGCCCGCGGCGCGCCGGTAGCAGGAGCACGGCGGTGGCCAGGGCGACCAGGAGCGCCACGATCCAGGCGCCCGCACCCGGCGGACCGGCCACCGGGTCGGCTACTGAGCCGACCGCCGTGAGGGCAGGGGGCGTAGTCGCGTCCATGAGGGAGGTCGGCCCCGCCATGCCGGCCATTGCGGTCACACCAGTCATTCAGGCCTCTCCTCCCCCGGGCCGGCCGACATCCCCTGTCCGAGGCGCGAGAAGGCCTGCGGACCGAGTCGGGCTCGCAGCGCCGCCTCGGCCGGGCCGGGGCGCAGGCGGCCGTCGTCGTCCATGCTGAGCGCCTCTTCGCAGACCAGGACCGCTCCGACCGGTGTCGCCTCGCGCCGCAGCACGCCGATGGAGGCGACGTACCGGCGCGCTCCGGAGGTACCCGCCTGCCGGCGCAGGTGGACGACGGCGTCGAGCGCACTGGCTGCCTGGGCGGCTACGGCCGCCTCGTCGAGTCCTGCAAGCGCACCCAGGGCGGTCAGGCGGGCGGGGACGTCGACCGGCGAGTTGGCGTGGAGGGTGGCCCAGCCGCCCTCGTGGCCGGTGTTGAGGGCGGTCAGGACGTCGCGCACCTCGGGGCCGCGGCACTCCCCCAGGACGATCCGGTCGGGCCGCATGCGCAGGGCGGTGCGCACCAGGGAGGTCATGGAGACCGCCCCGATCCCTTGGACGTTGGCGCCGCGCTCCTGAAGGTGGACGACGTGGGGGTGCTCGGGGCGCAGCTCGGCGGCCTCCTCGATGCACACGATGCGCTCGCTGTGCGGGACGAGCCCGAGCAGGGCCGCCAGGAGGGTGGTCTTGCCGGTTCCGGTGGCGCCGGTGATCAGGCAGCTGGCGCGGCGAGTCACGAGGGCGGTCAGGACGTCGTCGAGGCCGGGGGCGATGGTGCCGGCGGCGGTGAGCTCGGCCAGGGTGAAGCCGCGGCGGCGCTTGGTGCGCAGGCTGATGAGGGTGCCGTCGGCGCTCAGGGGTGGCAGGACCGCGTTGAGGCGGGTGCCGTCGGGCAGGGTGGCGTCGACGACGGGGCAGGCGTCGTCGAGGCGCTTGTGGGCGGAGGCGGCCATGCGCACGGCCAGGGCCCGCACCTGGGGCTCGTCCATGGAGGCGGCGGGGACGGGCTCGAGGCCGTGGCCCCGGTCGATCCAGGTGCACCCGCCGCTGACGAGGACGTCGGTGACGCCGTCGGTCTCGATGAGGGGCTGCAGGAGTGGTCCGGCGCCCTCGACGTCGGCGCGCACCCGCTGACCGAGGCGGGCCATGCCCAGCCGGCCGGTGGTGGGGTCGGCGGCGCCGCTCAGGGCCTCGTCCAGATCGGCGCCGCGCGCCAGGGCGCTGCGCACCCGGGCGAGCTCGGGGTTGCCGGCGTCCGGGGCTCCGTGAGGTCCAGTGGCTCCGGGCAGATCGGGGTTCACGCTCACCATGACTGACTCCCCCACCACTCTGCCGTGCGCCCGGCAGAGTGCCCGGCGACGTGCTCAGCAGGCTTCTCTCCGTCCCGGTTCTTGGCCTGCTCTGCGTCCGGTTCTCCGGCCTGTCCTCGGGCCTGCCCCACGGCGACCGGGGCCGGCTCAGACACCTTGGGGGTGAGGACCTGAGCCAGCAGCTCTCGGGTCAGGGCCGTGGCGGCGCGTCTGGTGGCCGAGCGGGCCCGGACCGGGTCCTCCCCCAGGGCGAGGCGCTTGACCAGGACCCGGTCGTTGGGGACCCGTCCCAGGACCGGGCAGCCGGTGATGAGCTCGAGGTCCTCGGTGGCGACGTCCTCACCCGCCTGGCGCACCACGAGCCACACCGGTGTGCCCGGACCGGCCGGTTCGACGGCGTCGGGCTGCTGGCCCCGCAGCCGCAGGGCCAGACTCTCCGCGGCGACGGCCGAGCGCAGGTCGAGCCCGGTCAGGAGCAGGACCCGGGCTCCCGGCGGCGCAGGCGCGCCCCGGGGCAGGTCCACCAGGACGACGTCGTGCTCGGCGCGCATCGCCTCCAGGACCGCGTCCGCACAGGGCAGCGGCCCGCCGCGGACGTCACCGGTGAGCACCGGCATGGCGTGCCACGCGGGCAGGGCCCCGACCAGGTGCCCGGGCCGGAAGGCCGACTCCTCGGCCGGAAGGTCCGCCCAGCGCAGTCCGGTCAGCACAGTCTCCCCGCACAGAAGGTCCAGGCCACCGGCGGGGTCCAGGTCCATCATCGCCACCCGCCGGCCGGCTCGGCTCAGCGCCCACGCCAGGTGCAGCAGCAGGACGCTGGCCCCCAGGCCCCCGCGAGCACCGGTGACGGCCAGGACCTGGGCCGCCTGGCGTCTCTCCCGGGGTGTCTCCCACAGCTCCGCCGGCACTGACGAGGACGTGGGATCCTCCAGGTCCCCCACGGGCCCGGGGGTCTCAGCCGCAGCCTCCTCGAAGGGCGGCCGGGGCCCGCCGGCCTCGGGTCTCAGCGGCGGGAAGGAGACGTCACGTGCGTCCCAGGCCTCCGGCGGCGCTGTCGGTTCCGCCAGGAGCCCTGTGGCCCCTGCTCTTGTCCGCATGGCCTCCGTGTCCTCTGCTTCGCGCGGCATCGTCTCCGAGGGCTTCGCCCGTGTCCTCCCCAACATCTGCGTCGTCTCCATCGCCCCTCCTTCAGCCCGGTGTGCAGCGGCGTCTCAGCGCCCGTCCCACTCACCAGGGTGCGGGCCCCTGCCCGACGGCGCCCACCGGCGTCATCGGGTCTGTGGAAACGGGGTGCAGATCGGGGCCTGTGGCCCCGCGCGCCCCGCAGCCGGCCGCCACACGCGCCACCGCGACGCTCCGACGACGCCTCGACGACGACGCGCAAGACTGAGGGGCTCACACTCCTGGCACCGCGGCCCGCCTCGTGATGAGATGGGCCCATGAGCGCGCAGTCCCGCGCAAGCGACCCCTCCCAGCCGACAGCGGTGTCACCGGCGACGTCACCGACCATCTCGCCGGCTGTCTCCGCCGTGTCCGCCACGTCCTCTGCGCCCACCACCGGAGCCACCACAGCGTCCACCACAACGTCCAACGCCATGTCCACCACTGCGTCCGCGGCCCCTCCCCCACCCGCAGGGCGGCGCGCCGCGGCCTACTTCGATCTGGACAAGACGATCCTGGCGACGTCGTCGACCTGGGCGCTGGGCAGCCCGATGCGGCGCAGCGGCCTCATCTCCTCGCGGGCGCTGGCTCACGGCCTCATCGCCCAGCTCCCCTACCTCCTGATGGGCGCCGGCACCCGGCACTCAACCAACCTCATGGAGCACCTGGCCCTGATGTCCACCGGCATCAGCCGACGCGACCTGGTCGACGTCGTCGAGGGCGCCCTGTCCACGGCGATCGAGCCGGCCGTCTACGCTGAGGCCCTCGACCTCATCGAGGCCCATCACCGGGCCGGGCACGACGTCGTGGTCGTCTCGGCCTCCATCAGCGAGATGGTCGCCCCCATCGCTCGCCTCGTGGGGGCCGACCGCGCCATCGCCACCCACATGGAGGTGGGTGAGGACGGCCTGTTCACCGGGCGGATCGCCCGCTCCATGCTGCACTCGGAGAAGGTGGTCGCGCTGCGTGAGGACGCCGCCGCCCACGGCATCGACCCGGCCCGGTCCTGGGCCTACTCCGACTCCATCTCCGATGAGCCGATGCTCAACGCCGTCGGCCACCCCGTCGCCGTCAACCCCGACCGGGACCTGCGGCGCCTGGCCCAGGAACAGGACTGGCCGGTGCGCGACTTCGCCCGCCCGGTGCGGCTGCGGCCGCGCTGGGAGCCCGCGCACCTGTCGACCCGGGCCGTCCTGGTCGCCGGTGCGGCCGGCGTCCTCGCCGTCGGGGGCGCCACCGCCTGGCTGGTCGCCCGCCGTGGCGGGCACAGCGTACGCGGAGCCTGAATCGTCCGCCCGGACTCACCCGGCACGCCAGGTGCCCGCCTGGACGGCCCGGCACAGGCGCTGGGCCTCCTGCACCCCCGCGAGCACCGCCTCGGCCTGCCACACCACCCAGGCCACAACCCCCTCCATCGTGCCCAAGACGTAGGCGCCGGCGGCATCGGCGTAGGCCCCCGGCGCCCGCCCGGGATACAGGTCGCTGACCGCCGTGCCCGTCGGCTCGACCCCGTCACGCACAAGCAGGTGGCGCACGAGCAGCCGGCCGACCGCGGCGTTTCCGGCCGTGAAGGGCCGCGCCGCCAGCATCTCGGCGTGGACGACGGCGGCCCGCACCAGCGCCGGCACCTGCTCCGCCTCGATGAGCTCCACCAGGCCCGCCAGCCGCTCGGCCAGCTCCTCGCCCTGCGGGGCCCGTCCCGGGCCGCCCTCGCGGGAACGCATCTGCCCGGCACGCGGGGCGCCCACCTCCTCAAGCCCGATCAGTCCGCCTGCCGCCAGGGGGCCGACGACGTCGCGGTGCAGCGCGGCCAGCAGCGCTCGCGCCGGTGGCACCGCGGGCCGCCCCCGCCCCACCAGGTCCGGCATCCATCCGACCAGGCGGGTCCCGGCGCGCCACAGCCCGGCGACAGCATCCAGGCCAGGGTCGCCCGTGGCGGCCTCGGTCAGGGAGGCGGAGGCCACGTGCTCACGCAGCACCTCGGCGGAGACCACCGCCCCCTCAACACCTCCCGAGGCGATGGCGCCCCGGATCGCGGCCTCGGCGCGGGCCTCACGCCACCGACGTCGCAGCGCCTCGTTCCAGCGCAGCTCGGCGCAGGCCTCACGTACCGCCGCCTCGGCGGCGCGCACCCGCTCGTCGGCGGCCACTGCCCGCAGCGCCTCCACCACAGGGGACATCGACGCCCCGGAGGCGCCCGCACCGGCCGGCACCTCGGGACCGCTCTGTCCGCCTGCTCCGTCGACGCCCGGCCATCCATTCAACCGCCCAGTCGATACGCCGGGCCGGCTCGCCGCCCCGCTCGCCCCAGCCATGTCACGCCGCTTCGGCGCCCCGGCCGCGGACGGCCCGATCCCTACAGACATTCGCACCACGCACCCACTGTGGCACACCACGGCCGCTCGGAGGCAACGGCAGCCGGCCCGGCACTCGACATCCGTCAGTGACGGATCAGTGACGGATCAGTGGTGCGCAGCAGCCCCGGACCCCGACGAACCCGACACGGGCTGGGCGCACCCCCTAGACTCGATCAAGTGAGTGACTCCCCCTCCCATATCATTCCAGGCTCAGCCCCACCGCCCTCGGCACCGGGCGCGTCGGGGCGACCGCCTCGCAGCCGCAGACCCGACTACGTGCTCACCGCTGTCGTCGGGGTCATCTTCGCCCTGAGTGTCTCCATCCTGCTGGGTCTGGCCGACACCGCCCCCGCGCCGGGCTCCGTCCTGCGCACGTCCTTGCTCCTCGGCGCGATCCTGCTGGTCTCCTCCGCCGCCACAGCGCTGTTCGCCGGCCGCTCCTCACTGGGCGCTCTGGTCACCGGGCTGACCGCCCTGGTGGCCCAGTCGGCCGCCTTCATGGCTCCCATCCACGCGTCCTCCCTGCCCTACCCCTGGCTGCAGAAGCTGATCAGCACCGGGTTCGTGCTCATCCTGGCGGCCCTGTGGATCGGCGGCTCCTGGGGGATGCGCCTGGCCCGCCGCGCCGGCCACGCCCAGGGCCAGGCCGCCTTCCGTCTCACCCAGGCCGACCGGACCGTGGGCTCCACGCCGATCCCGCCGCCCTCACGCCGGCGCGACCACCTCCTGTCCCTGCCGTGGGTCCTGGCCGGGCTGGCGCTGGCCGCCTTCCTCCTGCCCCACTCCTACCCGCGGGCGGTCACCCCCGGCATCCAGACCGGTCCGCTGATGCTCGGGGCCGTCCTCATCTCGGTCATCGCCCTGGCCGCGGCCGGGGCCTCGACGGCGCGCTCCACCCTCGGAGCGCGCGTCACCGGCCCGGTTCTCATCCTTCTGGCGGTCCCGGGGCTCAGTGACGATATGATCCCTGGCGGTCATCTGGTCTCCAGGCTCCTGCCTTACGGCCCGGACGCCGTCGTGCTCGCCGCCATCGGGATCGAGCTCATGGCGATCGGCTGGGGAGCTCATGTGGCCCGCCGCCAGGGCCGCGCCAACGCGCTGGCCCGGTTGCGCTCCGGTGCCTGAGGGTCCCATACCCGCAGTCATGTCCCGGGACGACCGTACCGCCCCTTTCGGCGTCCCCGCCCCTACTACTACCGTGTGCATGCGTAAGGAGACCTCGTGAGCACCGACAACACAGACCGTCCCACCCCGCAGACGCCCCGCACCGCCGACGGCGTCGCCTCCACCTCACCTGAGAAGCCCGTTTCCAAGACGGGGACTGCGGTGTCGGGGGCTCGAGCGGGAGAGGCGACGGCCACCCTGGCCGATGAGGCTCTCGCACCCCTGAAGAACCTCGCCGACAAGGTCTCTCAGGCCGCTGGGCCGATCCCCTCCGCAACGGCCCCCGAGCCGGCCACACCGGTGACGGCGACGACGGATCGCGCCGACGACGACACCAAGGACCACGACGTCGACGCCGCGAACGTCCACACTCAGACGGGCGGGCGCACCACCGACGGACCCGAGACCGCTGCCAAGGCCGCCGATACGGCCGATGACGCAGCTGAGGAAGCAGCCATCGAGTCCTCCGGCCAGGAGGCTCCGGCGTCGGCGGTCTCGCAGGAGCCGCCGGTCGGCACCTTCCCGGTCGGCCGTCCTGCCCAGGACCCGCTGCGCCCGGACGACCCCTCGCCCCGCCCCGTGGTCACTCAGGCGGCGCCGACGCCGTCCGAGCACTCTGGGCAGGTCGGGGAGACGGTCGTGGGGGCCGCCATGGACCATGAGGAGACCGTCAGCGCGGCGAGCCCTGACATGCCGCCGTCGATTCCGCCGTCGTCGGCTCCGGGTGAGTCGGCCGCCGCTTCCGCAGCCCCCGGGGCCCGCACGGCCCCCACGGCTTCTACGGTCTCTGTGACCGCCGGCTCCGGCTCGGCCGGCGTCTCCTCCCGGCCCTCGGCCAGTACCGCTGAGGACCCCGAGGACCCCGCGGAGCCGGAGCCGGTTCACCAGGAGGACCAGGAGGACTCCGTGTCCGCCGCGGAGACGTCGTCGTCTCCCGAGCAGACTGTGGATGAGGACGAGCCGCCGGCTGCTGCCGGCGCGGTGAGCAGCACGGGCACAGAGGCGGAGACGAAGACGGTAACGGCCACGGTGACGGCCGCTGCCGTGGGCGCAGCGGTGAACGCCTCCCCGGCCGGTACCGCCGAGGACCCTGCAGAACCGGCGGACGCCTCGGGCTCGGAGGAGCCCGTGAGCCAGGAGGAGAGGGCCGCGACGTCATCGGCGGCGTCCGCTCCAGCGGATAGGCTCGACGTCGATGACGATCCCGAGGCTGACGTTCGGGAGGAGACTGAGCAGGCCGCGGGCCCTGAGGTCTCCACTCCACGGACGCAGCAGTCGAGCCCGACAACCGTCACCTCCGACTCCCCGGCCTCCGACTCCCCGACCTCCGACGCGGGCGCCGCTCACGCCACCACGGTCGGTGCGGCCACCGCCGGCGAGGCAGCCGCACCCGCGTCCTCCACGTCAACCGTGGCATCGGCGGCGGCGACCTCGACGACGGCAGCATCGGCAGTATCAGCAGTATCAGCAGCGGCGGACGTGCCGACTGCTTCCACGGCCGGTTCGGCTCCAACGGCTCCCTCCGCTGCCCGAGCCTCGAGGGCAGCGGCTGTTCCGGTGGCGGCCGCCAAGGCCAGCACCGCCGGCACCGCCGGTGCTGCTCGCCCCACGAGCCCCACCAGCACCACCAGCGACGGGGCCGCAGGAGCTCCCGGCACCAACGGACCCTCCGCCGCTGGTGCGCAGCCGGCGAGCCGACCCTCTGCAGCGCCGGCCGTCTTATCGGCGGCCTCGCCCGCGGGTGCGTCGTCGGCCCAGCCGGTTGCCGAGCCGTCGGCGTCCTCAGCGGCCTCACCGGCAGAACCGACGCCGGACACGGCGCGCTCGGCCCAGCCGATCGAGCCGGTCGCCGACAGGCCGGTCGACAGCCGTCCCTCGGCCCCCGCCTGGCCGGCCACCCCGGCAGCCCGGCTGGCCCGCACC
>CAUVMS010000117.1:0-8514 GCA_963552815.1 uncultured Actinomyces sp. | reverse complement strand
GTCGGCCCGGGCGTCGGCGACGAGCCGGGCGAGGCGGGTTGAGGACGTACTTTCCGCACGAGGACTGCGTTTCATCACAGATGACTGAGATCAGAACGTCGCCATCTTTGACAAAAGGACGTCCTCAAGACGAAACGCAGTCCCCAACCCAAGCACGCAACCACCCAACGCACTCACGCTAGCCGGCCAGGACCGGCACACTGCGCGACACCGCCCAGAATCAGTGGACAGAGCTGGTGGCCGACGCCGTCGCGGGCCGAGTCCGCCCGGCAGACCCGATCACAGACCCCGCCACTCAGTGGTCGTACCCACGGTGAACGCCGCCACCGGTGCTGGCCACCAGGTGGCCGGAATCAGTGGCCGGAGTCAGTGGCCGACGCCGTCGCGGGCCGAGTCCGCCCGGCAGACCCGATCACAGACCCCGCCACTCAGTGGCCGTACTCGCGGTGGACGCCGCCGCCGGCGCTGGCCGCCAGGATACCGCGGCCACGGGCCAGCAGGCGGGCCCCCTTGGCGGCATGCCTCGGGCCGCTGCCAAGGGGGCCACCGGCCATCCGCAGGCCGCCCGCACCCTGGGCCTAGCACCCCCTCATCGACCACACCCCACCCTTCTCAGAACGGGGGTCCGGAGGGCGGCGTGAGAGTCCGAGGGCTCGGCTCAGGCGGTCATCCCCAGGATGCCGCGCAGGTCCTCCTTGATGACCTCCAGTCGCTTGGCGGCCGCCTCACGCACCTCGGCCACCGGAGTGTCACCCACCGGCAGGATCACCTCGCAGTAGCACTTGAGCTTGGGCTCGGTCCCGGAAGGACGCACGACCACACGGTCATCCGAGGCCGTCACCCACACCAAGCCGTTCGTGGGAGGCAGTGTGCCGCCGTTGCCGTCCGAGATGCCGTCGAGCAGGTCCACCGTCGCGGTGACCGGGGAGCCGGCGAGCTTGGCCGGAGCCCCGCCCGAACGCAGGCGCTCCATGGTCTTGGTGATGATGTCGAGGTCCTCCACCCTCATGCTCAACGGGCTCGTGGCGTGCAGACCGTGTTCACGGGCCAGTCGGTCGAGCAGGTCCTGCAACGTCCGCCCCTGCTGCTTGAGCACTGAAGTCAGCACCGCCAGCCTCACCGAGGCCGAGATGCCGTCCTTGTCCCGCACTGCGGCGGGATCCACGCAGTAACCCAGCGCCTCCTCGTAGCCGAAGACCAGGCCCGGCTCCCGACTGATCCACTTGAAGCCCGTCAGGGTGCGGCGGAACCCCAGCCCGTGGGACTGGGCGATCCGGCGCAGCAGCCGGGAGGAGACCACCGAGCAGGCCAGGATCCCATTGCCTGCGAAAGCGGCCAGCTCAGCGGCCTGCTCACCCAGGAGCGCACCGACCTCATCGCCGGTCAGCTGACGCCAGCCGCCAGGAGCATCCGCGTCCGGGACCGCGGCCGAGCAGCGGTCGGCGTCGGGGTCGTTGGCGATCACCAGGTCCGCCTCGACCTCCCGCGCCTTGGCAAGCGCCAGGTCCAGGGCCCCGGGCTCCTCCGGGTTGGGGAAGGCGACCGTCGGGAAGTCCGGGTCGGGCTCGAACTGCTCAGCCACCTCGACGACGTCGGTGAACCCGACCCGGTTAAGTACCTCCCGGCAGGTGGCCCCGCCCACGCCATGCATCGCGGTCAGCACGATCCGCACCGGGGCGGGGGCCTTCATCCGGGCCGACTGGGCGGCCCGATCGATGTACTCCTCCCGGATGGCCGGGTCGATCGTCTCCCAGCCCGACTGCGGGCGCGGTACGGACTCGACCGGTCCGACCGCGTCGATCGCCGCAGCGATCTCAGTGTCGTAGGGGGGAATGATCTGGGCTCCCTGGCCCGAGTCGGTCACGGCCCGTCCACCCAGGTAGACCTTGTAGCCGTTGTCCTGGGGAGGGTTGTGCGAGGCGGTCACCATGACGCCGGCGTCGGCCTCCAGGCGCCGCAGCGCGAAGGCGAGCACCGGTGTGGGGCAGTGCGACTCGAAGAGAATGGCTCGCCCGCCCGCGCCCGTAACTACCGCCGCTGTGTCACGTGCGAACTGCTCGGAGTTGTAGCGGGCGTCGTAACCGATGACGACGCTGAAGCCCTCGCCAAGGCGGTCCTTGAGATAAGCGGACAGGCCCGCAGCGGCCCGAATGACGACAACTCGGTTCATCCGGTTGGGGCCTCCGCCTAGGCGACCGCGCAAGCCGGCCGTACCGAAGGCGAGCGTGCCGCTGAAGGCGTCGTTCAGGGCAGCCTGAGCCGCTGCGGCCTGCTCACCATGAGAGTGGGCTGTCGCTAGAAGCTCAGTGAGCTCGGCTCGGGTGGCGGGGTCCGGATCGTCATAGATCCAGGCGTTCACGGTCTCGTCGTCTACGTTTGTGTGGCCTCGAGTCATGTCGGTGACGGTACCGCCTTAAAAGTTCTGGAAGCGCTCACAATGATTCTCATCACGGGTGTTTCCAGACACAAGAAGAATCCAGGTGAGATGCCCTCGGATCGCACGTAAAATAAGTAATCCTGAATCAAATTCAGATCGTAATTCGAGGTTATTCTCGAGAGATAAGATGTATGATGTCATGAAGGTCTGGAGGAGTGTGAGGCTGGGCGCTCGCTCGTGGTGGGCCGGCGCCAAGAAGGCGGTCGACCCGAACCGGTGGGCCTGCCACGGGCCGGCCAGTTGTCCACGTCTCCATATAGCCTCGGTGCATGGCCTCCTCCACTTCGCCGGAACCGTTCTCAGACCAGTCCGCCACCGTCGCCTTGCCCCCATTGACAGGGCCAGATGCCGCGAGCCCGGCCGAGCTGGCTCTGGCCCTGGTGAATATTCGCAGCGTCTCCGGGACCGAGGCCCCGCTGGCTGACGCCGTCGAGGCCGCCTTGGGCGAGCTGGAGCACCTGGAGGTCCTGCGCCACGGCAACACCGTGATCGCCCGCACCCACCTGGGCCGGCCTGAGCGGGTCGTCATCGCCGGTCACCTCGACACCGTCCCCGTCTCCCAGCACACCGACAACGTCCCTGGACGCCTCGAGCGCCGAGAAGGTACCGAGGTCATCTGGGGGCGCGGCAGCGTCGACATGAAGGGCGGGGTGGCCGCCGCTCTCCACCTGGCCGCCACCATGAGCGCGCCGCGCCGCGACGTCACCTGGGTCTTCTACGACAACGAGGAGGTCACCAGCGACCTCAACGGCCTGGGTCGCACCCTCCAGGCCCACCCCGACTGGTTGGAGGCCGACTTCGCCGTCCTGGGCGAGCCCACCGGCGCCCAGATCGAGGGCGGCTGCAACGGCATCCTGTGCCTTTCCCTCACTGTTCACGGCACCGCCGCCCACTCCGGGCGCGCCTGGCGCGGCGTCAACGCCGTCCATGCCGCCGCTGCCATCATCGATCGCACTGCCGAGGCGCCCCTGCGCGAGGTCGAGGTCGAGGGCCTGATCTACCGGGAGAGCTTCTCCGTGGTGAGCATCGAGGCCGGCGTCGCCTCCAACACGGTCCCCGACCGCTGCCGCATCGGCATCGACTACCGCTTCGCCCCCGACCTGACTGACGAGCAGGCCCTTGCCCGGGCCCTACGAATCCTGGCCGGACTTCCCTCTGAGGGCACCGACGGGGCCATTGATGCCGATGACCTCGAGCCGCCCGTCATCACCGCGGGAACCGGGCGGGTCGACGTCGTCATCGACGACTTCTCCTCGGCGGCTCGACCCGGCCTGGACTCACCTTTGGCCACCGAGCTCGTCGCGGCCGTTCGCGCTCGTGGGGGACGGGTCGGTCCCAAGTACGGGTGGACCGACGTCGCCCGCTTCTCGGCGGCCGGGGTCCCCGCGGTCAACCTCGGCCCCGGTGACCCGATGCTCTGCCACACCGACGATGAGCACTGCCCCGTCGAGCAGATCGACGCCGTCACCTCCATCCTGCGCGACTGGCTGGCCTGAACGGCGAGTGCTCACCCGCTCGCCCCCAGCCGTTGTCGCGGTCGACACCGACCGGCTCTTCTCCGTATCCGGCTGGATTAGGGAATCATGGCCGCATGAGTACACGCGAGTCCTACCGCAAGGGACCAGTGGTGCTGCGCGGCACCCAGATCCCCACCCAGACCACCGATGCGCGACTGCTGAGCAGAACCGCCGACGCCGACTGGCTCCACTCCGACCCGTGGCGAGCCATGCGCATTCAGGCCGAGTTCATCGAGGGCTTCGGTGCCCTGGCCGAGCTGGGGCCGGCCATCAGTGTCTTCGGCTCGGCCCGCATCAAGCCCGAGGATCCCGTCTACCAGGTGTCGGTGGAGGTCGGGGCCGGGCTGGCTGGGGCCGGCTACGCCGTCATCACCGGAGGCGGCCCGGGCGTGATGGAGGCCGCCAACCGCGGGTGCCACGAGGCCGGGGGCACCTCGGTGGGGCTCGGCATCGAGCTGCCCTTCGAGCAGGGGATGAACGAGTACGTCGACCTCGGGGTCAACTTCCGCTACTTCTTCGCCCGCAAGACCATGTTCGTCAAGTACTCCGACGGCTTCGTCGTCATGCCCGGCGGCATGGGGACCCTTGACGAGCTCTTCGAGGCCCTCACCCTGGTCCAGACCCAGAAGATCTCCTCCTTCCCCATAGTCCTGGTGGACAGCGGCTACTGGGGCGGGCTGCTGGAGTGGGTGCGCACCATCATGACCGAGCGCGGAATGATCTCCGCGACCGACCCTGATCTGCTTCACCTCGTCGACAGCGCGCAGGAGGCTGTGGACTACGTGGTCGGTGCCGCCCGCCGGCTGCGCAACGGTCAGGGCGGGGCATGAGTTGCGTTATGGCAGACGCATCATCGAACGTTGCACCTTGGATGTCGTAGAATATGACAGGTCGCGCGGCGATGTGCCCGCGCAACACTGACGAAAGGTGAGCACATGGCTGCCATGAAGCCCCGGACCGGAGACGGCCCTCTCGAAGTCGTCAAGGAAGGCCGCGCCATCATCATGCGGGTTCCGCTTGAAGGCGGCGGTCGACTCGTCCTCGAGATCACGGCCGACGAGGTCAAGGAGCTTGGGGAGGCTCTGGCTAACGCCAAGATCTGATTGATCCCGGTGGTCTGGATACAGGCCGGTTCCGCTCGGTCCTCGGCGTCCAGGAGCTGACGGCCGGGCCATCCAGCCTACGAAAGAGAGGGTCGGACCCATGCGGGGTCCGACCCTCCTTCTTCTGTGTATCCTCTGGCGCCGCGTCGTCAGGTCTGGCGCACGGAGACGAGCAGCCCGTCCCCGACGGGAAGCAGCGTCGTCAGCAGCGCTTGGGAGGCGCGCAGCGCCTTACCGAGCTCGCGGGCAGCCACCGTGGTGACGTCGCGGCGGGCAGGATCGGCCACGTGATCGTTCCACAGGGCCCGGGTGATGGCCAGGACCCCGCCTCGGCGCAGCATCCGCAGCGCGTTGGAGGCCAGCAGGATCGCCTCCTCCGGGGCGACGTCGAGCACAACCATGTCGTAGGAGCGGGCTGCCATCCTGGGCATGACGTCGGAGGCCCGTCCCTGGATGATGCGGGTGCGTGAGGAGGGGTAGCCGGCGCCGTCGAAGGCGCGGCGGGCCTCGCGCTGGAGCTCGGGCTCGACGTCGATGGTGGTGAGGACCCCGTCGGAGCCCATGCCACCCAGCAGCCACAGGCCCGAGACGCCGGTGCCGGTGCCCACCTCAGCCACGGACTTGGCGCCCACCGAGGCGGCCAGCATCCGCAGCGCGGCACCGGTCCCAGAGGACACCGGAGTGATGCCGAGCTCGAGCCCGCGTATACGGGCCTGGGCGGTGGCCTCGTCCTCCGCGGTGAAGTCCTCCGTGTAGGACCAGCTCAGCGTCTTGTCCGCACTCACTGTGAGCCTTTCTTCTGCTGCGGGGCGCCAGGTGCGGCCCCTCAAGCCACATTGTTCCAGGTGTTCGGCCGGATAGGGGGGAAGGGAGGATGCCCGGGTGAGTCCGCCGGTAGGCGAACCGATGCGGAGCCGGCCTGTGAGGACTCCCTATACTGAGCGGCGTGTTCGGCATCTCTGGATCTGAGTTCCTCGTCATCATCCTGGTGGCGGTGGTTGTGGTGGGGCCGCAGCGCCTGCCCGAGTACACTCGCAAGCTCACGCAGCTGGTGCGTCAGCTCAGGGTGTTCCTGGACAACGCGCGCAGTCAGATCGCCGAGGAGGTCGGCCCCGAGATGGCCGACCTGGACCTGTCCAGCCTTGATCCGCGCCAGTACGACCCGCGCAAGATCGTGCGCGACGCCCTGGGGGAGGACATCGACGCCATCCGTGAGGACCTCGCCCACCCCTTCAAGTCCGTCAGCTCGGCCGCCAAGGAGGTCTCCGACGACGCCGCCCAGGCCGTCAACGACGTCGTCAAGCAGGACCGGGCCAAGTCGCTGAGCAAGCAGATCGAGGCCAAGCGGGCCGAGCAGCTGGCTGGGAAGAACAGCACGAGCAACGCTGCCGACGACGCTGAGAGCACCACCGAGGCAGACGCGGAGACGACGGACGCTGGGACGGATGTTAAGACGGATACTGAGACGGACACCGAGGCTGATGCCGTGCAGGCGGAGGCGAGCACGGACAACGCCTCAGCCGAGTCTCAGGACGCGGAAGAGGGAATCCAGGCGTCCGACGTGACCGATGCGGCGGAGAACACCGAGACCTCTGTGACCTCCGAGTCGCCCGCACCTCCGCAGGGCGTGCTGCAGAAGACGGACGGTGCTGAGCTCGACGTCGAGCAGCCGGAGGGGACCGATCCGCTGGAGTCCGGTGAGCAGCCGGCTGAGCCTGCGTCGGTGGAGGTCCCGGCGAGCCTGGTCGAACCGGGCGGTAGGACCTCTGACGAGCACCCGCAGGGCGCCTCGGAGGCGACTGATGATTCCGGGACCCGTGTGCGCCCCCTGTCTCCGCGTGACATCGTGCGCGCCGCCAATGCCGCCGCCCGCACCCGGGCTGAGGCCACACGCGTCGCCGTCGACTTCTGACCTCACCGAACCGGGCAGATTTCGCGTAGCCGGACAGAAAAACCGTCGGGCTACGCGAAACTTGTCGGTCTCGGTGAGAGGCGGGGCCGGCTCAGGTCGGGGTGACTCCCAGGCTCTTGCCGGCCAGGCCGCGGGCGCGGTGGGTCAGACGCTGGGCGACGGCGGACAGCTCCAAAGCCGCGGGGGCGTCGGCAGCGGGCTTGCCGTCGTCGGCCACGGTAGCCGGGGTACCGGTGTCGGAGCCCTCGCGCAGTCGGATGTCCAGCGGCAGCTGGGCCAGCAGCGGCACCTCGTAGCCGAGGGCCTCGCTCAGAGAGGCACTGACAATCGTGCCCCCGCCGGAGCCGAAGATCTCCAGGCGTGAGCCGTCGGGCTGAGGCATGTAGGACATGTTCTCGATGACGCCCACCACCTTCTGGTGCGTCTGGGCGGCGATGAGGCCCGTGCGCTCGGCCACCTCGGCTGCGGCCGTCTGCGGGGTGGTGACCACGATGATCTCGGCACTCGGCAGCAGCTGGGCCACCGAGATGGTCACGTCGCCGGTTCCGGGCGGCAGGTCCAGCAGAAGGACGTCCAGGTCTCCCCAGAAGACGTCGGAGAGGAACTGCTGGACGGCACGGTGCAGCATGGGGCCGCGCCAGACCACGGGCTGCTTGTCCTCGACGAACATTCCGATGGAGATGACCTTCACCCCGCGGGCCACGGGGGGCACGATCATACCGTCGAGCTGGGTGGGGACCCGGTCCACCCCGAGCATGCGGGGGATGGAGAAACCGTAGATGTCGGCGTCGACGACGCCCACGCTCAGCCCCTGGGCGGCCATGGCGGCAGCCAGGTTCGCGGTCACCGAGGACTTGCCGACCCCGCCCTTGCCGGAGGTGATGGCGTAGACCCGGGTGAGGTTGCCCGGCTGGGTGAAGGGCACGACCGGCTCGGCGGCCCCTCCGCGCAGGCGGCGCCGCAGCTCGGCCTTCTGCTCGTCGTTCATGACGCCCAGGCTCACCTGCACATCGGTGACGCCCTCGACGGAGCTGACCTCGCGCTGGGTGTCGGCGGTGATCGTGTCCTTCAGGGGGCACCCGGCCACGGTCAGGAGCACCTCGACACTGACCACGCCGTCCTCGGCGATGTCAACGGAGGAGACCATTCCCAGGTCGGTGATGGGGCGGCGCAGCTCGGGATCGATGACCCGGTCCAGCGCCTCCATGACGGCGTCATGAGTCGGTAGCGGCATGGCCTCATCCTAGGGGTGGTACTCGGCGCCTCGACAGGTGGCGCGCCCCACGTGAGAAGGGGGACCGTCCTCAGCGGGAAGGGGTCTGACCAGGCTGGTTGCCGGTCTCGTCGTCGGCCCCCTCCTGGAACTCCGCGATCTCGGTGATCTCCTCACGGGTGAGGCGCTCCTCGGCGAGGATCTCGCTGAGCATGTCGCGAAGTTCGCTGCGCACGAAGTCGCGGGTGGCGACGTCGTTCATGGCCAGGCGCAGGGCGGCGATCTCCCGGGTGAGGAACTCGGTGTCCTCCAGGTTGCGCTGGGCGCGCTGG
>CAUVMS010000116.1:0-8711 GCA_963552815.1 uncultured Actinomyces sp. | reverse complement strand
CATCATGCCCTTCGACACGGAAAGACTGACGCATATGTCTTGGTCATTCGGAATGTTCGTCGTGCTCATCTGCCTTCTCATCCTCCTGGCCTGCCTTGCGATCAAGCTGCTGTTCAAGCGCAGGCTGCGGCTCAAAGTGGTGCGGGAACGCCGTGCGGGCGGCAGCCGCACTCTCATCGTGCGCACACCCGTGACGACGATAGTTGAGGCACAGCGCTCGGCCGATGCCACCGGACTGCCTCGAGCGCTCATGGGGACCAGCGGGCCCTCTCCCGTCATCCTGGTGATACTCGGTCTGGTGGGGTGGTTGTTCTGGCGCGTGCTGGTCAGCTGGCAACATGTCCTGGATAGGTGGGCTGTGTGGACCTTCGACGTCATCTTCCTGCTCGTTGCCGCCCAGCTGGTGCTGGCATGCTTCGAGGGGCGCGTGGCCGGCGATGAGGACTTCCGGGTCGCCGTGCTCGTCCCGCTCTACAACGAGGATCCCGACGTGGTGGTTCGGATGCTCTCCGCCCTGCTGCACCAGAGCTTTCCGCCGGCCGAGATCCACGTCGTCGACGATGGTTCCACCCAGAGCACCTATCTGGAGCAGCGTGACTGGTTCATCCGTCAGGCTGCGGTCGCAGGCATCTACGCCACCTGGCAGCGGACTTCCAACGAGGGCAAGCGCCATGCCCAGGTCCACGGGTTCAGGAAGATCCGCGACGCCGACCTGTTCGTGACCGTCGACTCCGACTCCATGCTCGACGCCGAGGCCCTCCACGAGATCGTCCAGCCCTTCAGCGATCCGCGGGTCATGTCGGTTGCCGGCGTCATCCTTGCTATCAACAACCGGGAAAATCTCCTGGCGCGCGTGACTGACGTGATCTTCGTGGGTCAGCAGCTCATTGACCGCTCCTCGATGTCGCAGCTCGGGTCGGTGATGGTTGACTCCGGTGGGCTGGCCGCCTACCGGTGCCGCATCCTGGCTGAGAACATCGACCTCTATATGAATGAGAGCTATCTGGGACGGCACGTGGAGTTCTCCGACGATTCCATGTTGACTCTCTTCGCCCTGCTCAACGGCAGGACCGTCCAGCAGCCCTCGGCCTTCGCCTTCGCGTGGATGCCCGACCGGTGGAGCCACCACTATCGGCAGCAGGTGCGCTGGTTCCGTGGCTCCTTCATCCGTGGGCTCTGGCGCATCCGTTTCCTGCCGATCCTCTCGTGGGGGTGGTGGCGGCAGGCCACCGGGTGGATGCAGATCTGGACGGTGTCCGCGGTCTTCGTCTACCTGGTGCTCTGGCGTCCGCTTGCCACGGGTGGCAGCGTTCCTCTCGCGGTGGTGTTCGTGCCCCTCGCGATTGGGCTGGCGCAGAACTCGAGGTATCTCAACGTGTGGCGATCGGACACGACCGATTCCCAGCGGCGCGCCACCCTGATCCTGTCGCCGGTGGCGACGCTCTGGTCCGCCGTCATCTTGCGTCCCTTGCGGTTCTGGGGAGTGGTCACCAGCGGCAAGATGGGGTGGAACACCCGTCAGCAGGTCGAGGTCACCTCGCAGTGAGGCACTCGCCTACCTCTGTCTCTCAAGAACCGCGCGGTAGAAGTCCGCGAGGTGGTGGGTGCCCGTCGTCGGGGCCACGCAGTCGCGCGTCATGTTCCAGGCCATGAACTGGGCGGTGTCGGCCAGGCGCGGGCTGAACACTCCGGTCAGTCGCAGCGCTGGCGGCAGCGCCCACGCCGGGACGGTGAGGATGCGCGAGCGCTTCCCGACGGCGTCGAAGGCCAGGTGCGCAAGCTCGCGCCAGCTGAGCACGTCCGGTCCGCCGACGTCCCATGTGCCGGTGCGCCCATCCTCCATCCGGTCGACGACGTAGGCCGCCAGGTCGGCCCCGTGAATCGGATTGATCCGTGCCTCCGGTCGGAACACGGCTACCAGGCCGCGCCTGGCCATCGCCAGCACCTCCGTCATGTCGGAGAAGTAGGCCGGCGGATTGATGATCTGAGAGCTGATCTGTGCCGCCGAGAGTGTCTGCGCGAAGGCGGACTTCGCTCGCGTTAGCTGGGCGGGACAGTGCTCCCCGCCCAGGGCGTTGATGTAGGTGAAGGAGCCGGCGTGCCGCAGTGCCGAGTCCAGGATTGCCAGGTTGGCGAGATTGTCGATCTGCCACGGATCGGCCTTCTGCCTCGTGACCCCCAGGGCTGAGACGACGTGCTCGACGTCGGCCGCGAGGTCCCGAGTGAAGTCGGGGTCGGTGACGTCGCCGACGGCCCACTCATCGACCAGGCCGTCCAGGGACGGCGAGTCCCATGGTCCGTTCCGGCAGGCGCGTGCCCGGTCTCGCACGACGGCCCGCACGCGGTGTCCCCGAGCGTGAAGCTCCGCGATAACGTGTCGACCGAGGTATCCGGTCGCTCCAGCGATAAGAGCACTTGCCATGTCACATCCCTCCTGGACCGCACTGTCACCACGAATGGCTTGGGACAGGAGCATGGTAAGCATTTATGGACACTGTTGTCCACAAATGGGTGAGAGGTTCAGGGCTTGCGGCGGTCTCTTGAGTCTGGTTGGGAAGCGCTACGGCGCCCCGAATAGGCGTGTCAGAAGGATGCTCGTCAATTGACGAGCGTCCGCCCCCTCACCGCTCGGTGAGGCCAGCCACCGATCGAGTGTGACGGCCACGCTCCACACCAGATCAACGTGCAGGTCCTCGGGAATCTCCTGGTCCAGTACTCCCAGTTCGCGGCCCGTGCGGACGGTCTGTGTGCACCATTCTCGGGCGGACCTCTCGAAGCCGGTGCGCGAGGCGCTCGGTGGAGCGTCCCGCATGTGGAAGAGCGTCGCGATTGTTGCCACATCCTCATCGCCACTGGCTGCCGCCAGCTCGTCGAGGAAGGAGAAGATCTCGGGCCAGAAGGACTCAGTGGTCAGCGCCGCAGGATCGGGTGGGCTCACCCGCTCGGCGAGCAGGGTCAATCCGTCGGAGAAAGCCGTGTCGAAGAGCGCCGTCTTGTCGGAGAAGAAGTAGTAAAAGGAGCTGCGAGGGAACTCCGCGGCGGAGAGGATGTCGCTCAGCGCGGCGCCGTTGTACCCGTGGAGTGCAAAGATCGCGCGTGCCGTCCGCATCAAACGGCGACGTCGAGTCGGGTCGATCGGCTTGCGCGGCCTGGTCATCTCTCACCTCGCAGGTTGCCGGCGGCTCATCCTTGTGCCGACAGAGTACTCGCCCGGGTGGTCGTCAGTCCGGCCATCGGCCCTTGCCAGGAGGCAGGCCGACGGCGGCCAGCAGACCCGGAAAGCGCTGCTCGATGACCTCGTCGCGCCGGGTGATGCGTCGGTGCTTGCCCTCTCGCTCGGTGTGCATGAGCCCAGACTCGCGCAGCACCCGGAAGTGGTGAGACATCGTGGACTTGACGACGTCGTAGCTCAGGTCCCCGCAGTACAGGGGGCCGTCGGTGGCGATCCGGCGCAGGACGTCGCGGCGGATGGGGTCTGACAAGGCACCCAGGACGACGTCCAGGGAGATGTCGCCCGCCTCGGGATGGAAGAGCTCCCTGTCCTTCACGGTCCGCCCCTGCCTTTCTGTCTCCCCTCCGTTCCGGTGTGGCGCGGATGGGGTTGACAGGGGTAGCGTCTCCCACGATTCTTAGTACGTCAAACATCGAACTGAGGAGGTTGGACATGGCTGAGGCAACCGAGATGTCAGGTGGCGCGCCACGTGCGCCCGAAGGCGGCGGGGCGGCGCCACCGCTGGGTGCCCACGTCTCGACCATGGGTTGGCTGTCCTTCTTCACCATGTTCGTCATCGGGACCGACACCTTCCTCGTCGCACCCCTGCTGCCCCTGCTGCAGCGCGAGCTCGCCGTTCCACTGTCCCGGGCTGGTTGGCTGGTCTCCGCCTACGCCTTGGGGTACGCACTCTTCGCCCTCGTGGCGGGTCCTGTCTCGGACCGCCACGACCGACGCCGAGTCATCCTCTCCGGCCTGGCGGCCTTCGCCATCTTCACCTGCGCCTGTGGCCTGGCCTGGAGCTTCTGGAGCATGGTGGCCGCTCGGTTCCTGGCCGGTGTGAGCGCCGCCTTCGTCAGCTCTCAGATCTGGGCCTCCATCCCGATGACGGTGCCCCGCACCTCCATCATCAAGGTCATGGGCTACGCGACCGCGGGACTGGCGGTTGCTCAGGTGGCCGGCGTGCCGATCGGCTCCTACCTGTCGGTCCGGGGCTGGCAGCTGCCGTTCTTCGTGGTCGCGGCGGTCAGCGTCGTCCTGTGGGGACTCCTCTGCGTTGCGTTCCCCCACGTGCGGCCAGTGGGGGAGCCGGTCGACGTCGTTGGCTCCTACCGGAGGGTCCTTGGCTCGCGGGTGCTGAGGTGGTCGCTCCTCGCCTACCTCGCCTTCCAGATGGGCAACTACGCCTCATTCTCCTTCATCGGCTCCTGGCTGGCCAAGGACTTCGGCGCATCGCAGACCACCATCGGGAAGGCCATGATGATGATCGGCGTGGGAACTGCCCTGGGTTCGCTGCTCGGCCCCCGGCTCGTTGCGAGAATCGGCGAACGGCGGTCGCTGTGGATGGGCATCCTCGTCCAGGGCGCCTTCTACCTCCTGGCTGCCGCCATGCCCCTCATCATGCCCACCGTGTGGGGCGCCGTCGTCGCCTTCGCCGCGGCCCTGGTCCTAGCTGGCTTCCTCCTGCCCGTCCTCATGGGACAGCTTCAGATCCACGCCGGACAAGCTCGAGGAACCGTCTCCTCACTGTCCAACACCGCGATGTACCTGGGAGCCACGATCGCTGGCGCCATCGGTGGTGGACTTCTCGCCCGCATCCCCGGTTTCTGGGGCCCCAGCCTCGTCACTGCAGCCGCATTCCTTCTGGCCATTGGCGTTTACGGGGTCGCCGGAGCCCTGGCCTCCGAGTGAGCCGGCCGTTGCGTGTCGCGCTCCTCAAACTTCAACCAAAACTTCACAAACGACGCGGCTCCGGGTCTTCTATGAAGTTTTGGTTGAAGTGGGGCGGAGGCGGGGACTGGGTCTGATCTGACGTGCGTCGAATGGATCGTTAACGATCGTTTTCGGACAAGGTGCTACTCTCGCCTCGGAAATATCCCGACATCGAGAGTCCTCACTATGTCCACATCACCAACCTCTGGTTCCGCCTCGGCTGAGCGGACCAGCGCTGCCTCCAATACCGGGTCCAGCCCGGTCAAGGAGCTGACGATCCGCGGCGTCGTCATCGGCGGCGTCATCACACTCGTCTTCACCGCGGCGAATGTCTACCTCGGTCTCAAGGTGGGGCTCACCTTCGCCACCTCGATCCCGGCCGCCGTCATCTCCATGGCGATCCTGCGCCGCTTCTCCGATCACACGATCCAGGAGAACAACATCGTCCAGACGATCGCCTCGGCGGCCGGAACGCTGTCCGCCATCATCTTCGTGCTGCCCGGACTCATCATCGTGGGGTGGTGGACCGGCTTCCCCTACCTCCAGACGGTCCTTGTCATCATCCTGGGCGGCATCCTCGGCGTCACCTACTCGATCCCGCTGCGGCGTGCGCTCGTGACCAACTCCGATCTGCCTTATCCCGAGGGCGTGGCCGGTGCCGAGGTCCTCCGCGTGGGCGACACCAGCGAGGGCGCCGAGGAGTCCAGCCGCGGACTGGGCGTCATCGTGCGCGGTTCCATCGCCTCGGCGGCCCTGTACTTCCTCAACACGCTCAAGGCCATCAGCGTCGACATCTCCGGGGTCTTCCGGGTCGGCGCCGGCGCCACCATGATGAGCACCTCCCTGTCCCTGGCGCTGGCCGGCGTGGGCCACCTGGTCGGCGTCGGTGTCGGCATCGCCATGATCGTCGGCCTGCTCATCTCCTACGGCGTGCTGCTGCCCGTGCGCACCTGGGGTGGCGCTGCGGCCGCCCCGGACCTCGCGGACTTCGTGAGTACGACCTTCGCCAGTGAGGTACGTATTGTCGGTGCCGGCGCTATCGCGGTTGCCGCCATCTGGACCTTCCTCAAGATCCTGGGCCCCATCGTCTCCGGCATCCGCGAGTCCCTGGCCTCCAGCGCCAAGCGCGACGCCGGCTACGAGGTTCCCGTGACCGAGCGCGACCTGTCGATGAAGACGGTCATCGGCGTCACCGTCGGCTCCATGCTGCCCATCGGAGTGCTCCTGTGGCTGTTCCTGCACGGGACCTCCATGGCTCACCACACGGCGGGGCTCATCATCGCCTCCATCCTGTTCATCCTGCTGACCGGCCTGGTCGTGGCCTCCGTCTGCGGCTACATGGCCGGCCTCATCGGCTCCTCCAACTCGCCGATCTCCGGCGTCGGCATCCTCGTAGCAGTTGCTGCGGCCGCACTTGTGCGCACCATCGCCAGCAGCTCCTCGCCCGACGACGTCCGCACCCTGGTGGCCTACACCCTGTTCGTCACCGCCGTCGTCTTCGGCGTGGCCACCATCTCCAACGACAACCTCCAGGACCTCAAGACCGGCCAGCTCGTCGACTCCACTCCGTGGAAGCAGCAGGTGGCTCTCGTCATCGGCGTCGTCTTCGGCGCCATCATCATCCCGCCGGTCCTCGGCCTCATGCAGGGAGCCTTCGGCTTCGCCGGCGCTCCCGGTGCTGGTGCCAACGCGCTGGCGGCTCCCCAGGCCAACCTCATCAAGCACCTCGTCCAGGGCGTGCTCGGCGGTGACCTTAACTGGAACCTGTTGGGGCTGGGCGCCCTCATCGGTGCCGTCGTCATCGCCATCGACGAGATCCTGCGCCGCAACAGCAAGTACTCGCTGCCGCCGCTCGCCGTCGGCATGGGCATGTACCTGCCCACCAGTGTCACCGTCATGATCCCGATCGGTGCGGCGCTCGGACACCTCTACGACCGCTGGGCCCAGCGAACCGCCAACCCCGAGCGGGCCAAGCGCATGGGTACGCTCCTGGCCACCGGCCTCATCGTCGGTGAGAGCCTCGCCGGAGTCATCTACGCCGGCATCGTCGTCGCCTTCGGCGGCAAGGAGGACCCGCTGGCCATCATGCCCGAGGGTTTCGCCGGCGTCGCCCCCTGGGTGGGTGTGGTGCTGTTCGTGGGCACCCTGTGGTACCTCTACCGGGGTGCCCGACAGGAGAGCACCCGCGACTGATCGCCACTGATCACAGCTGATCGACGTCGAATCGCCCTCGAATCACCCTCGAATCGCCATCGATCCTCCCGACTGTCCTCGCGGCCGCCGTCCCTGCACTAGGCTGGGTAGTGGCCGCGAGGACGCGTAGTACCAGGAGGACGTCATGACTTCGGCAGCATCGACATCGGCAGGATCAGTGGCATGCGGGATCGACATCGGTGGATCGGGGGTCAAGAGCGCACTGGTTGACCTGACCACGGGCTCGCTCATCGGCGAGCGCGTTCGCATCGACACCCCGGAGAAGGCCACACCTGAGGCAGTCGCGGGGGTGTGCCGCCAGCTCCTCGAACAGCTTCAGGTGGGTGACGACGTCCCGGTCGGCGTGGCCCTGCCCGCCCCGATCGTCCACGGTACCGTCCCGTTCATGGCCAACCTCGACAAGTCCTGGGAGGGTGTCAACCTCACCCAGCTCATGCGCGAGCACCTGGGCCGGCCGGTGACCGGCCTCAACGACGCCGACGCCGCGGGCCTGGCCGAGGTCGCCTTCGGCGCCGCCAAGGATGTGCCCGGAACCATCATCGTCACCACGCTGGGCACCGGGATCGGATCGGCCGTCGTCGTCGACGGGACCCTCGTGCCCAACACCGAGCTCGGGCACCTGGAGATCGACGGTTATGACGCCGAGACTCGGGCCTCCGCTGGCCAGCGCACCGCCCAGGACCTGTCCTGGAAGAAGTGGGCCAAGCGCCTTCAGCGCTACTACTCCCACGTGGAGATGCTCTTCTCCCCGGACCTGTTCGTCGTCGGCGGGGGAGTGTCCCGCAAGCACGAGAAGTACCTTCCGCTGCTCGACCTCAAGACCCCGATCGTCCCGGCCCAGCTGCTCAATACCGCAGGCATCGTCGGGGCCGCCTACCAGGCATCCCGGGCCGCCGCCTGAACCGGGGACTCGTGACCGGCTGAGGGTAACGGCCGACGACCCTCGCTGGTGACGCCAGCCGCAGGCACCCGTCCCGGTCAGCGCTGGTCGGTGGCACGGCGGGTGCCGGCGGTTCCCCTGGAAGCGGCGATCGCGCTGGGTGCGGCGCTGTCGAGGCGCGCTCGACGGAAGCGACATCGGATCTCAGCATCGGTACGTGGACAGAGCGGCAGATGCTGATGGTGCATCCGAGCCGGCCGGCTGCATCTGTAGCCACGGACAGGGGTGGGAAGAGTTCCTGGAGAGACCGAGTCGGTGGAACATGACGTCATGGCGCGGAAAACGGACTATAGCGGGCAGGCAAAAAATGTGGCGCAGGTCACGCGAAAGCCGTTTGACAGATTGGGGTCGCGTCTGGCTAAAGTACTCCTCGCTGCCGACGAGACGGAACGGTTCTCCGGCAGTACCGAACGGCGGAATCGTCGGATCGGCCGGTGAAAATCTGCCGATGCGGTGAGGTCGAAAATTCAGAGATCAGGGTCACGCGATCCTAATTTGATTTCAGAACTTCGGCCTGCATATCCTAGTTCGGTCGCCTTCGAGAGGTAAGCGAAACATTCAGTTCGTGGAAATCTCGCTGGGTGTGTTGTTTGAGAACTCGATAGTGTGTCATGTTTTTTATGCCATGGCCCT
>CAUVMS010000115.1:0-8762 GCA_963552815.1 uncultured Actinomyces sp. | reverse complement strand
GCAGGGAGTAGAGCATGCCGTCGTGGCCCATGGCGATGCCGTCGTCGACGGCGATCGTGTTGAACTCCTTGGCCAGGCCGCCGGCGGCCTCGATCTCGGTGGCCACGAGGCGCCCGACGTCGCGCAGTCCCACGTGGCCGGGGACGAACTGGGTGAAGGAGTTGGCGATAGCGATGATAGGTTTACCGAAGTCCGAGTCCTTGACGCCCGTGGCACGCCACAGAGCACGGGCGCCCGCCATGTTGCGGCCGTGGGTGGAGGTAGCGCTGCGGTACTGCGGCATGAGCGGTTCCTTTTCGGGCAGGTGGACTGGAACGGCGTCGCAAGGAGCCGGCCGCAGGGGAATGGCCAGCGCTTCACGACGCCGTGTTGCCACAGCGTATCCCCCACCGGCCGGTCCTGACGCGCCGAGATCCGTCCCTGAGACGTGACACCCGCGATAACGCCGACCCGGCACGGTCACGGGCCGCTGCACCGCGTCCCAGGAGGCGCCCCTCACCACCACGATTTGCGGAACACCGGGCTTGCGTCATCGGGTGCGACTGACCGCCACCCAATGCGCCAGATGTCGATGCCGTAGCCCACGATCGGCCAACCCAGCCTCCCTCCAACGAGAGGCCGGTCAAGCATCAGTCAAGCAACAACTCGGCCCGTCGGCGCCGTCTTGCTCACTCTCCACGGTCTTCAGTCAAGCATCAGTCAAGCAAATGGATGGGCTCTCTCAGACCAGGAGACACCCCGGCCGATGCGCAACGACAGGCCTTCACGCCTCCCCACCAAAACTATAATCACTCCCTTGAGCGCATTATCTGGTCTTTGATTTCATCAAAGTGGTCTCCAATGATGCAAGCGATTTCCCCGAGGCAAGGCGTTCTCCTGTGGAGGCGGCGAAGAACATCTATTTCACTAGCCTCAAAAGGAATCTCCAATATAGTCCCCTCATAGTTTGCGGTAAACGCCTCCGTGACCGAAGCAACCTTCCGACGCATTTTCCAGGACTTCACCGATGCACTACGTTCATCAATTACGCACATAGTTAACACCGATAGGTACCCTTGCACGGGGTAAAACCCTACTCCGAGCACATACGTGTTATCTCGACTAACGAGCCCCTCAACCGCTTCGTCAACCGTTCTCCTGCGGGGCGACTCACCAGTCTCATCAACATCCAGCAACTCTTCGGCAAATTCTCGCTTAAGCGTATCAATAAACCGAACTGGACCGTCAGCATCAAGGAACGTCGAGTGCGATCCCGAGGGGACCGGACCAACCATCATCCTGTTATCAGCAACCTCATCCCCCCGCCGATGCACAAGCATATGAGCACCTCGATCACTGACAACAACAGTGAGGCACGCTAATGTCGCAAGGGCAAAGTAACCCCGAATGACCACGGAGTTTGACATTCGGTCAGAGCCGGTGGTCCAGATCCTGCTGCGGAGTCGACACAGGGAGCGGTTAACACGACCGTTCGAAGCATGTCGATATGCCGCCAACACACCCATTCCAACGCTCGTATTGAAGAAGTCGTAAAACTCTCCCTCATATAACTTTACATTGAACCCATCATTGTAGTTACCGTCAACAGACTGAACAGCAAACACCCTGGACGACCATTGCGGACCCTCACCAGCCACTACTCTCAGATTGGAAAGCAGGTCCCAACTACAGTAAGGAAGAAGCCTCGCTTTCCTTAACTCTGGAGTGATCCAGTCGTCATACTTCGACCCTTCCGAGACTACAATCTCCTCCTTGATTCCGTCATCTAACTTTCTAAGACTACCCCCCGGATAAACCCACTCAGAATGCCCAAGAAGCCCACCGAACCTGCTGTGACTAGCCGAAAGAGGCGGCAACCCTCCAGGAGTACCTTTTGCATACGCACGATCCAGAGTTGCTGAGTCCCTAGCGAAAGTCATCCACGCCGATCGCAGATTGGCCTCGCGGGTTGCTCTACGGTTTGAGGCGCGAGTCGGCAATGAGATAATTAGCCCGGTAACTGCAACCATGATACTCACGACTGAAATCACAACCACGGCCGATACTCCTTACGTTGTTTCACTCTAGGCCCTTCTGCGTCACACACTATTCAGAGCGCCTGACACGGTCGGCATCTTGACAAGATTCATCATTCGACAGATCGAGAGAAATTCAACTTGACAGAACGAATGCCGGACCATGCAGTTCGCGCTACCGGGTGTGGCGCGAGCGCGCCGCCCTCAGACTATCGCAACTATCGCCGGGCCGAGCCGCCGAAGGGCACGTAACGACGCCCTCGTGCCTGCATCGGAGGCACGGACGTCTCCTTGGGGCGAGCGTTTCGACTACCCCAGGGTAGCGGCCGGAGCCCCGTGGCAGTGGTCGCGGCCGACGGCGGGACCTGAGAGGCGCTCGCCCTGGGCCGTTCAGGCGTAGCTGGCGGTGATCCGGCGCGAGGCGCCGTCGACAGTCATGGTTCCGCCGTGCGGCAGGATCCACTGGGGGCGGGTGTGCCCGAAGGGGACCCCGACGCAGATGACCGCCTCGGGGTTGTAGCGCCCTACGGTCTCGACGACGACGTCGCGCTGCTCCGCTCGGAAGCGAGCCCTGGCTGGGGCGTCCCGGCGGTCCTCCAGCGAGGAGGCGAGCGGGCGGGCCACGAGAACCGCGTCGACGGCGGCCAGCAGCCCGCGCTCGCCCATGGCGCGCAGGACCCATCCCACCTCGGAGGCTGACGGGAGCATCTCGGAGGTCTCGATGAGCATGACGGCGCCGTCCAGGACGTGGGGGTCGGCCGGGAACCGGCCGGCGGTCAGCACCCACTGGAGCACCTCGAGGCAGCCTCCCCAGGTGGGGCCGGTCACCGAGCGGGACGGCCCCGCCCAGGTCCAGGGCTCGGTGGCCTCACGCTCGCCGAACTCGATGAGGGCGCGGGGATCGAGCCAGTCGTGCCCCAGGTCCTCGGACTCTCCCGGCTCGGTGATCTCCAGCTCGCCCCCGGTCAGCAGCGCCGCCCGCAGCGAGTCGAGGTGGATCGGGTCGACGTTCGGGCCCGGACCGACGTGGACCTGGGTGGAGCCGCCGTGGAAGCTGGCGATGCCCAGCGACCACAGCCACTGGTGGAGGTTCGTGTTGTCGCTGTACCCGAGGAAGGGCTTGGGATCGGACAGCGCCGCGGCGCCGTCGAGGTGAGGGATGACCGTGATCTGGTCATCACCGCCCACGGTCGCCAGGACCGCGCGGATGCTTGGGTCGGCGAAGGCGGCGTTGAGGTCGCGGGCGCGCTCCTCGGGCGAGGCGCCGAGCCGCCTCGTGGTCGGGTACTCCACGGGGACCAGGCCGGTGAGGGCCTCGAGCCTGGCCATGGCCTGCTCATGAACCGCCGGGGCGAAGCCGGGGGCCGCCAGGGACGGGGACAGGACCGCGACGCGGTCAGCGGGCTGGGCCTTGGGCGGAAGCAGCATCATCGCGCCATGACAGCAGCCGCACAAGGGAGCCGACAAGCATCCGGCTGTGACGACGGCGCGGGCGCCCCGTCCTACGCCTCCGCCGGCGTGGCGCCGATCCTGCGGGCGAGCTCGGACGGCAGCGGGTAGGGGCGCTCGCGGGGCAGGACCTCGACGTCGACCTCGGCCTGGGCCCGCAGGCCGGCGACCGTTGTGGTGATGTCCGTGATGTCGACGATCCACTCATCCACGTATCTGCCAACCATCTGCGGGCCGATGCCGATCTGCACGGAGCGGTGGCTCAGCGGCTGCAGGTGCGTGTCCCGCTCGGGGTCCCACTGGATCCTGACCGGGCTGGAAGCCTTGGCCCTCTCCCACGCCTGGTGGTCCTCGTACACCGTCGGGTCGAAGTGGCTCAGGCACGAGGACGCGAGCGCCTCCTCGAAACCGCTGCGGGAGATCCGGATCGCCAGCACCCGCTCCTGCCCGGGCTTGGTGGCCCACCCGCAGCGGTACATCATCCACAGGAACGACGGCTTGATCCAGGTCATACGGGTGCGGCTGAACGGTTCGACGAATCGCCCGGCGGCCAGCGCCGCGTCGGCGATGGCTCCGCGATAGGCCTGGTAGACAGTCAGGGAGTCCTCGTCGAAGGAGGCACGGATCTGACGGAACGGAATCATCGCCCTCATCCTTTCAGTTTCTTCCACGGTTTCGTGCGGTCAGTACTCACGCGGGTGGCCCTCCCCGTGCGTGGGGAGGGCCACCCGCAGGTCGTGTCGATGCTGAGCCACCCAGGGGCGGACGAGAGGCTCCTCGCGCCTGCTTACAGGACGCCCAGGATCTCGGTGACGAAGACGAGGGTGTCGCCGCCGCGGATGCCGGCCTGCGGGACACCGCGGTCGCCGTAGCCGAGCTCGGAGGGGATGGACAGCAGAAGGCGCGAGCCGACGCGCTGGCCCACGAGGCCGTCGTCCCAGCCGCGGATGACCATGCCGACGCCGACCTGGAAGTTCAGCGGCTGGCCGCGGTCGTAGGAGTTGTCGAAGACGTCGCCGCCCCAGATCTGGCCCAGGTAGTTGGCCACGATCGTGTCGCCGGCCTCGACCACCTGGCCGTCGCCGGCGTCGAGCACCTGGACCTGCAGCCCCTCGGGGGCCTCGGGCCCGGGGAAGGTGAGCGTGGGCTTGGTGCCCTTGGCACCTTCGACGGAGGGCATGTTGATGTTGATCATGCGGCGAGCCTACGTGAGGCCCCCGGCCCGACGCCGCAGCGGACCTCGGCCCAGCGCGAACTCGCCACGCGGGTCGAGCGGAGCCGTGGCGCCCCGGAGCACGCCGAGGCAACCACGGCGGGGCACGCGGCGGGCAATCACCCGGGCATGCGGCGGGGCCGGGACGCTGGTGATGCGTCCCGGCCCCAGCCGAGATGGTGGCGCGTTCCAGGATCGGATCCGAGCCGATCCCGGGTCCTCGCCGTCAGTCGCGGAAGTAGCTCAGCAGGCGCAGGAACTCCACGTAGAGCCACACGATGGTGACGACCAGGCCGAAGGCCCCCGCCCAGGCGTAGCGCTGGGGCAGCCCGTTGCGCACCCCGTTCTCAATGGACTCGAAGTCGATCGCCAGGAAGAAGGAAGCCAGGATGACCGCAAGAATCCCGAGCGGGACGCCCAGCGGGATCCCCATGATGGTCATGGAGCGCAGTCCCCAGGCCCCGCCGACCGCACCGGTCATCGACAGGCCGAGGTTGATGAGGCAGAAGATCCCGTAACCGAGCGTGGCCACGACCACCACCCGGCGGAACCGCCCCTGGACCCGGAAGCCGCCGTAGGAGTAGGCGGCGAGCATGGCGCCGAAGGTGGCCAGCGTCGCCAGGACGGCCTGGACGACGATGCCCTCGTAGCGGGCCTCCATGAAGCCGGAGAAGCCGCCGAGCAGGAGACCCTCGAAGGCCGCGTAGGCCAGGATGAGGGCCGGGGAGGGCTCCCGCTTGAAGGAGTTGACCAGTCCCAGGACCAGGCTGCCGACGAGGCCGGCGAGCATCGCCATGACGCCCAGCCCGAGGGTCGCCTCATCGATACTGGTCACCAGGTTCCAGGAGATGGCCCCTGTGGCCAGGATGATGGCGAACATGCCGGCGGTGCGGATGATGACGTCGTCGTAGGTCATACGGCGCATGTCCACGTTGGTGGCCGACGGCGCCTGGTACTGGGCCTCCAGGCCGGCCATCTGCTCGGGGCTCACCTGGCCGTAGCCGGCGGTCTGGCCGTACTGGTTGGTGCTCTGGCCGTACGGGCCGTACGGGCCGTACGAGCCGTACTGCTGCTCGTAGCCGGTGGCCTGCTGGCCGTACTGGTTGGGCTGCTGCCCATACTGCCCGGCCTGGTAGCCCGGCATCGTGGGGTAGCCGTTGGGCGTCTGGGTCGGGGCCGACCCTGCCACCCGGCCGCCCTCCTGGAAGGCGGTGCTGCGGCTGAAGAAGGGGTTGGACATGATCCTCTCATCCTCTCTGAGGGGTCTGGGGCGAACGGCCCGGAGGGCGCCCGCTCGCAGCCCGGACGACCGACGAGGGCCGCTACCGGAAACTGGGCTCATTATGCGCACCCCCGGCGCGGTGAAGGAAACCCCTTTCCCTGACGACGTAGCGCTCAGGGGAGAGGTACCCATGCGCTCGGCAGGAGTCGGCAGCCCCTGGTGATCCCCCTGGATCCTTCCTCCGACTCTCTTCGACCGATCGGTTCTCATCCTCCAGGATGACCCGCCTACGCCTGGCGGCCCGGCCTCGGTTCAGCCCGGGTTCGTCACCCCGGCCGATTCGCCGACGGCGGCGCGTTCCTAGGCTGGAGCCATCCGGTTGGGCCCTGGGAAACCAGGGCAGAACAACCACTCACCACTCGACCTCCAACCATCTCCAACACACCATCGAGCCGCTCGGATCCCTGGTCCGGCCCCACATCCCGAACTCGCCCCCCGCCTCCCCCGAGGCCTACGTCGAAGAGAGAACATCATGATCGAGGCAGTCAATCTCACCAAGCGCTACGGTCACAAGACCGCGGTGGACAACATCTCCTTCACCGTGAAGCCCGGCACCGTGACCGGCTTCCTGGGTCCCAACGGGGCCGGTAAGTCCACCACGATGCGCATGATCATGGGCCTGGACAAGCCCACCAGTGGCAAGGTCACCGTCAACGGACGCCCCTACCGCGACCTGTCCGCTCCCCTGTGCGAGGTCGGCGCCCTGCTGGACGCCAAGGGCCTGCACGGTTCGCGCAACGCCCGCAACCACCTGCGCCAGCTGGCCGCCTCCAACGGCATCCCGGCCAAGCGGGTCGACGAGGTCCTGGAGATCACCGGCCTGACCTCGGTGGCCAAGAAGCGCGTCAAGGGCTTCTCCCTGGGCATGGGCCAGCGTCTGGGCATCGCCGCCGCTCTCCTGGGCGACCCCGGGGTGCTCCTGTTTGACGAGCCCGTCAACGGCCTGGACCCCGAGGGCGTCAAGTGGGTGCGCGAGACCTGCCGCCGCCTGGCCGGTGAGGGCCGCACCGTCTTCATCTCCTCCCACCTCATGAGCGAGATGGCCCAGACCGCCGACCAGCTCCTGGTCATCGGCCGCGGCCGCATCCTGTCGGCCGGCCCGGTCGACGACGTCATCGCCTCGGCCACCACCGACCGCGTGCGCGTGGCCTCCCCTCAGGCCACCCAGCTCGCCGAGCTCATGGCCGCTCGCAACCTGGCCGCCCATCCCGTGGGCCCCAGCGTCCTGGAGACCACCTCCGCCACCGCCGCCACCATCGGCGAGCTCGCCGCGCAGGGCGGCATCGTCCTGCACGAGCTCACCACCATCCACGCCAGCCTCGAAGAGGCCTACCTGACTCTGACTGGCGACTCCGTGGAGTACCGCACCGACCCTACCCACCAGCTGGCACCCCAGCCGTTGGACCAGGCCGCCCAGCAGAGCCTGCCCCGGCCCTGAGAGTCACGCCAGCTCACGCTCCAGGTGAGCCGCCGGCACACCCTGTCCCCGCCTCCTCACGTTCGTCTCGCACCAGAAAGCCCTGTCATGACTGCCAACGCCCCTACACACGCCCCCGTCCGCCCCATCTTCCGGACACCCGTAAGGACCGCTGCCAACGCCACCAGCAACGTCATCCCCCGCCCCACGCGCATGCGGATCCAGGGCCGCCAGACCATCCTGCGCTCGGTGCACTCCGAGTGGATCAAGTTCTGGACCCTGAGCTCGACCTGGATCACCTCCTTCATCGCCATCGCCCTAACCGCCTTGTTCGGCGCCGGGTTCGCCGCCGCTCTTGGACAGACCGACCACTTCCAGGAAATGGCCAAGGACGCCATCATCTACGGCCTGACCTTCGGACAGATCGTCGTCGCGGTGCTCGGAGCTCTCATCATCACCGGGGAGTACTCCTCCGGACAGATCCGCTCCTCCCTGGCCGCCACCCCCAATCGCGGACGGCTCCTGCTGTCCAAGGCCGTGGTTCTCACGATCGTCGCCTTCATTCTGGGATCGATGTCCATCTTCCTGTCCTGGGCGATCTCCAAGCCCTTCCTCGGTGAGCACGCCGGCTCCCTGACCGACTCGCACTACGCCGGCTACATCTGGGGTTCGGGCCTGTCCTTCGCCGGTATCGCCCTCATGACCCTGGGCATCAGCTTCCTGCTGCGCTCCACCGCCGGCGCCATCACCGTGGTCGTCTCCCTCCTGTTCGTCCTCGAGATCCCGCTCCGACTCGCGGCCGGCCAGTGGTCCTGGGTCGACAAGATCATCGGTTGCCTGCCCAGCACCGTCTACTCGGCCGTCGCCGACCCGCTCCAGGTCGCTTCCCAGTGGGGTGGGGAGGGCGCACGCTTCCTCACCCATGGCCAGGCCGTCGCGGTCTTCGCCGCATGGGCGATCATCCCTCTTATCGTCGCCTGGTTCGTCTTCACCCGGCGCGACGCCTGAGCCGGTACCCCGCCGACACCGTCCGGAGGTCTTGACCCATGTCAGTCCCCACGCCTCCCGCCTCGGTTCCCTCGCCCACATCGCCTCGGGAGAACTCCGGTTCTCCCGAGGCGGGGACGTCGCTCCGCTCGGTCCTGGCCAACCCGGCCCTCCTGCGGGCCATGGTCCGTTCCCTGCCGACAGCAACCTCATCCGCCCTCTCGCTCCCCACCCCCGACGACGAGCAGGCCACCCGCCGCCCCCGATCCCACCGGTTCCGGTCATCACAGCCGCACAAGTCGACGTCGATCATGCCCCCATGGAATGACACACTGGGTCCTATGCCCAGCCAGCTGCCCATCCTTCAGCCCGGCCGTCCCACCACTGACATGTCCGCAG
>CAUVMS010000114.1:0-8857 GCA_963552815.1 uncultured Actinomyces sp. | reverse complement strand
CTGGCCCACGAGGACTTCCCGGTCGTGACCGATGAGGCACTGCTGGCGGCCGACAAGGTCACCTGCGTCGTCCAGGTCAAGGGCAAGGTCCGCGACCGCCTCGAGGTCGACCCCGGCATCTCCGAGGACGAGCTGGAGAGACTGGCCCTGGCCGCCCCCGGCGTCATCCGCACCCTGGACGGGCGCGGTGTGCGCAAGGTGATCGTCCGGGCCCCCAAGCTGGTGAGCATCGTGCCAGAGTGACCGGCCAGGGTGCTTCGACGGCGCCGCTCGCGACGTGCCGGAATCACGGGGGCTGTGCCAACGTAGGATAGTGGCGTCAACCTTTAGGAGATCCACATGGCGAGATTGCGGAAGACCCTTCCTGACGGGATCAGTGATCTTTTGTCTGGCGGTGACCTGGAGCAGATATCGACCGCACTTTCCAGATGTGAGATCGGTGCTCGGTCGCGAGACTATTCGAGAGTCACGGTGCTGCATCTCACCCCGTGCTCGGACGAAGTAGTTCGCTGGCTCGTCGAGCGCGGTGAGGATATCAACGCTGAGGACCGTTTCGGTAACCGACCTCTGCACTGTCGTGTTGTTGGTAAAGAATATCGCCAGATTCCTTTGCTGTTGGAGCTGGGTGCCGATGTCGATGCCGCGAGTCACAATGGAGCGACCCCGTTGCTTTGTGCTGCAAGCTATTGCAGCCTGGAGGCGATCGATATCCTTCTTGATTCCGGGGCTGATGCAACGAAGTGCAAGCGGGGCTGGGATGGGAAAGAATATAATGCCATCTATCTGGCATTCGACAGAGAGCCCTCCCCGGTGAACGCGCTCGACGTCGTCGAGCGACTTATCGCGGCAGGGGCGCGTCCTACCGGTGCTGAGGCGCCATTGCTTCGAGACATGGGTAAGGATCACCAGCGTGTACTTGCTCGCGGTCTGCGCAGCGAGAGAATTGCAGAAGCGGGACGAGCGTTAGACCGTCTATTTGAGATCTGTGGTGTTGATCCTGTCGAGCCTATCCAGTTTCACGATGGAAGCAGCCCTATCGTGGTTCCCGAAGGAGGTTGGAAGAAGGCGCACACGGCGCTGTGGGATTCCCTGGTTCCCTCCTCTGGGCGTGCTCAAACTGCTCAGGGCGAAGCGATTCGTATTAGTGGGCGGATCGGATACGAGATCCTCCACAACGGCGGAGGGAACTGGGATAGGGCCTATGAGACTCTGGTTGATGGGCTGTCCGATATCCTCGGTTCCGGTGTGTCTCTGCCGGATGGTGAGTTGTCTGAGGCCCGCCGGCACCTGGACCTGCTGCGGCGGGCGGTCCACGATGAATTCGCCATCAACCGAGTCAGTGAGCTCGCTGTCGCGTGGGTTCGTCTCAACCCGTCGCCCATTCCCAACCCGTTACCTGATGTTGGACGGTGATATGCACGAGCCGGTTCCGTCGTGCTCGCCGAATCGATGGCGCGGCAAACGCGCTACTCGCCGGCCCATGGGGCCCTCCCGGTCGTGACCGGCCAGGGCACGTCGACGGCGTCGCTCACGGCCGCGCTGGAGTAGCGGCGCAACAGCACGCGGGGGCTGCACAGACGATCTCGGTCGATGCAGCCCCCGCTGCCGTACTGGGCTCAGCGGCGCCTGAGGGTGCCGAAGATGGAGCGCGTGATCTCGCGGGTGATCTGGCGGCCCACCGAGCCGATGGTCTTCTCAACCTCCCGCCTGCGGCGCTCGGCGGCCTTCTCCGCCTCGCGCTGGCGACGCTGGGCCTCCTTGATGGCCTCGCGCTCCAGGCGCTCGGCCTCTTTCTGACGCTGAGCCGCCTGGCGGGCGGCCTCCTTCTCCAGGGCCTTCTGGGCGGCGGCGTCGGCCTTGGCCTGCTCCTTGGCGGCCTGCTCGGCCTCCTTGGCGGCCTGCTCGGCGGCTCGGGCGGCCTCAGCGGCCTCGGCGTCGGCCTGGATCCGCTGGGCCAGCAGCTCGTAGGCGGACTCGTTGTCCACCCCGGTGGCGTACTTGGGCTTGAGCGGGGAGGAGGCCAGCACCTGGTTGACGGTGCCGTCCTGGGCCGGCCCCATGACGGCGGCGGGCACGTTGATGATCACCGGGGCCACCGGGGCCGGGCGTCCCTTCTCATCCAGGACGCTGACGACGGCCTGGCCGGTCCCCAGCGACGTGAGTACCCGGCTGAGGTCCACCGGGCTGACCGGGAAGGTGGAGACCGCCTTCTTGAGGTTGGCGGCGTCGGCCGGGGTGTGGGCGCGCAGGGCGTGCTGGACGCGGCTACCGAGCTGGGCCAGGACCTCGTCGGGAACGTCCGTGGGGGACTGGGTGATGAAGACGATGCCCACGCCCTTGGAACGGATGAGCCGCACGGTGCGCACCACGGCCTCCAGGAAGGCCTTGGAGGCGCCGGAGAACAGCAGGTGGGCCTCGTCGAAGAAGAACACCATGGTGGGCTTGTCCGGGTCGCCGACCTCCGGCAGGGTCTCGAAGAGCTCGGCGAGCAGCCACATGAGGAAGGTGGAGAACAGCGTGCCCTGGGACTGGATGTCCGCCAGCTCCAGTGCCGAGATGACGCCCCGCCCGTCGGGCGAGACCCGCATGAGGTCGCGCACGTCAAGCGCCGGCTCACCGAAGAAGGCCTCGCCGCCGGCTGCCTCCAGGGCAGCGATCTCACGCAGGATGACCCCGGCTGTCGCGGCCGAGACCCCGCCGATGGTCTTGAGCTCCTCCTTGCCCGCGTCGGTGTTCGTCAGGTAGTCGACGACGGCGCGCAGGTCCTTGAGGTCCAGCAGGGCCAGCCCCTGGCTGTCCGCCCAGTGGAAGACGAGCTGGAGGGCCGAGGCCTGCGTGTCGTTGAGGCCCAGGACCCGCGAGAGCAGGATCGGTCCGAACTCGGTGACCGTGGTTCGGATCGGGGTGCCGCTGATGCCGGCGCCGGAGTCTGACCCACCGAGGTTGAACAGCTCGATGGGGAAGGACTGGCCCTTCCAGTCCTGACCGGTGGAGCCGATCCGGGAGGCGATCTTGTCATTGGAGGCTCCCGGTTCGGCCAGGCCGGTCAGGTCGCCCTTGACGTCGGCGAGGAACACCGGGACGCCAGCGCTGGACAGGCCCTCGGCCAGGAGCTGGAGCGTGCGGGTCTTGCCGGTGCCGGTTGCACCGGCCACCAACGCGTGCCGGTTGAGCAGCCCCAGGGGGATGCCGACCGACAGCCCCTTGACCGCAGCGGGCTCGCCGCCCGAGAGCGTGTCGAGGTAGGTCCCCACCGGCAGGGTGGGGGAGGAGAAGCCGTAGCCGGAACGCACCTGGGCCGTGTAGGCGGCCTCCTCAGCCGGGGGAGTCACCGCCGCCTGATCGGCTGGAGGAGCCTCCTCGGTCCGAGGCGCGGTGTCCTCCTGAGCCTGCGCCGCAGCCGGTGCCTCGGAGGGTGCCGGAGCGGCACCAGGATCTGCGGAAGGCAGGGGCTCGGCCGGCTCCGCGGAGGCTGCCGCCGGAGCGTCCGCGGCGGGTGCTGCAGCCGGCTCTGTACTGGATTCGCCAACTGATTCGGTCGGGACCGCATCGGCAGCGGCGGGACTGGAGGCGATAGCGGCGTCGAGGGCGGCTTGAGCGGCGGCGGCCTTGGCAGCGGCGGCTTCGGCGGCGGCTTGAGCGGCCTCGGCCTTGAGGCGTGCGATCTCAGCGGAGTCGGTCATGGTGCCATCGTAAACGCCGAACCTGCCAGAGCGCTGCCCCAGGCGTGTCAAAGGCCTGGTCCGAGGAGCCGCTCCCCGCTCCCTGCTCATAGGCGCCTCACAGGGGCGAGTGCCGTCGACCGGGACAAACCGAGAACTGTGGTCTTCGCGCAGTTTCGGGTGCTGTGGGAGACGGGTAGTCGGTGGACAAGGTAGCCTCTGGGCTCGAGAGCACTGAGGCCACGCGTCCAGCTCTGCATTTTCACCCGTCCCCTGTGCCGTGAGGTCTGCGCATCCCCATGTTGCCCCCTGCGTCGTCGTACCCGGATGTGCCGCGACTGCGGAGCCGGTTGCTGCTTCCAGCCCGTAGGATCGGATGAGCGCCATGCGGATCGCCTTCTTCATCGACGACTACCTGCCCTCCGTCCACGGAGTTGCCACCTCCACCGCCACCTTCCGGGCGGCCCTGGAGCGCATGGGCCACGAGGTCTACGTGGTGGCGCCCAAGACCGAGGGCTACGAGGAGACCGACGACCACGTCATCCGCCTGCCCTCCTCGCGCTACTACGTCTTCGACAGTCGCGAGGTCGCCACCATCTACCCCGGCCTGGCCAGGCGCTTCGACGCCTACGACTTCGACATCGTCCACAGCCAGACCCAGTTCAGCCTGGGGGTCCTGGCCCACTGGGTGGCCAAGCGCCAGAACATCCCCCACGTCACCACCATTCACACCCTCTACACCGAGCTCATCGACGACTACCCGCTGGCCGTGGTCTCCGGACTGCTGGCCCTGTCCGTCGCCTTCCCCGTGGCGCTCAAATCGCTGCCGGTCCTGCCCCGCCCCCACCGCGACTCCATCAAGCACCTCAACAAGCGCGACATGAAGACGGCGCTGTCCCGGCAGGGATGGCGGCTCACCGCGGCCTTCGCCAACAAGTGCGACGCCTGTCTGTCTCCCTCCCAGCACCTGGCACAGATCCTCATCGACGACGGCGGCCTGACCGCCCCCTGCATGGTGCTGCCCAACGGGCTGGACGCCAGCCGCTACCGGCGGGCCCGCGCCGTCGACTCGCCCGTTTCCAAGGCCCCCGGCGAGAAGATCATCGTCTGCGTGGCCCGCCTCAGTCCCGAGAAACGACAGTTGGCGCTCATCGAGGCCATGCCCCACCTCGCAGGTATGCCGGTCAAGCTGGTGCTGGTGGGGCCCGGCCCCTCCCAGGAGGAGCTGGCTCGGCGCGCCGAGGAGCTCGGAGTCGCCGACCGCGTGGTCCTGACCGGCAGGCGCTCGCCCGAGGAGGTGGCCGCCCTGCTCAAGCAGGCCGACGTCTTCTCCCTGGCCTCCTACCACTTCGACAACCAGCCCATGGTGTTCCTGGAGGCAGCCGCCTCCGGGCTGCCGATCGTCTACTGCGACGAGCGGATGACCGAGTGCCTCACCAAGCGCAACGCGATCCTCACCGACGGGATCGAGGGGGAGGACTTCGCCCGGGTCTTCGCCTCACTGCTGTTCGACGACGACCGGCTCGCCGAGCTGTCCGACGGCGCTGTGGAGGTGGCCCGGCAGTTCGACTCCGAGACGATGGCCAAGCGGCTCACCGACCTCTACTGCGACCTCCTCATCTCCCGCAGCGCCCGACAGCCATGGACCGGTTAGCCGGTAGCCAGGGGCCCGGCCGGCGCCATGACGGCCGGAACCTGTCTGGGGAGCGCGAGGGATGCCGATAGGGTAGGCAGCATGTCGCTCGCCGTCGTCACCGACTCCGCCGCCTGCCTGACGGAGTCCTTGGTGCGTGACCGCGCGATTGAGGTGGTCCCGCTCCACGCCGTCCCCGGTGAGGACGGCGGGCACGGCACCACGTCGCGCCCCAGTGTCGAGGAGCTGACGGAGGCCTACCGCCGTGCGGCTCAGCGAGCCGAGGAGGTCCTGGCTGTCCACATCTCCTCGACCCTGTCCGGAACCCTGGACAACGCCCGTATCGCCGCAGCGCGGCTCACCGACGAGTACGGGAGCACCGGGCAGGCCGGGACAGGGAGGCGCAGGCGCCCGCAGTGGCTGCGCGTCGTCGACTCCGGAACCAGCTCCGGGGCCCTGGGGCTCGCGGTCCTGGCCGCCACTCGGGCCCACGACGCCCGCCGTGGTGCGGCACTGGCTCAGGCCAGCACGGCCCGCTCCTTCCAGTACTTCATCGTCGAGGAGCTGGGCCGACTGGCCCGTTCGGGACGGATCGACCGCACCACCGCACGCCTGGGCGGGGCGCTTGGAATACGGCCGGTCCTGGCCCTCACCCGCGACGGGATCCGTGCGGTGGAGACCGTGCGCGGAGCGGCCCGTGCCAGACGGCACCTCATCGAGCAGGCCGTTCGGGCCGCCGGCGGGACCGCCCTGTCCGGGCCCAGGCACCCCGCCGACCCAGTGCGCCTCGTCATCCAGGGCGACGACGCCGACATGCTTGAGCAGTTCGAGGCCGATCTGCAGGAGGCCATGGAGGAGGCGGGAGCCATCGTCACCGAGCTGCTCATCCTTCCTATTGACGAGGCGACCCGCACCCATGTGGGGCCCGGTGCTCTCGGCATCGCCGTCGCCCCCGACCTCCGGTCCCACTGAATGACGAGGGGCGTGGACACCTCACCGTGCCCACAGCGCCCTACCGGCGGCCCCACAACGACGCCCGGTTGCCACAGGCGGCCGGAGGCGCCCCTTCTCCACAGGGCAGCCGGGCCATCCGCGCGGTGGACCCGCTCACCACCTACCGTCAAGGTCATGAGCGCCAGGAGAGGTACCGGGAACCGGTCCCTGGACGACCTTGTGCGTATGGCCTGCTCGGCCGATCCCGAGGAGCCCGTCCGCCGGCCGCGACGCCTGGCGATCGCACCGCGAGCGGCCATGGTCGCCGGCGCTGTTCTCCTCGTCCTGGCTCTCGTCCTGGCACTGCGGACCGTCCTGTCCGCCACCGGCTCCGGCAGTGAGACGGCTCCGGCCGCCGCTGCCACGGGGACGGCCGCGTCGATATGGGCCCAGGCCTCGGCCACGGTACCCGTCACTGCACCGGCCACGGCTCGGGGCGGCGCCGTACCGGGCGGTCCCACCGCCGGAGTCGGCAACGTCTTCGTCCACGTCACCGGGGCGGTCGCCAGGCCGGGCGTCGTGACTCTGGGCGCGGGCAGCCGCGTCGCCGACGCCGTCGACGCCGCCGGGGGAGCGAGCGCGGACGCGGACACCGAGCAGCTCAACCTCGCCCGCGTCCTGAGCGACGGCGAGCAGATCCGGGTGCCGCGCGTCGGCGAGGTCCTGCCCGATCCCGCCCCTCCACCCACCGGGGCCGCCGGCCCCGGGGCACGAACGGCTTCGGGTAAGCCCGGCGATGGTGGTGCCTCAGGGACGGTCAACATCAACACGGCCTCCGCCTCCGAGCTGGAGAAGCTGCCCGGTATCGGCCCGGCCCTGGCTCAGCGGATCGTGGAGTACCGCGACTCCCACGGGCCCTTCGCCAGCGTCGACGCACTCACCGACGTCCCCGGTATCGGCAAGGCCAAGCTGGAGGCCCTGCGGGAGCAGGCCACTGTATGAGTGAAGGGCGCAGCGTGAGCACCTCCTGGGCGCCGTGGGACGACCCCGCGCTGTACGAGAACCTGCGTCAGGAGCAGGACCGGCTCCGACGCCGCAGGCGACATGCGCACGCGACCTCCTCCAAGGTCCCCGAGGCCCTCGACCTGCGCCTGCTCGCCCCCGCAGCCACCTGCTGGGCCAGCGCATGGTGGGCCGTCGGACGCGATGGATCGGCGGCATGGAGACCGGTGCTCCTCCTGGCTGCCGGGTGCGCCGCCCTGGCTGCGGCGCTCGTCGTGCCCGTGCTGCGTTTCCGGCCACCGCGCCACCGGGCCGACCCGCGTCCCGGAGCCCCGGAGCAGGACCCGCGAACCATCGGAACCATCAGCGCCAGCCTGCTCGTGTGCGCCCTGTGCGCTGCAACGGTCCTGGCCATCAGCGCCACCCACCTGTGGTCCCGTCAGCGTGACCCGCTGACCATGGCGGTGGCCTCCGGGCAGCCGGTCACCCTCATCGGCACCGTCTCGCAGGAGCCGAGGGTGTCGGCCACCGGCCGCTCCACCCTGGTCATCACCGCCCTCGACGTCGAGCAGGTGGAGGGGAGACCTTCGTCCCTGCGTGCCACCGTTCTGGCCGACAAGCAGTGGCTGAGCCTGCCCATGGGCACCCGAGTCCAGGTGCGCACGCGCCTGAGACCCACCGACCCCGGCCGCGCCGAGGCGGCCATCATCCCCAAACGCGCAGGCCTTGAGGTCCTCAGCCCACCGACCGGGGTGCTCGGAGCCGTCACCAGCATTCGCTCTGGTCTCGCCCAGGCCGTCGGGGCACAGGGAGCTGGAGGGGCTCAGGGCGCAGGAGGAATGGGGGAGGAAACGGGTGTCTGGCCGCCGGGCGCCCGGGCCCTCGTGCCCGGCGTCGCCCTGGGCGACGACCACGCCCTGCCGGCCCAGGTGCGCGAGGACATGCGCACCGTCTCCATGACCCACTTGACGGCCGTCTCCGGGCAGCATGTCGCCATTGTCCTGGGCCTGGGCCTGGCAGCCCTCGGGGTGCTGCCCCGGCGGTGGCGGGCACTGCTCGGAGTTGTCCTGCTGACTGCTCTCGTGGTTCTGGTGCGCCCCTCGGGCTCCGTGCTGCGCGCGGCCACCATGGGGGCCGTCATGCTCCTGGGCGTCGTCGCCGGGCGGCGTGCCGCCTCCGTTCCGGCACTGTGCGCGGGGGCCATCGTCCTGCTGCTCACCGACCCCTGGCAGTCCCGGGACTACGGGTTCGCCCTGTCGGTGGTGGCCACCGCCGGGATCGTCGTCGGCTCCAAGCCCGTCGCGGTCCACCTCTCCGGCCACCTGCCCAGGTGGTTGGCTGCCGCCGTGGCCCTGCCGCTGGTGGCCCAGGCCGCCTGCGGGCCGATCCTCGTCCTCCTCCAGCCCTCGGTGGGGGTCTGGTCGGTTCCCGCCAACCTGCTCAGTGAGCCGGCCGCCGTCATCGCCACGGTCAGCGGGCTCCTGGCCGCGCTGACCTTCCCGGTCTGGCCCGCGGCTGCCACCGTCATCGCCTGGCCGGCGCTCGCGGCCTGCTCCTGGATGGTGTGGGTCGCTGGGTTCTTCGCTCACCTGCCCGGTGCCACGTTGCCCTGGCCGGCCGGCCTCAC
>CAUVMS010000113.1:0-8873 GCA_963552815.1 uncultured Actinomyces sp. | reverse complement strand
TTCGGGCCGGCCTGCCCGGCGGGGCGGTCCCGGGCCGACGACGCCGCACCGGTCGGCTGCGCCGCTACGGCCGTCTCCTGGCGGCCGCCAGCGCCGTGACCCTGGCCGCCGCCGTCACCGCCGCCTGCTCGGCCGGCGGGGCCGTCTCCGCCTCCGCCACCAGCTGCGCCGCCTACCAGGCCTACCAGGGCTACACGGGCACCACCGTTACGGTCTCCAGCAGCCTGACCGGCACCGAGGCCGAGCGCTTCGAGGCCTCCCTGGCCGAGTTCGAGAAGTGCACGGGCATCGACGTCGAGCACACCGGTACCACCGAGTTGCGCTCCCAGCTGCTCAACGGCTCGGGCGCGGACCTGTCCTCCAGCAAGGGGGCGTCGCCGTCGAGCCAGGACAACCCCGAGAACCTGCCTGACCTGGCGATCGTGCCGCAGCCCGGCATGGTGGCCGAGCTCGTCGACACCGGCGTGGTCCACCCGCTGCCGAACGCGGTCAACAGCAACGTGGAGGCCGGCTGGGACCGGCACTGGATCCAGGTCGGCATCCACGCCTCCGTGCCGTACGCCGCCCCGCTCATGGCCTCGGTGAAGTCCCTCGTGTGGTACTCGCCGGATGCGTTCAAGAAGGCCGGTTACGAGGTGCCCGGCAGCTGGGCCGAGCTCGAGTCCCTCACCCGCAAGGTCCGTGCCGACCACCCCGACGGCTCCGTGACGCCCTGGTGCGTGGGCGCCTCCGACGGGGAGTCCACCGGCTGGGTCATGACCGACTGGCTCGAGGACGCCATGCTCTCCACGCAGGGGCCCGGCGCCTACGAGGCCTGGGCCTCGCACCGGGTGCCTGTCGACTCCTCGGGCGCGGTGGAGGCCCTCGACGCCGTCGAGTCCCTGGTTCTGGCCGACCGAAGTGTGGCCGGCGGACGCGGCTCGATCATCTCGCGGACCCCCGAGCAGGCCGGGGCCGACCTGGTCAAGGGCAGCTGCCTCATGCTGCACGCCTCCTCCTCCTTCGAGAGCCTCTTCCCGGAGGGCACCGCCATCACCGACGTCGACGGTGCCAACCCGGTGACCGTCCAGGCGCCCAGCCCGACCGGGGGCTCCGCTGCCGGGGCCTCGGACGCTGCTGAGAACGGAGGAGAGTCGGCCGGGGCGGTGGCGTCGCCGACGTCGAAGGGCGCCAAGGTCTCGGCCTTCGTCACCCCGGAGGCGGACCGCGGCTCGGATACCGTGCTCGTGGGCACCGACTACCTCGTGGCCTTCACCCGCTCGGATGCGGCCAACGCTGTTATGGGGTACCTGACCTCCCCGGACTGGGCCCGCACCCGGATGGCGATGGGCGGGGTGGCGACCGCCTACCAGGGCGTCGACCCGGACCTTGCGCCCAGCGACGTCGGCAAGCGCGCCACCAGGCTGCTCCAGTCGCGTGAGACGACCGTGGAGATGGATGCCTCCGACTCGATGCCGGTGGGTGTGGGCAGCAGTGCCCTCTGGCTGGGGCTGAGCCGCTGGTCGACCGGGGCGATGACCTCCAAGGAGGCGCTCACGCAGGCAGAGTCGGCCTGGCCGAAGCAGAAGTAGGCGGTGCGGGCCGGCCGCGTCGCGAGGGCGCGTGCCCGTTGGCAGCGGAGGAGCTCCGTGGGGCGTCTCTGACCCCGTCCGGGTCCTTACTCCACGAGGTTCGAGTGCCACCGGCCAGGGGCGGTGCGCACTGCACGAGGTCCGGGCTCTCGTGGGATACACCCATAGGCCTGTGTCGTCTCATGGCTTGTGAGGGCTTCGGGGGTTAGGGCAAGGGCATCTGAGACAGGGGCGGGGTGGGTTTCCTGGGTGCCAGGGGCACGTGATCGCGTCGTCGAAGGGGCGCGGCTGGTCGCTGTGGTGGTGCTCGGCGTGTACTGCACGAGGGTGGGGTTGTACTGGCCAGGGGTTGTGTGTACTGCACGAGCCCCGGACCTTCGTGGAGTACACCCGACTGTCAGCCAGTAGCACCCCACCCTCGTGCAGTAGCCGACCTGAGAGGGTTTCGGGCCGCCGGCGGCGCCGACAGAGTCCGATGAGGCGAGAGCGGCTCGGGCCGTTGCGCGGATGCGTCGGTGACTGCGGTTCGCGTCGAGGACGTACTTTCCGTTCGGGGACTGCGTTTTCCCGCAGAATACTGGGATCTACCCGTAGTCGTTTGCGAGACAACGCAGTCCTGGAGGCAAAAGTACGTCCTCAACGATATGCCGGCTCCCGCCACCGGCCCAAGGAGACCTCGCGCCTAAGCCGGCACTGAACCAGAGCGCCAGCATGACCCTGCACAGGCGCCAGAAAGGGAGCAGACGGGTCCGGGGTGCTCGGGAATCCACCACAAGGACCCCGAACTCCACCACGCCAGCGGCCCGGTGTCCACGCAGCGGACATCAGCAGCCTCACCGTCGAGGCACTCGACGGAAAACCTTGAAATTCTGCGGTTCCGTCTCGGACTACGACATCCGGGCGGTGCTGATGTCCGCTGCTTGGACACCTACCACCTGCCGGACCGCCCTCATTACCTCGCCGTCGCTCTCAGGACGATCGGGCCCACCCCGGGGTTCCCACCGAAGCAGGAGTCTCAGAAGCCATGACAATCACACGCCTCAGAAGTGAGGAGACACCACAGAGGTCCGGACTTTCGTGGGGTACACCCGTATCCCGGGCAGTAGCCCCGCACCTCGTGCATTGCGCCCAGATGAGATCGGGCGCTGAGGCCTGTGGGCGCCGTCGGCTCGGAGGAGCGGCGCGATCGTGGCTGAGGAGCAGTTGGTGAGAAGGACTGAGCATTGATCCGTGTGGGGTGGGTCGATAGCCTTGGAACCCCAGCGGATCAAGGAGGACTCATGGGACTGGGATGGTTTGGCGCCCCCGAGCACAAGCGTTGGCTCGCCTACGAGACGCATGCACTGCTGCACTACGCGCGCGCCGCGCGGGTGCCCACCGGATTCGGGTGGATCGGCCAGGACGGCGAGGTGGACCTCTCCCATCCGGTCGAGCTGTGGATCACCGGTCGCATGACTTTTGCCTTCTCCCTGGGGGCGCTCATGGGTATTCCCGGTTGCCGGCGTTACGCCGACCATGGTGTGCGCGCCCTGGGTGGCCCCCTGCGTGACCTGGTCAACGGCGGCTGGCACTCGGCGATCGGCCCTGAGCCCGACGCCGAGGGACGCGGTGTCCCGATCGACCCCGAGGCCCGCAAGGAGTGCTACCAGCACGCCTTCCTGCTCCTGGCCGCGGCCACCGCGACGGCCGCCGACCGGCCTGGTGCCCACGAGCTGCTGCGTGACGCCATGGCCATCCAGGACCGCTACTGGTGGGACGAGGCGCAGCAGATGCCGATCGAGTCCTACGCCTTCGACTTCTCCGACCCCGAGGACTACCGCGGCATCAACGCCGCCATGCACACGGTGGAGGCCTACCTGGCTACTGCCGACGTCACCGGCGAGGTGCGTTGGCTGGAGCGGGCCCTGAAGATCGTCGACTTCGCCGTCAACGTCCAGGCTCGCCAGCACGGCTGGCGCCTGCCCGAGCACTACTCCACCTCCTGGGAGCCGCGGCTTGACTACAACCGCGATGAGCCGGCCCACCCCTTCAGGCCCTACGGCGTCACCCCCGGCCACGGCCTGGAGTGGGCGCGTCTGACCGTGCAGCTGCGCGGGGCTCTCATCAACCGCTCAATGAGTGCGCCGGACTGGATGCTGGATGCCGCCGAGCACATCTTCGAGCAGGCCCGCACCGACGGCTGGCGCGTCGACGGCGCCCCCGGCTTCGTCTACACCACGGACTTCGACGGCAAGCCGGTGGTGCACGAGCGCATGCACTGGGTGGTCTGCGAGGGAATATCGGCGTCGGCCGCCCTGCGCCAGGCGCTGCTCGACGACGGACGCGGGGAGATCGACGTCGAGCACTACGAGCACTGCTACCGGGCCTGGATCGACTACGCCGAGGAGTTCCTCATCGAGGCGCCCGGCGTGTGGACCCACGAGCTCGACCGCGACAACCGGCCCTCCACCCGCACCTGGGCGGGGCACCCGGACATCTACCACGCGCTGCAGGCCACGCTCATGGCGCGCCTGCCGGTGTGGCCGGCGATCGGGCAGGCCCTGGCCGAGGGGCGGCTCGACGAGCCGAATTCCTTGCTGCCGGCGCGCGCCAGCAAGCCGCACCGGCGGGGGTTCTTCGGCAGGTCCTGACGTCGCCGGGTGCCCCTGAGCGGGCCGCCGGTGGGCTCGCGGTGACCGCGGGTCCACCGGGATGGTAGGGTTTGTGCCTGTCGCGCCCCGAGGGTGCGACCTGGAGAGGTGACAGAGCGGCCGAATGTGGCGGTCTTGAAAACCGCTGTGCGCCTAGCGCACCGGGGGTTCGAATCCCTCCCTCTCCGCTCAGAAACGTGAACATGTGCTTGAGTCCTCGGCAGCAGGTGTGCTGCCGAGGACTCAAGCGTTATGGGAAGGGATGTGGGGACGTCGGTGATGCTGCGATTCGCATGAGGCATGTGCTTGCGGGTCAGCTGTAGAACGAGACTGCGCTGTTGCTATTCACCTGGTAATAGTAAGAACTGTCCTCGTAGGCTCGCTCCAGGCTGACGCACTTTGTATTGGTGCCAATAACGTCGAAGTTATAGCTTGGGCCGCGACCGCTCGTTGCAGGATAAAGGCGTACGTTTGTAACTGCCTTCCATGAGGGGATAGTTCCGGTGACGCAGAACTCGTCGTTCGCGTCGTTGTAACTAACCTTCGCCTCGCCGTTCGTGCCGTCGAAGGTCGGCCCGAATGAGTTCGCTGAGGCGGGTGCTGCGAGTGCTAGTGCTCCAACAAAAGCCGAGCCGATGGCGGCGGTCTTGATGAGGCTTCGTTTTGTGAGTCGCATGGGGCTGTTCTCCTTTGTCCGGGCAATTGAAGTCGGGTTGGCTTCGTGTTTGTTGCCACACAACTATGGGACCTCAAAATCGGCCAATTGGTAGGGGGATCGATCTCCTCTGTCACATGTCTCAAAAGACTTGAGGGTGGAGGGGATGCATCGCGCGTGGACGTTGTGCATCTTCTACACATGTTTCAGGGGTGCGCCATCCTAATCCCGGCAGGAGATCGCGCTGCTTCAGGTCTGACCCCTGCCTGGGTGGCCCGTCTCGGCCGGCGGGCTCCGAGGTGTGTCGGGTCGATGTCGGTGTATAGCCATATCTGGAGTAAGCCTGCAAGATCGCCGCGCAGATACCTGGACATGCACTCGGGCCCTCGGCAGGTGAAGTGCTGCCGAGGGCCCGAGTGTTATGGGAGGGGAGGTGGGGATGCTGATGGTGATGCGGCCTTCAGGAAGGTGTTTTCGGACGTGTTCAGGTCAGCTGTAGAAGTACACTGGGTAGTTCTCCAAGGCTACCCCGTGATAGTAATGAACGGTATTCATTTGGTAGTAGTAGCTGCTGTCCTCATACGCTCGAACTAAGCTGACGCACTTAGTTTCTCCGGCGTTGACGTGAATGTTGTAGGTCGGTCCGCGACCGGCCTTTGAGGGGGCGACGGTAAATTTCGTCCCATTGTAGATGCCATTTACGCAGAACTCATCGTTTGCGTCGTCGTAGCTAAGTGTCGCGTCGCCGAAAGTGCCGTCGTAGGTTGGTCCGAATGTGTTCGCCGATGCGGGTGCTGCGACTGCTAATGCTCCGACAAATGCTGAGCCTATCGCAGCAGTCTTGAAGAGGTTTCGCTTTGTGAGTCGCACGGGAGTCTCCTCATTTGGTTGGGCACTTGAAGTCAGGTTGATGTCAGCGCGTGGCCGTATCGGGAGATACGTCTGCAAAAGATCTCCGCCACGTTGTGCTCACCTGATCCCTCGATGGTCGAAATGCCGCCTAAGGGGTGAGTTCTTGTGTGGCCAGGCGGGTTCTTCGATCTGGTATCGGGGTCAGGTGGTGAAACTCACCTTGGGGTACCAAAATACTCTCGGAGCGATTAGACCGCCTGGACCTATCTCGTAGTAGTAATCGCTATCCTCGTAGGCCTTCGTCAGGAAGTAGCACTTCGTTTGACCGTAGAAGATGTAGTCGTCGTGAGTGGGTCCGCGACCCTCTATGTATGGTTTGATCCTGATCGATGCTCCTGACCACGTAGTAGCTTTTGCGCAGAAATAGTCTTGTTCGTCGTTGTAGCTCACCTCCGCAAGACTTCCTGTGCCATAGTCTGTCGGTCCAAAGTCTTCTGCTGAGGCGGGCGCTGCGAGTGCTAGTGCTCCAACAAAAGCTGAACCAATGGCTGTGGTCTTGATGAGGCTTCGCTTTGTGAGCTGCATGGTGATGTCCTCCTTTGGACGGGCGTTGACGGCCGGACGCCTTCTCTGCTTGTTGCCGCACCACCATGAGACCTCAAAAATAGTTCGAACGGTAGGGGAAGGTAGTTTTCTGTGGAATATGTACAAAGGAAGCGAGTGAAACCGGGCTTTTCTCGCATGTCCGTTGTATGTTGCCTACATATGCCTCGGCAGCTTGCCGTTCCGGACGCTGTCGCCCCAATCTCACAGGTGCTTGAGGGCCTCGCGTCGGCTGAGCGGAGACAAGTCCGGATGCGCCTGGACGAAGGTGCGCACCCAGTCGCCGTCCGTGCGCGCGTAGTCGCGCAGCGCCCAGCCGATCGCCTTGCGGATGAAGAACTCCGAGTCGTCCTGGTTGGCCTCGATGACGTCGGCGAGCAGGTCAAGGTCTGTGTTGGCCTTGTGCTGGAGCTGGCAGATGATGGCGCTGCGCCGCACCCACATGTCCGGATCAGAGGCCCACACGCGCATGCGGGCCGCTGCAGCCGGGTGCTGACGCACCACCAGCCCAACGGCGTGAGAGGTCTCATCAACCAGGTCCCACCACTGCCCCGTGCGCAGAAAATGCTCGTAGAGCGCCAGGGACTCCATGCGTCCAGCGTGCGACGCTGACGGCTTGGATCGGATGATGGCCAGCGCCGCGTAGCGCTCCTCGCGGTGAGCGGCCCCGTCCCACAGGCGCCGCAGCGCGGTCTCCCAGGTGGCGGCCTCGGCCCACAGGTCAGCATGGGCGCCAGCAGCCCTTCGGGCAAGGCGCCGCGTCTCCGGGACTCCGACGCCGTACATCGCCATCTTAGATTTCAGGTATGCCCGCTGCTGCTCTGCGCGGGCAGGGTTGCCCGCGCCTTCCAGCGCCTCGCGCAGGTCGGTGATGAAGGCCGTGATCCGCGCACTCGTCTCCTCGCTCACCGGCCCTTCCCTCTCTCCATCTCCTTGCAGCGCACTGCACGCGCTCTCGGCATGCTCCCGTCGCCCCATGACGAGCTTCCGGGGACATTATGGCCCTGGTGCAGGCCGGAGGGCTCGGATCGGCGGATCCGGAAACGTCGGGCCGTGAGTGACGGCCGCGGGCCGCCCACCCGGCTTGCGGTCGGGGCGCCTCACGTCCGGGTGCCCGCGACATGTCGTCGGGCGGTTTGCTCGTGAGGGCGTCCTGCCGGTAGGCTTCCTGTGCGTCCCGCAGCGGAGCTGTGGGAAGACGATGGAGATGTCGCATAGTGGCCTAGTGCGCCTCCCTGCTAAGGAGGTTGGGGTGGAAGCCCCTCGGGAGTTCGAATCTCCCCATCTCCGCCAGAGTGAAAGCCCCGGCGTGCAGCAGCGTGCCGGGGCTTTATCGTTGGCCCAACAGCTGCTGACGAGCGCCCGGCCGGCCACTCTCCTTCCGATTCCGACCGAATGGTCGACGGCTCGCATCCTGCGGTCTACCCTGGAAGTCGTCCATCAATTGAGCTGGGAGTGAGTGGCCATGGCTGGCACGGACAGCCGAAAGCAGACCATCGTCGGATACGCGCTCATCGGCGGCTTCATCGCCTTCTTCATCTTCTTCAACTGGGCCGGCCCCGGGCGGGTCCTGTCGCTCGTGTGCTCTGTGAGTATCGTGGTGACCCTGCTGTCCGTCAGGACCAGATCGCGCACCGCCACGATCGCGGCTGTCATTCTCATGGCGACGCTGCCGTTCGTCGCGCTATGGACGCACGCTGGCTCCGTCGCCGGCGCTATCGGCCCGCTGGTGATGTTCGTTGGGGTCGCCTGCTGGCGGTACTGGACGTCTCGGAACGGATCGGGCGTCCACAAGCCCCTGCTGCGGTCACGTCCCACTGACTGAGCCCCTAATCGAGGCCGATTGGGGCGTTCGCCTCTGGCCGATCGGGGCGCCTGTGTGTCGCCCCGCGCCGATCCGGGATAGCGTGACGCTGTACTCGACTGAGAGGGACCTCATGTCTGACCACGACGCAAACCAGCCTCCGGCCTCCGGATCGCCCCGCCCCAGCGAGGGAGACGAGTTCAACGCTCGGACCGTCCTCATCAACCAGGACCTGCTCGACGCCGCACGTGCAGAGTCGCAGCAGGCCCCCGGACAGGTGCCCGGTGCAGTACCCGGCGCCCAGGCCCAGGCCGGATCGTGGCGCCCCGTGCAGCCCGACCTTCCTGCAGGGCCTCCCCCCGAGGAGCAGACCCGTGCCTACCCCGCAGGTGCCGGACAGGCGGCCACCCAGCCGGGGGCTGCCCCAGCCGCCCCCCACGCTCAAGGCAGTCCTTACGCGCAGCAGAGTGGGGCAGATCCATTCGGGCCGCCGAGCTCGCAGCCCCAGCCCGGGCAGCATGCTGCCCAGCCGGCGGCCCAGCCGACGCCGTACAACCAGCCGGATCAGCCGGCTTGGGGTGCTCCTCGGGCCGACGACGGTGCCGCGGCTACGTCGTCGCCCGGTATCCCCTCGGCACCGGGCGCGTCCTCAGAGTTCGTCGCTGGCGGGGCTCCGGGTGCCGCCGCGGGCCAGGAGCCCCTGTACCGGCAGGACCAGCAGGCCTCCGCCCAGCAGCCGCACCCCTTCAGTGGAGGCC
>CAUVMS010000112.1:0-8877 GCA_963552815.1 uncultured Actinomyces sp. | reverse complement strand
CGTCGTCGGCGTCGGGCTCGCGCCACACCTCGTCGCAGCGGTGGACGCTCGTGGCGATGAGGCGGGCGTTGGGCAGGTCCACCGTGCGTACCCAGTGGCCGGCGTCGAGCTCGTTCTTGCCGAAGTCCTCGTGGCGGTTGATGAGCCGGGGAACGAGCACCTCCTCGGGCACGTCGATATGGATGAGCAGGTCGATCCGCTCTCGCACCGCGCCCCAGCCTCGTGTCTCAAGGGCCAGGTAGTTGCCCTCGGTGAGGACGACGCCCGGCCCGGCCACGATGCGCCCGGCCGCCACCGGCTCGTGCAGGTCGCGCCGGTAGACCGGGACGAGGACCTGCTTGGCGCCGTCGGCCCGCACCCGGTCCAGGATCGCCAGGTAGCCCTCGACGTCGAAGGTGTCCGGTGCGCCTTTGCGTTCGTGGCGCCCCAGCTCATCCAGGACGGTGTCGGACAGGTGGAAGCCATCCATGGCGACGAGCCCGGCGAAGATGCCGGCCTCCGTGAGTCGGTCCTCCAGCTCTGCAGCGATCGTCGATTTCCCCGATCCGGGTGCCCCGACGAGCCCGACGACGAGGCGCGCGGGCGCGTCGTCGGCCGCTAACCGCTGCTTGAGCTGGTCAACGAGGCTGCTGATGAGGGTGGCGATCTCGCCTACCCGGACCGTGGGACTCATGGAACTATTATCTCAGTCAACTACGTGCCCGAGGTTCGTGCGCGACATCTGTATCCATTGTGATGCTTCGGCAATCGGGCGCTGGAGTGAGATCGCGGCATCGCAGGGAAAAACGACTGGGTCTCGGGTACTGGTCCTTGGCTGGGGCGGAGTGGCCGCCGGCCGACTGCTCCGCGCGGTGGCCGGCTTCGCCCGTCGGGGCGGGGTGGGGCTCGGGCGGAGCAGACCGCCTGCCGGCGTCTCTGGAACTCTGACTCTTCTTGTCAGTGCAGAGCCCTAATGGCCGCTGATTCGTGACCGCGGATGAGATCTGCGCCATTGAGAAGGGCTATCACGGAAATCTAGGTTCAGGCAGTCATCAGTTGAATCCCAGGAATCTCCCGAAAGGTTGCCCGTGTCCTCCATCCCTATTCCCAGGGTGCATGGCACTCCTGCGCGTGCGGCGGGTGCTCTCGTTGCACTTGTCGCGCTCGTCGCCACGCTTCTGGCGGTCCTGCCCACGCAGGCCCGAGCCGCCAACAACCCGGCGATCACCGTCTCCGGCCTGTCTCTCGTGGCTTCCAGCGCCAACGGCGTCGAGGAACCGGACAACACCTCGGTCAAGGTCGATGAGATCCTCAAGCTGAAGTTCGCCTGGGATGCCCGCAACGCCAACGCCAAGAGTGGCGACTCCTTCCAGATCCAGCTGCCCGAGCAGCTCCGCAACCGGGAGCACCTCTCGGAGCCGATGAAGGTCTCCCACCAGGGCGTGGATCGCACCATTGGTGAGTGCGTGATGGACGACCGCACCATCACCTGCACCTTCAACAGTACTCTCGACACCCTCCTTGGCCAGGGCTTCACCGGCCTGCAGGGCAACGGAACGGCCCTCGTGCGGGCTTCCGCGGCCATTGACTCGGCCAACGTGATGATCGATGCCAACGGCAAGCAGATCGAGGTGCCCGTGCCCGGCGGCAAGATTGCTGACAATGTCGGACTTGAATATAAGCCGCAGTGGATGAGCAAGTGGGGCTCCGATGTCACCAGCACCTCCAAGAAGGTGGACTGGGTGGTGACCTTCGGGCCTGACCAGGTCAAGGAGTCCATTGAGAATAAGGGCGGGTCGCTGGTCGTGGACGGCAAGACCCGATCGACCATCACCTTCTCCGACCAGCTCGGTCCTGGACAGGCCTACGTCCCGACTAAGAGCGAGTGGAAGCTGAAGATCGGAAACGCTGAGGGGCGGAACCGCCTCTACGGCCAGGTCACGGATGCCAGCGGCGCCGACCAGGACACCAGTCAGGGCGACTTCGACCTCGATGTCACCGTCCAGGGCAGCACCGCCACCATCGCTGTGACCGGTCCCTTCGCGCCGCAGACCAACTACTTCCTCTACTACACCTCCACCCCGTCAACGGCCGACGGCGTCATCCAGGCCGGAGTGGAGTACACGAACAAGGTCTCCGTGGTAGGGAGCGATCTGGAGCACGTCTACTCGGTGTACTACTCCAAGTCCTTCACCATTGACGTCGTCATGAAGCCGGGATTCGGTGGACTGGACATCACCAAGCTCCTCACCGGGGCCGAGACCGCCAAGGTGCCGGCCGGCACCACCTTCAAGGTAGGCATCAACTACGTCCTGCCTGGCGGCGCCACCACCGACACCTATCCGGGGTGGACGGCTCCGGGGACCATCAACCAGGCCCGTACCGGTGGAGACACGTCGATGACTGTCACCGTCGGTGAGAAGGCCGTATACGACGGCACCTTCCCGGTCGGGACGGTACTGACTCTGAGCGAGGACACGGCGACGGCTTCGAGCACTCCCGCCGGCGTCGTCTGGGGTACCCCGGTCTTCATGGTGGGGGACCAGGCCACCTCCACCCTGACCATTGAGGGCCAGAAGTCCACGGCCGTGAAGCTGCGCAACGCCGCTGACCCCGTCCCCGTGGAGGAGGGTGACTTCACGGTCACCAAGGCTCTGGCCGGCGACGGCGACTTCAGCAAGTCCACCTTCGAGTTCGCCTACACCTGCACCGACGGTACCGAGGGCTCTCTGACAGTGACCGGAGCGGCGACCTCGGAGAAGTCCAAGAAGGTCAAGGCGGGCTCGACCTGCACCATCACCGAGGACGGCGCCAAGGCCGCTCAGGGCGGTTACAGCCTGACCGTCCCGGATGCGCAGACCGTGACGATCGCCAAGGACCAGACGGCCCAGGTGACGATGACCAACACCTATGCCCGCGACATGGGCACCTTCTCGGTGACCAAGAGTGTCACCGGTGCCGAGGTGGGCAACAAGGAGTTCACCTTCTCCTACACCTGCGACAACAACGCCAAGGACACGCTGAAGGTCAAGGCCGACGGCGTCGCGGTCTCCGGCCCCCAGCTGCCCGTGGGCACCAAGTGCACCATCACCGAGGACGAACAGACCGCCCAGGTCGAGGGGTACACCCTGAAGGTGCCAGCCTCCCAGGAGGTGACCATCGGTGAGAAGAACCAGGTGGTGGCCACGACCTTCACCAACACCTACACGCCCAAGGCAACGCCCTCACCGTCTCCGTCGGCGAGCGAGTCGCCCTCGCCCTCGCCGTCGCCAAGCGAGTCCCCGACGCCGGAGCCCTCGCCGAGCTCTTCGCCGTCCCCGACGCCGTCGCCGTCCCCCAGTGAGTCGGCCACGCCTTCGCCGTCGGCTAGTGAGTCCCCGACGCCCAGTGAGTCCCCGACGCCTGGGGGCACCCCGGACCCGAGCGAGTCCTCGACGCCGGCGCCCAGTGAGTCGCCGTCTCCGGCCCCGAGCGGTACCCCGGACCCGAGCGACCCCGCCACGCCCCGCAACCCCTCCTCGCCGAGTGATACTCCGCCGGTCGCGCCCAGCGACCCGGCGAAGCCAGGGGATCCCTCTGGAGGTCCTCTAGCCAGCACCGGTGTCAGGATCGGTCTGCCGTTGGCGGTTGCCGCACTTGCCGTCATGGGCGGTGCCTTGCTGGTGAGCCGCCGCCGCGCCTGAGGTAGGTTGCCGGCCCTCACTCATCAGGGGACACGCCCCCGAGCACGCCCAGTCCTACGACGGGGTGCGCTCGGGGGCGTCGTCGTCGGCAAGCCGCGACATGAGCCGGATGCCTTCACCGCAGGCCGGTGCCGGTGACGGGTCCGGTTCGAGCCGAGACTCCCGCCGCTAGAGTCAATCGATCGAACGTCAAGGACTTGGGTCCCGGATGGACGTCGTCGAACCGGGGTGGCGGTGGGAGCGGGAAAGAGGATGACGAAACAGCCACTGTGGTGCTGGACACGGCCGTAGCCTGAAGGGGTCCCCATGCCGCACGGTACGAGGCGAGTGCCGTGCGCGACGCTTCCGACGTCAGGAAACACACCATGGCAGATTCCTCCTCGTCATCACCGTCATCATCTGCTCGGCCACCAGACACCTCCTCCCCGGCGCCGACCTCGGACGATCCGGGCTCGACCGTCAGCCGCATCAACGCTCGGATCATCGGCATCTGCGTGGCCGCGGCCCTGGGCGGGTTCCTCTTCGGTTTCGACACCGCCGTCATCAACGGCGCCGTCGACGCCCTCTCCGACCAGTTCGCCCTCAGCGATGCCCTTAAGGGCTTCTCCGTCTCCTCGGCGCTCATCGGCTGCACGCTGGGTGCCTGGTTCGCCGGGCCGGTCTCCAACCGGGTGGGGCGCGTGCCCGTCATGCTCATCGCCGCCGTCATGTTCCTGGTTTCCGCACTCGGCTCGGGGCTGGCCTTCGGCGTCATCGACTTCATCGTGTGGCGCGTGGTGGGTGGCCTGGGCGTGGGGGCGGCGTCCGTCATCGCACCGGCCTACATCGCCGAGGTCTCCCCGGCGAGCGTGCGCGGCCGTCTGGGCTCCCTTCAGCAGCTGGCCATCGTCGTCGGCATCTTCTCCTCCCTGCTTGCCGACTCCTGGTTCTCCGGACAGGCAGGTGGGGCCGCCAAGGAGCTGTGGCTGGGAATGGAGGCCTGGCGGTGGATGTTCATCGCCGAGGCCCTGCCCGCCCTCGTCTACGGGATCTTCGCCTTCCGGCTGCCGGAGTCCCCGCGCTTCCTTGTGGCGCGCGGCAACTACGACAAGGCCTCCCAGGTGCTCTACGACTTCACCGGCATCGTCAACGTCAACCTCAAGATCGAGGAGATCCGTTCCACCATCGACTCCGAGAAGCGCGAGTCCCTGTCTGACCTGCGCGGGTCGGCGCTGGGTCTCAAGCCGATCGTGTGGGTGGGCATCCTGCTGTCCGTCTTCCAGCAGTTCGTGGGCATCAACGTCATCTTCTACTACTCGACGACGCTGTGGCGCACCGTGGGCTTCGAGGAGTCCGACGCCCTGACCATCACGGTCATCACGTCGGTGACCAACATCCTGGTGACGATCCTGGCGATCCTCCTGGTGGACAAGGTGGGGCGCCGGCCCATGCTGCTGGCCGGCTCGTTCTTCATGACCGTCTCCCTGGGGCTCATGGCGCTGGCCTTCTCCTTCGCCAAAGTCAGCGGTGGCGAGGTGACCCTGGAGGCGCCGTGGGCACCGATCGCGCTGGTGGCGGCCAACCTGTTCGTCGTGGCCTTCGGGGCGACCTGGGGGCCGCTCGTGTGGGTGCTGCTGGGCGAGATGTTCCCCAACCGGATCCGCGCTGGGGCGCTGGCGGTGGCGGCCGCTGCCCAGTGGGTGGCGAACTTCTTCATCTCCACCACCTTCCCGAGCTTCTCCAGCATCAGCCTGACCTTCGCCTACGGCTTCTATGCCTTCTTCGCGCTGCTGTCCCTCCTCTTCGTCTTCTTCCGGGTGCCCGAGACCAAGGGCAAGGAGCTCGAGGAGATGGAGGACCTGGCGGTCTGAGGTGAGCTGGAACCTATGCAGCCAGGCTGGTGATCGTCACCTTTCGCTTGAGGCTGTGCCCCCAGGCGTAGTCGCCGGTGCGATGCTGTGCCTGTCCCAGCACGATGCTGGGGGCAATGCCCAACTCCTCTGCAAGTGCCCTCACTTCATCAAGGTTTCGACGACGGGGGAGGCGACCCACGTAGGCCTCTGGAACAAGGATATGGGAGGCGTAGGCGTCAGCCTCCTCTTCGGCGGAGCCGTGCTCATTGCTAAGGAAGAGGCCTCTCGGGTCGTGGAGAAGGACATGCGCGATCTCGTGGAAGAGCGTGAACCAGAGCTGGTCGTCGGCCTTCCAGAGCGCTGAGAGCTGGATAAGGGGATGCTCCTGAATCCAGCGGGTGGCGCCGTGAATACCGAGTCCCGGCACTGCCGGGACCAATGCGAGCGCTACCCCACATTCCCGAAGAAGAGTCTGGGCCTTCAGAATGGCTTGTGCTGGATCGGCGACAGTGAGCGCGCGGAGTTCGGGAAGAGTCTCTTCCAGCTTGCTGCGGTTGTAGTCGGGTAGGTCGTCCAGCTCGTAGCTCCGTTCGGCCGCCCGGAGCCAGGTGGCCAGATGATTGGTGTTGTCGCGCCCGACGGCGGACCGGCGATACGCAACGGCGCCCTGCTTCCACGTGGTTTGGAAGGAGTCGATCGAGGAGATGCCGAAGAACTGGAGTAGACCACGCACCGTCCCCGCTTTGTCGCGTGTGGGGGCGGTGATGAAGGAGTGCTCACGAAGGTAGCGCAGAGGAAACTTTCTGGCACGGTCGTATTGGGCGATCAGTTCTGCATCTGCATCCTTACGCGCCAGAGCTGCTCGATATCCGGTCTCGTGGAGGTTCCAGATACGGGCAGGAACGCCGGTCACATTCTCTAGCTTGAGTGCCATGTCATGACTGAGAGGCGCCTTGCCCCGCAGTAGCTCGCTGATGTGCTTTCGGCTCACATCAAGCCGGCGGGCAAGTTCAGCGGCATTGATGCCCTCCTCCTCCATCCACTCCTCGATGAAGGCGCCTGTGGGCACAATGTAATCGGGGTATGTAGAATCCATGGTCATGCCTGCCTTCCTTTCACGTGCGTGGTGGTCTAGTGGTAGTCGATGATCTCGATGACGCAGGCGACGACAGGAGCACCACCTTCGTCGGTGACGATGAGTCGCCAATTGGCGGTGAGTCGGGCCGACCACTGGCCTATGCGGTCGCCGGTCAAGGTTTCCCACCGGCCGGTGCCCTGGAGGAGGTCGTCGAAGGACTCGGCGTTATAGAGTTCCGCGATGCGCAGTCGTAGCCGTTTAGCCACATCCTGGCTCAACTTGCGCTTCATCTCGCGCTCGTTGGTACAGATCTTCTCGATCTTGCGGTCGACGTACCTCACTTCCATGGTTGTATGTTACCTGGTGCGTAACAGTTACCTAGATCGTAACACTGTTTCTGGCTGGAAGGCGAGAGTGTCGCGAGAGTCATGTCATGCGGAGGTGAGGGTGGCGGCTGCGCAGCATGGCCCGGCTTCGAGGTGGTCGGGGGCTTCTGGGTCTGCTGCTCGGTCGCCGCTCTCTGTGGACCTACCCCAAGCTAGCAGCGCGATGTGTGGCTACCGTGGCAAGAGGCGTGCCTGCTCGCTGACGGGAGGAGTCGACAGCCTTCTTGATGTCAGAGGTGAGTCGGTGGTGTCCCTGCCGAGCCTCCCGAGCGGCGTCCTGCAGGGCGACGGAGCAGAAGGTGTCCTCGTCGCCGGAGGCGTGACTGCACACCGTGGCCGTGATGTGCACGTCTCGCTCTGTCGCAGACGGCCTTCTTTCCGCGTTCACCTGAGTTGTCGCCTTCGTTGTGCGGCACGCAATGACATATTCCCCTGTGCCGTACTGGACCTGTGCCACCTGCTCTGCAGGTGCTCTTCGACGGTGTGGGCGGTTATGGAGATATTCTCAAGAATCAGAGCCCACTTTGTGTTTTGTGGTCATGCTGCTTCAGGGCTCCCTGGCGTAGAGCCTCATGAAGTGATTCGTTTCGCCGTCCTTGCGGGGGTGCCATGTCCATCCGATTCTGCTCCAGAATTCATCTGCTTCTGATGAAAAAGCTACTAGGTATGGATCTGGAAATAATTCTGATAAAAGAAAAATTGCTTGACCGCCTATCCCCTGGCGTCGATAGTTGGTTCTCACTTCCAGAAATTGGATGAGTTTAACCTGATGTTGGTTTTGGATTCCGATGTAGGGGTCTTGGAGGGGTTGATAAAGCACCTTAACGCGAGCTACTTCCTCATTTTCGAACCTGAATGAGAAATCTTTTGTAGGAGTACGAAATGTGTGTTCCCACCAAGAATTGTTAAAGCCGGGGACGTCTAGGTTGTAAGGTGGGTTGCCCAGATTCTGGGGGTTGAGTTGTGTGATGCGGAGATGAGTTTGATCAGACATCCGTATTGACCTCAAGGCTCGGCAAGGATCTCACGATCTCTTGGGTGCGGACGGAGACGGTGGTGATGCGGGCGATGAGGTCCACGAGGTAGCGGGGCTGCGCCGAGGCAGTGGGGCCGCCGTCTGCACCCTCGGCCATCCAGTCGTTGGGGTCCTTGACGATCCCGGAGGCCTTGTCGGTGCTCACGCGGTAGCGGTCCAGGAGCCAGTCCAGAGCGCTGCGAGACCCCAGCAGGTATTTCTGCGCCTGGGCGGGAATGCCGGAGATCGTCACATGCTCGTTGTAGATGATCGAGGTCTTGTCATCCTGCTTCTTGCCGTTGCGGCGCACCTGCGAGTATCGCATCTTCTCCACGTGCAGCAGGCTCGGGGAGATTGTCTTCCGCAGGTCCCAGGGCACCTCCTGGCCATCGACCATGAGACTCAACGGTGTGGGCTCCACGGACTCGTAATCCAAATGAAGATCGGCAAGACCTCGCCCAGCCGTGGTGAAAGCGACGAAGTCCTCCCGACTCGCCACCAGCGGGATATGAGGCAAAGACTTCTTCAGGTCCGCGCCGTACCGCGTCCGATACTCCGGGGAGTGCAGGAGGGCGTACACGTAGTAGAAGACGTCATCCTTGGTCACCTTCGGTCCGTAGGCGGCCTGGTAGCTGTGTAGCGTGGCGTCGGTGATGTTGTCCACCCGGCGATACCGACCCAGCACCTCACCTACCTGCCCGACATTGGCGCCGGGCTCCTCCGCATCCTCGCCGCCGGAGAGGTCCAGCATGCCTGACTCTGCCGCATGGCGACCGCCTACCGGCGCCCACGTCCAGCGCGGGAAAAGCTGGCCGCTGCTCGACCCCCAAAATGCAAGGTCTGGTACCTGATGAGGCTTATTCATAGCGGTGTTTAGGGTGTTTTGCCGATAATAGCGTGTCGC
>CAUVMS010000111.1:0-8934 GCA_963552815.1 uncultured Actinomyces sp. | reverse complement strand
GTAGCTGGTGGACAGGTCGAGGCCGTAGCGCTCTGCGTAGGTGCTGGTGCAGGCGGCCTCGACCTGAGGGTCATCCGTCATGGCCTCGGTGGCGCTGGAAGCCGTTGTGGCCGGGTCGAAGGTGCCACCGGCGAAGACGATCCAGTCGGCCTGGGAGCAGTCGACCTGGCTGACACTCGTGCCGCCTACGACCGAGGTGGTCCGGCTCAGGCAGGTCCCCAGGGGCCAGGGCATGTCGTCGGAGTAGGGGATGCCCTGGGCGTTGACCTGCGCCGGAGTCGGGGCGGCTGTCGCTGACGGCGAGGCTTTCTCGGAGCGGCGGGGTGTTGCCCGAGCCGTGGCCGAGGTGTCACTGGCACCCCGACTCGCCAGGGTGCCGGTGCTCGAGACGGGCGACGCCGAGGCCCGCTGGGCCGTCCTGCTCGCCGAGGACGCCGACGGAACGAGGCTCATGGTTGCGAGCACGACGGCGGAGATGACGACGCCTGCTGTGATGCCGAGCGCCAGGAGCGCAATGGCCCTGCCTGAGCGTCCTGCGCCGGATCCGGAGGCTGGGACCGCGGCAGCGGCGGAATAGGGCGCCTGCATCACTGCGTGAGGAGCGTCGGTCGCCGAGAGTGAGATGTCGCCGACCCGGGTCAGTGCCCTGGCGAGCTCATTGCCATCACGGTAGCGCTGCGCGGGGTTGGGGTGCAGTGCCCGGTCCAGGAGCGGGCGCAGTGCCTCGGGTATACGCGGGTCCGAGGTGTCCACGGGCACGGACAGGCGGTTGATGATCTCCGGAAGGCTCCGGGCCGTGCCGTTGGCGGTGCGACGAGGACCACGACCGGTCAGGAGCGCGAAGAGAACAGCCCCCATCGACCATACGTCGCCGCTGGGTGAGGGCTCTGCCAGGGTGAAGGCCTCCGGCGGAGCGAAGTCCGGCGTCATCGTCTCCAGGGTGACGGAGGACTCGATGCCCTCGCGCTGGATGGCGGCAAGGCCGAAGTCGCTCAGGCGCGGGCTTCCGTAGGCGTCGATGAGGATGTTTCCGGGCTTGATGTCGCGATGGAGAACCCCGGCCTCATGAGCGGCCCCCAGGGCGGAGGAGACGGCCGTGACGATGCTGACGGCCTGGGCAGCGCTGAGCTCGCCGAGCTCCAGGAGCTGGGCCAAGGAGCCTCCGTCGCAGCGTTCCATGACCAGGTAGGGACGCCCGTCGGGCAGTACTCCGGAGTCGATCAGCGAGACCGCGTGCGGGTGTCCGCTGATCCGGCTGGCCGCCGCCATCTCTCGCATGAAGCGTCGACGGTTGCGTTCGTCGTGCAACGGCCTGGAGTCGATCTTGACGGCCACCGGACGCCGCAGTGAGACCTGCTCCCCGGCGTACACGGTGGCGAAGCCTCCCTGCCCCAGTGGCTCTCCCAGACGTACACCGGGCACGGGCGGTGCGACGTGCGCAAAGGCGTCGGGAACGGGGGAGGGACTGCTCATGGGCTCATGATCGTTGCGAGCACGTATCGGCGCAAACCTGCTGAGGCCCGGCCCTCAAGCCTGCACCCGCGTGGCGTCGGCTCTCTGCGCTCAGCCCGGTCACCGCGTCGCGAAACCAGCGGGGCCTCCTGCAGAAGATTTTCTTCCGGCAGGAGGCCCTCACAGTGCTGCACCGTAGGCGGTGCGCATCCCGGGATTACCGACTGAGTCGACTACGCGGCGTGCGTGCAGGTGGGGCAGGAGCAGTCCTCACAGGCGCACGAGGAGCAGGAGTCCGAGCAGTGCTCGCACGAGCAGGTGTTGTGGTTGCAGGTCGGGCAGGTGCAGTCCTCGCACTCGCACACGGCGCAGGAGTCCGAGCAGTGCTCACAGGAGCAGGTGTCACACTCGTCGTAGTGGCCGTTGTCCTCGTGGTGGGCGTGGCCGTTGTGGATGTAGTCCACGTGGTCACCGTGGATGACGGCGAGGTGGCCGCAGTTCGGGCCGTGAGTGTGGCGGTGGGCCTCCGCGGGGCGGTGCTCAGTGGTGGCAGTCATGGTCATGCTCCTTCGTGTGCTCGAGGGTGTCGATGAAGATCGATGCGACATGGTCGTCGATAAGGGAGTAGCTCTGGCGCTTGCCATCGCGGACCGACTCGACCAGGTGGGCCTTGCGCAGGACCCGCAGGTGGTGGGAAACCAGAGGCTGGGACACCCCGAGGAACGTCACCAGCTCGGTGACGTCAGCCGGTGAGCTGATGAGGCGGTAGACAATGCTCGCCCTCATGGGGTGAGCGAGCGCCTTGAACAGCTGCACCACGGCGGAGTCGTCCCCGAGAGGGGCATCCGGTGGTGTCGCGACCTTTCGCATGTAAGAGACTTTATATCAAAACATCTTGATGTCAAGGCTTCGGTCGAATCGTCGCGCAGCCAGACCCGGGGCGAACCTGTGGTGCGCAGCGGCTTTGCCGCCCCCAGGGCGCTGCTGCCGCTCATGTAGCATTCAGACCATGCCAACGGCGACCCCAGACAGTGACAGGTTCTTGTCCGACGGCGAGCGCATGATCATCGGACACCGGGGCCTGAGCTCGCTCGCCCCGGAGAACACACTGGCGGCCTTCCGCAGTGCGGTGGACCACCAGGTGGGATGGGTGGAGGCGGATGTGGACGTCATTGCCGACGGAACGGTCATCATCTGCCACGACTCGACCCTGGATCGCACCACCAACCGGACGGGCCGCTACGACGACCTGTCCATCACCGACCTGGCGGGAGTCGACGCCGGAAGCTGGTTCTCCTGCCGGTTCACCGGAGAGCCCCTCCCCACCCTGAGAGACCTCATCGACCTCATGAACGAGACCGGTCTCAACGCCAATATCGAGATCAAGCCCAACAAGACCGGCAAGGAGACGGCGCTTCGTCTGATCGACGCCGTCATCACGGAGCTCGAGCGCCTGAGGCCCGGAGCGAGGGTCATTGTCTCCTCCTTCAACCACCTCCTGCTCCACCTGTTCAAGCAGCGTGCTCCGAAGATGCCCGTGGGGTGTCTCTATAACAGTCTCACTCTTTGTGAGGACTGGAGAACAACGCTGGAGATCGTGGGAGCCGACTACATTCACCCCGAGGACTCGGGGCTGACGCGCGAGCAGGTCCAGGCGTTTCGGGCAGCGGGATACGGTGTCAACGTCTGGACCGTCAACTCACTCAGCCGGGCGAACGAGCTCTTCAACTGGGGAGCCACCGGCATCTTCTCCGACATCGCCCACCAGATCCCTCGCCGCTGATGCTTTACTCGACCTACTCACCCTTCGAAAGGACGGACCTGGTCCTATGACTGCGTCCTCACCCGACTCGCCCCCCGAGACGATCTCGGTCTCGACACCTGACCGACGCACCGACACAGAGCCGCATGACGGCTCGGCCGGCCACCGGCGCCCAGTATTTCTTCGCCGTGACCGCCTGGGCGCGTTCCTCAGCATCGTCCTGTCCGGCCAGCTCGTGTACTCCGCCTTCGAGGCGCTCAAGGGATCCCTCATGCTGCAGGTCTCCGACGTGCTGGGGATCGGCATCGATGGTTTCGGCGCCATGATGAGCATCATCGGCTTGGCTATGTACATGTACGTTCCGGCCGGCTGGATCAACAACCGCTTCACCATCCGGTCGATCCTGGTGGTGTGGTGCGTCTGGAGGCTCGTCACGCTTCTGACCATCTACCTGGCGCCTGGGCTGTCATTCAGAATGATGCTTGTCATCGCCTTTACGTGGGCGATCTGGGACGCTATCGGGTGGCCGGCGGTGGTCAATGGCCTCACCTTCATCTCCCAAGACGATGACAGCCACGGCAGAGGCATGATCATGGGCTTCTTCGAGGCGATCAGGCGCAGCGTGGAGTTCATCCTGGCCATGATCGTCGTCGGCTGCGTCTGGGCCTTTCCTCAGCACTGGAAGGTCATCGTCATCGGCTTCGCGGTCGGCTACTCCCTGCTGCTCATCCCGCTGATCGCCTGCCTGCTCCACTTCGTGCCGAGGAACGCGATCGCCCACCAGGACAACACCTCGGCGAACGCCGCCGCCCTCATTGGGCTGCTCAAGGTGATGGCGCGCCCCCGTATCTGGCTGGCCGGGCTGGCGGCCATGTGCCTGTACTGGACCTACGTCAACCTCATTTATTCCTCGGGGCCCTACCTCAAGCTCGTCTACAACGTCTCCGACGGCGTCTCCGGACTGTTCGGGGCGACCGCCACCAGCCTCGTCGGCGCCCTCATCTGCATCCCGGCGGGATTCGTCGCCGACTACGTCTTCAAGTCGTCAGCCGCCATGATGACAGCGGCACTGGCTGTCACCGCGATCAGTGCCGCGGCGGTGTACATGCTGCCGTCGTCCGAGGCGATGATGTGGCCGGCGATCATTCTCCTCATCGTCATGTCCGTGGGGGTCTTCATGGGCAAGTCGGTCATCCTGGCCCCGATCGCCGAGCTCGATCTGCCTGAGGAGATCAATGGCTCCGCCATGGCGGTCGCCTCGTTCCTCGCCTACGCCTCTATTATCTGGGGCAACTCGATGACCGCCGGGATCGTGGAGTCTCATCGTGACAACGCCTACGAGGGATACCAGATCATTTTCCTCATCACCCTGGCCGTGGCGCTGGCAGGTGCAGCCTGCGCCTTCGCCCTGGCCGTCGTCGGACGCCGCCGTCAGCAGGGGTGAGGGGCGAGCGCGTTGCGCCTGGCTATGCGGCAGGGCCCACCGTCGGCCCGGTGGTGAGGCTCCGGGACGCATCGTCACAAGTCCTGTCCGAACATGGCTGACGTAGTGCCCGGTCCGGAATGCTATGTGAGCGCAGTCACCAGAGGTAGGGTGGAGGCATGTCACGCTACATCGAGCTTCATCCCGTCAACCCGCAGGCACGTCTGGTTGAAAAGGTCGTCGACACGCTGCGCGACGGCGGCCTGGTCGCCTACCCCACCGACTCCGGCTACGCCCTGGCCTGCGCGCCCGGGAACAAGGAGGGCCTGGACCGTATCCGCACCATCCGCCAGCTCGACGGCAAGCACAACTTCACCTTCGTGTGCGCCGACTTCGCCCAGGTGGGTCCCCTGGCCATCGTGGGCAACAACGCCTTCAGGCTCATCAAGCGCCTTACCCCGGGACCGTGGACCTTCATCCTCAAGGGCACCAAGGATGTTCCCCGGATGACGCTCAACCCCAAGAAGCACACGCTGGGCGTGCGCATCCCCGACCATGCCATCACCCAGTCCCTGGTGGCGGAGTTCGGCGCCCCCATCCTGTCGTCCACCTTCATCCGTCCCGGCCAGGAGGAGCCGGAGAACAACGGGTGGGAGATCGAGGAGTCCCTCGGTCATCTCATCGACGTCGTCATCGAGGGTCCCGTGGGACACGGTGAGTCGACCACCGTCGTCGACCTGACCGATGACGTCCCCGAGGTGGTTCGTGAAGGCGCTGGAGACATCAGTCTGCTCTGACCGATCCGGCTGCCGTCCTTCCCACGGCACTGGCCGGGCCCGCATCGGCGTCGGGCCCGGCCAGTGCCGTGGGAGGGGAGGATAGGGTCGGCCCATGGACCTGTTCGAGTCGGCCGGCACTGATGAGGCCGGACTCCCTGCGAACTCCCACGCACCTCTGGCCGTGCGGATGCGCCCCCGCACGCTCGACGAGCTCGAGGGGCAGGCGCACCTGTTGGCGCCCGGATCACCCCTGCGGCGCCTTGTGGAGCCGTCACAGACCGCGGGGCAGGTGGATACCGGCGCGCAAGGAGGCGCTAACGCTCGGCGGCCCGGAACGTCCCTGTCCTCAGTCATCCTGTGGGGCCCTCCCGGTACGGGCAAGACGACGCTGGCCTACCTGGTGGCGCGGGGCAGTGGGCGACGCTTCGTGGAGCTGTCAGCGGTGAGCGCGGGCGTCAAGGACGTGCGCGCCGTGGTCACCGATGCCCGACGACGTCTGGCATCGGGGGAGGAGACGGTGCTTTTCATCGATGAGGTCCACCGCTTCTCCCGCTCCCAGCAGGACGCTCTCCTTCCCAGCGTGGAGAACCGCTGGGTCACTCTCATTGCCGCCACCACGGAGAACCCCTCCTTCAGTGTCGTCTCCCCGCTCCTGTCCCGCTCCCTGCTCCTGACTCTTCGCCCCCTGGCGGCAAACGACGTGGGGCGCCTGGTGGACCGCGCCCTGAGCGACGAGCGGGGCCTTGCCGGAGCGGTCCAGATCACCGAGGAGGCCCGCGAGCAGATCGTGCGCATGGCTGGGTCGGACGCCCGCAAGGCCCTCACCCTGCTGGAGGCCGCCGCGGGCACGGTACTGGCACGGGAGGACGGTCTCGGCTCACCTCCCCTGATCGAGGTGGCCGACGTCGAGCAGGCCGCTGACGTGGCAGCGGTGCGTTACGACCGCGCCGGCGACCAGCACTATGACGTCATCAGCGCCTTCATCAAGTCCATGCGCGGCTCAGATCCCGACGCCACCATGCACTACCTGGCGCGCATGATCCAGGCGGGGGAGGACCCCCGGTACATCGCCCGTCGCATCGTCATCCACGCCGCCGAGGACGTCGGACTGGCCGACCCCGGGGTGCTGTCCACCGCCGTGGCCGCGCAGCAGGCGGTCGCCATGATCGGGATGCCCGAGTCCGGGCTCATCCTGGCCCAGGCTGCGCTCGCCGTGGCCACCGCACCCAAGTCCAACGCGGTTACCGTGGCTCTGAGCGAGTCGCTGGCGGACGTGAGCTCGGGCAAGGCCGCGGCTGTGCCCGCCCACCTGCGCGACGCGCACTACGCGGGCGCCGAGGGGCTCGGGCACGGCGAGGGATATCGATACCCGCACGACTTCCCGCACGCCGTCGTCGGCCAGCAGTACCTGCCCGAGGGGCTTGAGGGCAGCCGGTACTACCGGCCCACAGGCAACGGCTTCGAGAAGCAGCTGGCCTCCCGCCTCGAAGCCGTGCGGCGCATCCTCGAGGAGCGATGACAACAATGGCGCCGCGGCCCTGTTCGCCCCGCCCGGAACTGCCGTCGCCGCGCGCGTGAGTCCCGGCATCGGCAGCCTTATGTTCAGCCTGTGCCCGGCCGCAGTCGTGCTCAGTGCGCTGCTGAGAGAGGCGTCGACGCCTGGAGCTGGAGACATGTCATGGCGACGTTGAGGACCGCCTCACACCGGCGGTTCCGACATGGGTTTTTCCTGACAAGCACGCTAGAGTTCTCGAGTTGCCCACATCGAAGACGACCGGCGGTGCCAACAGGTTCCGTTCGTCGGTGACGATATGGGCCTCCTGGGGTCCCGGCCCGAACCGCGGCTGACCCCGCGCCGTCGGCATCAGCCCACGGCGTGCGACCACCAATCCGACAGGAATGAAACACATGAGCTCTTCGCGCTCCCGCCGCCAGGTGCGTCTGTCTCGCGCCCTCGGCATCCCGCTGACCCCCAAGGCCGTGCGCTACTTCGAGCGCCGCCCCTACGGTCCTGGTGAGCACGGCCGTGCCCGCCGTCGCACCGAGTCCGACTACGCCGTCCGTCTCAAGGAGAAGCAGCGTCTTCGCGCCCAGTACGGCATCCGCGAGGCCCAGCTCCAGCGCGTCTTCCAGGAGGCCCGCCGCGAGAAGGGCCTGACCGGTGAGTCCCTCGTCGAGCTGCTCGAGATGCGCCTGGACGCCCTCGTCCTGCGCTCCGGGATCGCCCGCACCATCGCCCAGGCCCGCCAGGACGTGGTCCACCGCCACATCCTCGTCGACGGCAAGGTCGTGGACCGCCCCTCCTACCGCGTCAAGCCCGGCCAGACCATCCAGGTCCGTCCCCGCTCCCAGGTGATGGTGCCCTTCCAGGTCGCCGCCGCCGGCGCCCACCGCGACGTGCTGCCGCCCGTCCCGGACTACCTCAACGTGGACCTCGAGAAGCTCTCGGCCACGCTGGTGCGCCGCCCCAAGCGTGACGAGGTCCCCGTGACCTGTGACGTCCAGATGGTCGTCGAGTACTACTCGCGCTGACACCCACGCATACCTGACGCCGGGGCGCCCCGGACCCATGAGAGGTTCGGGGCGCCCCGGCGTGGGAGTACGCTCACCACGGAGCAACCCGACCGGCTCCGGCTCCACAGCCACCTGGATCCACTGACGACCAGTCCGACCGGTCGACCACACCACATCGTCCACACGCCCCAGTACGCGGCCCGAGCGCCACGTGAGAGGGCACCCCTCGAACAGGATGAGGACCCCCATGCGCACATCCGAGATCCGCAGCCGCTGGCTGGACTACTTCGCCGCGAACGAGCACGAGATCCGTCCCTCGGTCTCGCTGGTGTCCCCCGAGCCCTCCATCCTGTTCACCGTGGCGGGCATGGTGCCCTTCATCCCCTACATCCTGGGTACCGAGAAGGCCCCCTGGCCCCGGGCGGCCTCGGTGCAGAAGTGCATCCGCACCAACGACATCGACAACGTCGGCATCACGACGCGTCATGGCACCTTCTTCCAGATGAACGGCAACTTCTCCTTCGGCGACTACTTCAAGGAGGGTGCCATCTCCTACGCCTGGGGCCTGCTGACGGGTCGTCGCGAGGAGGGCGGCTACGGTCTGGACGGCGAGCGCCTGTGGATGACGATCTGGGAGGAGGACCAGGTCTCCTTCGACTACTGGACCCGTGAGATCGGTGTCCCCGCCGAGCGGATCCAGCTGCTCCCCTTCAAGGACATCTCCTGGTCCACCGGTCAGCCCGGCCCGGCCGGCTCCTGCTGCGAGATCCACTACGACCGTGGCCCCGCCTACGGGCCCGACGGCGGGCCCGCCGTCGACACCCAGGGCGACCGCTTCCTGGAGATCTGGAACCTGGTCTTCGACGAGTTCCTGCGCGGAGAGGGCAAGGGGCACGACTTCGAGCTCCTGGGCAAGCTCGACCAGACGGCCATCGACACCGGTGCCGGTCTGGAGCGCCTGGCCTTCATCATGCAGGACAAGCCCAACATGTACGAGATCGACG
>CAUVMS010000110.1:0-9124 GCA_963552815.1 uncultured Actinomyces sp. | reverse complement strand
TCTCCACGCTGCTGGGCCGCATGCCCTCGGCCGTGGGCTACCAGCCCAACCTGGCCGACGAGATGGGCCAGCTCCAGGAGCGCATCACCTCCGCCGGCGGCCACTCCATCACCTCGCTGCAGGCGATCTACGTGCCCGCCGACGACTACACCGACCCGGCGCCGGCCACGACCTTCGCCCACCTGGACGCCACTACCGAGCTCAGCCGTGAGATCGCCTCGCGCGGCATCTACCCGGCCGTGGACCCGCTGACCTCCACCTCGCGCCTGCTGGCCCCCGGCTACGTGGGCCAGGAGCACTACGACGTCGCCACTCGCGTGAAGTCCATCCTCCAGAAGAACAAGGAGCTTCAGGACATCATCGCGATCCTCGGCGTCGACGAGCTCGGCGAGGAGGACAAGGTGACGGTCGCCCGCGCCCGCCGTATCGAGCAGTTCCTGTCCCAGAACACCTACATGGCGGAGAAGTTCACCGGTGTGCCCGGCTCCACCGTGCCGCTGTCGGAGACCATCGAGGCGTTCCGCCGCATCTGCGACGGCGAGTACGATGACCTGCCGGAGCAGGCCTTCTTCAACATCGGTGGCATTGAGGACCTGGAGCGTCGCGCCGCCGAGCTCAAGAACTGAGACGTAGGATCCGGGTAGAGCCGGGTGCAGGAAAGGAGGGGACATGGCCTTACACGTTGAGGTGGTCTCGCCGGCGGGCGAGGCCTGGACCGGTGAGGCGACGCAGGTCTCCGTGCCCCTGATCAACGGGGAGCTGGGGGTCCTGCCGGGCCGTCAGCCCCTCGTGGCGGTCCTGGGAACAGGGTCGGTGCGCCTGAGTTCCGTCGACGGTGAGATGCACAGGATCGAGGTGTCCGGCGGGTTCTGCTCCGTGGACCACGACGCCATCACGATCGCCGCCGACCATGTGAAGCAAGACGCGGAGGTCTGAGGCGTGGGGCAGCACGTGTGGATGGTCGTGGCGATTGTGGCCATCGTCCTCGTGCTGCTGACAGGCGGGTTCCTGGTTCGCCTGCGCTACCTCGCCGGGCAGGTCGGCTCCTTCGAGTGCGCCCTGCGCCCGCGTGGAGCGCAGCGCTGGCTGAGCGGGGTCGCCTCCTTTCGGCTCGACTCCCTGGAGTGGTACCGCCTTGTGTCCTTCTCCACCAGGCCGTCGCGCTCATGGAGTCGCTTGAACCTGGAGCTCTCCGAGGCCAGGCGGCGCCGGGAGCAGGGGCGCGTCATCGAGGTCCACTGCGTGGATGCCACCCGCAGCCCCGACGGCTTCGACCTGGCGATGATGGAGGAGTCCCACTCGGCGCTGGTCGCCTGGGTGGAGTCAGCCGCCCCCGAGCAGCCCCGCCTCTACTGAGACCCGTCGTCGCCGATGACTTGTGCCGGCCGCTGCTGACTCACCCGAGTCCGGGACAGGGTGGCTTCCGGGCTCGGGCGGGCATGAGATGTTCTCCCGGGCTGCTCCCGGGCCGCCCCTGGGCCGAGTTGCGCCTGAGTCGAGGTGTGCTGAGTCGGTTTGTACCTGAGTTGGGTTGTGCCTGAGTCGAGGTGTGCCGAGTCAGTTTGCGTCTGAGCCGGGGTTGGCGACGTACTTTCCGCTTGGCGACTGCGTTTTCTCAAAGACGACGACGTCCAGAACCCAGTCGTTGACAACGAATCGCAGTCCTCACGGCAAAAGTACGTCCTCGACGGCGCACACGGCGGTGGTCGCCCCAGTTTCATGAGCCTCGGCAGCGTCACCACCCGGTCGCCCCGGATCACGCCTGAGAAACAGGCCCTGATCTGGCGCGGGGCGGTCGCGCGGCTGCGTTAGGATGACGCGGTCGCGTGGCTGCTCGCAAGGTGCGATTCCCTGCCCCAGGCGACCGGAGGAAATCGTCGTGTCTCAGACCGTCACAGCATTGCGCACCCCGGCGCCGCCCGAGGCAGGCCAGGTCGTCCAGGTCCGGGGCGCCATCTGGGCCGTCACCGAGGTCGAGGCCCAGGGTCTGCCCCGCAGCTCGGCCGACGATGGCCGCCCCCTCCTTGAGCACGTCGTCACCCTCCAGTCCCTTGACGAGGACCGTATGGGCGAGGAGCTGCGCGTCGTCTGGGAGCTCGAGGTCGGCAACTCCGTGGTCCCGGACCGGGGCCTGCCGGAGACCATCTCCGCCGACGACTTCGACGACCCCGACACCCTGGGTGCCTTCGTCGACGCCGTGCGCTGGGGCGCCGTCACCTCCGCCGACCCCAAGGCCTTCCAGTCGCCCTTCCGCTCGGGCGCCACCCTGGAGCCCTACCAGCTCGAGCCGCTGCGCCGGGCGCTCGCGGCTCCGCGCACCAACCTGCTGCTGGCCGACGACGTCGGCCTGGGCAAGACCATCGAGGCGGGCCTGGTCATCGAGGAGCTCCTCCTGCGCCACCGGGCTCGCTCGGTCATCATCGTGTGTCCGCCGAGCCTGGCCCTGAAGTGGCGCGACGAGATGCGCGAGAAGTTCGGCCTGGACTTCGTCATCGTGGACTCCGCGCGCATGGCCGCCGACCGGCGCACCTACGGCCTGGCCGCCAACCCGCTGCGGCTGCACCCGCGCATCATCGTCTCCATGGCCTGGCTACCGGGCGTGCGCGCCCAGCGGCTCCTGCGCGAGGTCCTGGCGGAGACCGACAGCTCAGGATCGGCTCGCCGCTACGTTTTCGACGTGCTCGTCGTCGACGAGGCCCACCACGTGGCCCCGGCGGCGCCCTCGGCGGCCGGGGGAGGGCGCGGCTATGCCGTGGACTCCCAGCGCACCCGGGCTCTGCGGCGCCTGGCGGACAAGTGCGAGCACCGCCTGTTTCTGTCCGCCACGCCCCACAACGGCTACACCGAGTCCTTCTCCGCCTTGCTGGAGATGATCGACCCCCGGCGTTTTGCCCGCGGCGCGAGCATCGACTCCACCGCGTTGGAGGAGGTGACCGTGCGGCGCCTGAAGTCGCAGATCACCGACAAGGACTTCCGCAGCCGCCGGGTCGAGGTGCTCCCCTACGAGCCCTCCGACGATGAGGAGCGCGCCTACGCCGAGCTGGACTCGCTGCTGCGCAGCTCCGGGCGCGCCCAGGGGCGGCGCAATCTCGACATCGCGGCCCTGCTGCTCAAGAAGCGCTTCCTGTCCAGCCCTTGGGCCTTCGCCCAGACCCTGGAGGGCTACCTCGCTCCCGTCCTGCCCGCGGGCGACCCGGACTGGTTCGGCGACGACAATGACGCCTACGACGACTACTACACCGAGGTCATGGGCTCGGGGCAGTCCGACGAGGAGGAGGGCCTCATCGCCCAGCCGGAGCTGGACACGCTGCTGGCCACTCGCGGCTCGGACCCGCTGAGCGCCGCCACGCGCGAGCAGCTCGAGGACCTGGCCCAGTGGGCGCGCGGCTATCGGTCCCGCCCCGACTCCCGCCTCGAGGCCCTCGTGTCCATGCTCGACGCCGTCTGCCGGCCTGACGGGCGCACGTGGACCAATGAGCGGGTCGTCGTCTTCACCGAGTACGCGGACACCCTCGACTGGATCGTCTCGGTCCTGCACCAGCAGGGCTACGGCGAGCGCCTGGCGGTCATCCGCGGCTCGACGTCGGCCGATGAGCGCGAGGACATCCGGGCGCGATTCAACGCCGACCCCGTCGAGGAGGACATGCGCGTCCTCGTGGCCACCGACGCCGCCGGCGAGGGCATCGACCTGCAGACCTACTGCCACCGTCTGGTCAACTTCGACGTTCCCTTCAATCCTTCCCGCCTGGAGCAGCGGGTGGGGCGTATCGACCGCTACGGCCAGCGGGAGACCCCCACGATCTTCTACCTCGCCCCCGTGGCCTCCGGCGAGGGCCTCTACGCGGGGCACCAGGACTTTCTGGGACGGCTGGCGGAGAAGATCGCCACCGAGACCCGGGACCTGGGCGCGGTCAACCCGCTCATTGACGAGCAGATCACCACGCGCTTCCTGGGCCGCAGCCTGCGCAAGGCCCCGACCCGCGGCCGCGACGAGAAGGCCATCGACTCCGCCCTGGCCGGCAGCGGCCGGCTCAATCAGCAGCTGACCGCCCTGGCCCGCGGCTATAAGCGGACCAAAGCGGACATGCACCTGACCCCGCAGGCCGGCCGGCGCGTGGTGGATGAGGCCCTCACCATGACCCACCAGCCACCCCTGGAGGAGGTCGGCTCCGAGCTGACCGATGCGAGCGTCTTCGCGGTCCCGGACCTGGCGCGCTCCTGGCAGGACGCGGTGGCCGGCCTGGACACCCGGCTCCAGCCGGGCCGGCTGCGGCCGGTGACCTTCGATGAGGAGGCCGGGCGCGTCCCCGGCATCGTCCACGTCCACCTGGGTCATCCGCTCATGCGCAAGTCCACCCGCATCCTGCGTGCCAATCTGTTCAGCCCCCACTCGGAGGTCAGCCGGGTGACGGCCGTGGTCCTGCCGGGGTTGGAGCACTCCTGCGCCGCCTCCATGTCCCGCCTGGTGCTGGTGGGGCGCGGCGGCCTGCGCCTGCACGAGCAGGTCTTCGTCACCGGCGTGCGGCTGCGCGGGCACCGCATCGCCGAGGACACGTTGCATGAGGTCCTGGACCGATCCCTCGACCCGGGCAGCTACCGGCTGGCCGGCCCCGAGGTGCGTAGCCACCTGGCGGCCCTGTGGAACGACGGCGGCCACCTGCGCACCCGCCTTGTGGAGGAGACGGCCCGCCGGGCCCAGAGCCTGCAGGCGGGCGTCCACCAGAGCCTCGACGAGCGCTGCCAGGCGGATCTCGACCGCGTGCGCGGCATCTTCGCCGCCTTCCGCGCCAACCTGACCGACTCCCTGACCCACCTGCGCGCCCAGGAGCGCGAGCAGCAGGCGATGCTGGACCTGTGGTCCGGTGAGCAGCGCCAGCAGCGCGCCCGGGACATCCGTGCCATGGAGGACCGCCTGGAGGATCTGGCCGGGGAGGAGACCCGTGAGGAGGCGGCGGTGCGCTCGCGCTATGAGGACGTCCGGCCCTATGTCTCCTCGGTGGCCCTCGTCCTGGCCGTCACCGAGGAGGACGCCGAGACCTGGGGGAGGCAGTCATGAGCCCGAGGACACCCGCATCGAAGGGCCGCACCAGGAGCCGTACCGCTGGCAGGGGAGCCGCTGGTGCCGGCGGCGCTGACCGCGGTGCCTCGGGCGGGCGCAGCACCGCCCAGCAGCACCGCCAGTGGCTGGGCCTAGTGGACACCGAGGGCCCCTTTCTCTCCGTGCCCGTCCTCGCCGGCCTCTACCCGCAGGGTATGCCGGGGATGAGCCGCGAGCGCCGCGAGGTGCTGCGCGCTGCTAAGCCCGCCCTGGACCGGGCCTGGGACGCCTGGGACGCGGACCGGGACTCCGACTCGGTCCTCGCCTCCTACCGCCGTGCCCGGGACGCCTGGGTGGGGGCGGTACTCACCGAGGTCGTGGGCTGGGGCGGTCTCTGGACGACGGTGCAGGACCGCCCGGCGCTCGCGGAGACCTACCGCGCCGCCTCCGACGGCATTCAGGCGGTGACGGTCACCCCGACCGGGGCGCTCCTGCGCGGGGAGGAGGTCGGCGCCCTGGTCCTGGTCACCGACCCGGCCGACTCCCTGCGGGAGGTGGGCCAGGACGGCTGGGCCACGAGCCCCATCGACCGGATGGCCGCGATGCTGCGAGCCCCGGGCTCCACCTGCTCGATCGGCGTGGTCACCGATGGGCGCTGGTGGGCCATGGTGAGCGCCCCGCGGGAGGGGAGCGCGGCCTCCGGCCTCGTGGACTGCCAGACCTGGGTGGAGGAGCCGGCCACCCGCGACGCCTTCTGCGAGCTCCTGAGCGTGCGCCGCCTGGTGGGCGGCACCTCGGCGCAGCGCCTGCCCCGGCTCTTCGAAGAATCGGTTCTGGCGGCGGAGGAGGTCACCGAGGCCCTGGGCACCCAGGTGCGCAGCGCGGTCGAGCTCATCGTCTCCGCCCTGTCCGACGCCCTCCTCGACGCCGCCGAGCGCGAGGCCCCGGCGAGTCAAGAGAGTACCGAGAGCCCCGAACCGGGCAACGATACGGGCGGAGAGACGGGCGGAGCGACGGGCAACGGTCCGCTGGGAGCCGAGCCCCGGGAGGTCTACGAGGCGGTTGTCACCGTCATGATGCGCGCCGTCTTCCTCCTCTTCGCCGAGGAGCGCGGGCTCCTGCCCACCGACTCCCTCTACACCGGCGGCTACGGCCTGGCCACGGTCCTGGACGCCCTGGAGGCGCGCGCCCGCGACGAGGGCGAGGAGTCCATGGACGGCACGAGCCTGACCTGGCACCGGCTGCTGGCCACCTCCCGCGCCCTGCACGGCGGTGTCAACACCGAGGACATGCGCATCCCCGCCTACGGCGGCTCCCTGTTCGACCCCGAACGCTTTCCCTTCCTGACGGCCACGGATGCCAGCGGCACCCTGTTGCTCACCGTCTCCGACCGGGTCATGCTCCACGTGCTGCGCTCTCTCCAGACCGCCCGTCTCAAGGGCCAGGAGGCCCGGCGCCTGTCCTTCCGGGACATCGACGTGGAGCAGATCGGCTACATCTACGAGGGCCTGCTCGGCTACACCTGCACCCGCGCTGAGGAGACGACCCTCGGCCTGCTCGGCAAGGAGGGTGAGGAGCCCGAGGTTACGCTGTCGGTGTTGAACGAGTTCGCGGAGCGGCACGCTGAGGACGCCGACCTCGCTGGGGCGATCATCGCCTGGCTCAAGGAGCACCAGCCCGGGGCCAAGCCACCTACCCGCAGTGCCCTGACCAAGGCCCTCGCCGCCGGGGACACGCTGCCCGACGCCGACCGCGCCCTGCTCGCCGTGACCCGCGATGAGGCCCTGCGTGCGGATCTGCGCCCCTGGATCGGCGTCATCCGCAGGGATCTGCGGGGCCGGCCGGTCGTCATCCAGCGCGGGGGCCTCGTGGTGACCGAGACCCCGTCACGGCGCAACGCCGGCGCCCACTACACGCCCCGGTCGCTCGCCGAGGAGGTGGTGAGGTATGCCCTCGAACCACTCGTCTACTCACCCGGCCCCCATGAGACCGACGACCGCAGCCAGTGGCAGCCGGTGTCCTCCGACCATATCCTCGACCTGCACGTGGCGGACATCGCCTGCGGCTCGGGCGCCTTCCTCGTGGCGGCGGCCCGCTTCCTGGCCCGCGAGCTCGTCGAGGCCTGGATCCGAGAGGGCGCGCTGCAGCAGGGCACGCGGCCCGCTGACCTGGAGCGCCAGGCCCTGCGGAAGGTAGTGGCCCGCTGCCTCTACGGGGTGGACATTAACGAGATGGCCGTGGAGATGTGCAAGCTCTCTCTGTGGCTCGTCTCCCTGGATGAGGACAAGCCCTTCAGCTTCGTCGATGACAAGGTCTTCGTCGGCAACTCACTCCTGGGCCTCACCGACCTGCGCCAGCTGAAGGCCCAGCATATCGACCCCGCAGCAGCGACAACACAACGACTCTTCGAGCTCGACCGCACCGGCACCTATGCCGGAGCCCTCGATGTCGACACCGTGGTCAAGAGGGTGACTGAGCGTCGCCAGGACCTCGCCAGCGAGATCAGCAGTACCGACCCTGCTCGTTCGATGACGACCAAGCAGCGCCTCCAGCATGAGAATGAGGAGGATCTGAAGCTTCTGACCCGGGTGGCCGACGCGATCGTGGCCGTGGGCCTCAATCCCAAGACTGAGGTGAAATCGAGGCAAGCGATCAATGAGGCCTACGGAGCCCTGGCGGTGGCCCTGGGGCGGGCCTTCCCTTCCGAGGGTGCAGGTGATGAAAGTGATCTTGAAGAGACTCTTGAGGCTGGCCTCACCCCGACTGTGCCCACCGACTACGAGCGCTGGCACTGCCTCCACTGGCCCCTGGCCATGCCCGAGGTCATGGAGCGCGGCGGTTTTGACGCAATCATCGGCAATCCGCCTTTCCTTGGCGGAAAGAAGATCAGCGGAGCAATGGGGGTGAACCTGCGTGGATGGCTTATCAATGTGCTTGCGGGACGGCCAGCAGATAACACGGACCTGGTTGCATATTTCTTTCTCCGTGCTTTCTCTTTGCTCAATGAGCGTGGTACCTTGGGGCTCATTGCCACGAACACCGTTGCCCAGGGTGACACCCGCGAGGTAGGGTTGGATCAGATGGTGGACTCCGGCTTTACCATCACCCGTGCTATTCGGTCGAGCTCCTGGCCCTCTAGGAATGCCAATCTCGAGTTCGCGGCCGTGTGGGGGACGCGCGGTGCCGTCTCCTCGCATACAACCACGATCTGTGATGATGTGCCGGTACCCCGGATCAGCAGCCTTCTCGAACCGGTCGGTCGTGTAGAGGGGAAGCCTGAACGTCTCACTGAGAATGCCAGAATCGCTTTCCAGGGATGTATCGTTCTTGGTAAGGGGTTCATTCTGGATCCGGAGGAGGCTCGGGAGTGGATCGCAGAAGAGTCTCGGAATGCCGAAGTGCTCTTCCCCTACCTCAATGGAGAAGATCTCAACTCTCTCCCAGACTGCTCGGCTTCGCGCTGGGTTATTGACTTCAATGACTGGTCGGAGGAGCGTGCGGCGGAATATAAGGCTCCCTACCGACGTCTGTTAAGGAGCGTGAAGCCCGAGCGTCAGCGCGTGAAGCCGGACGGTTCCTACGTGCTTCGCAGGCCATTGCCTGAACGCTGGTGGCAGTATGCCGATAAACGGCCTGCGATGCGGAAGGCAATTGTAGGTCTGGGGGAAGTTCTGGTTCTTACTCGTCACACTAAAACTCTGATGCCGTGTCGAGTTTCAAGTTGTCAAATTTTATCTGATGCTCTGGTTGTATTCGCTGTTGATTCCTATGGTCAACAGGTGATTCTTTCCTCTTCGTTTCATCAGTGCTGGGCTATCACCTATGGATCAACCTTGGGGGCGGGGACTCGCTATACGCCGTCGGATGTCTTTGAGACCTTCCCTCGGCCTGAGCCCACGCCGGAGCTGGAGACGATCGGTCGAACGCTGGACGCCGAACGGCGAGAGATCATGCTGCGCCGCGATCTCGGGCTGACCAAGCTCTACAACCTCGTCAACGACCCCGGCCTGGAGACCGGTACAGACCCGGATGTGGACCGCATGCGCGCCATCCACGTGGAGCTCGATGCCGCCGTCGCCGCCGCCT
>CAUVMS010000109.1:0-9199 GCA_963552815.1 uncultured Actinomyces sp. | reverse complement strand
GCCGTCCACCTCGGAGGTGGACGGCGCCCGTCGTGTGTACTCGAAGAGCGTTCAGCTCAGTGCTGCCGCAAGGGTGGGTGCGGCCTGCTCGATCTGCCACGGCCTGGCCCCCATGGCGGCCAGACGCTCACCGATCTCCTGAGTGCTGACGCCGCCGGTGCGTCCGGCCTCGATCTCCTCGCCGAGGTCCCAGGCCAGACGGCGTTGGCAGCCCGGCGCCAGGAGCAGCTCCTGGGGGACATGGATACCCTCGGCGCGCTGCCTGACGGCCCCGCGTACCCGATTGAACTGGTCGGCGGCCTCGGCATGGTGACGCTGCCAGGTGCGCGGGTGGGGAAGCTCGTCGGGACCCATCGGGGCTCGGGTGGGGGGCAGCTCGTCGTCGGGCAGCTCCAGGGCGCGCTCGATGGCTCTCCACCAGCGCTCCTGGTTCTGGCGCGCCTGCCGGGAGGAAAACTCCTTGAGGCTGGCCATCTTGCGCCGTGATCGGGGGCGGGCGACGGCGGCGGCGATGAGAGCCTGGTGGGACAGAACCTTGGAGGGGGTTCGGTCGAGCTCTGCGGCCAGCTCCTCGCGGGACTGCCACAGCTCGCGCAGGATCGCGAGCGAGCGGGGGGAGCGCACGGCGCTTCCTGCCCGCGGGGTCTTGCGCCATGGGTCGAGCTTGGCGGGCCTGGCGGGCCTGGTCCGCACGTGCTCGAACTCCTGGGCGGCCCACTGCTCTTTTCCAGCTGCCTCCAACTCGGCGGCCAGGGCGTGCCTGAGGTCGATGAGCAGCTCGACGTCGAGAGCGGCGTAGATGAGCCAGGATGTGGGCAGGGGCCTGGTGGACCAGTCGGCCGCCGCATGGTCCTTGGCCAGGCGCAGCCCCAGGGTCTCCTCGATGACAGCTCCCAGCCCCACGTGCTGGCGTCCTAGGAGCCGGGCGGCCAGCTCGGTGTCGAACAGTGAGGCGGCCCTCAGGCCAAGGGCGGTCAGGCAGGGGATGTCCTGGTCGGCGGCATGAAGGATCCACTCGGGGCCGTCGAGGGTGGTGGCCAGCTCTGCCAGTGGGCCGCTGGTGACCGGGTCGATGAGGAGGGTGCCGACGCCTTCACGCCGGAGCTGGATGAGGTAGGCGTCCTGTCCGTAGCGAAAGCCTGAGGCGCGTTCGGCGTCGACGGCGACGGGGCCGTGGCCGTCGGACAGAAGGTGAGCGACCCGGCTCAGGTCGATGGGAGTGCTGGTGATCGTGGGCAGCCCGTCCTGGGGACGCGGGTAGTCGATGACGTCGTGGGGGCTGATGGGATGGTCCGTCGTCCCGGGGGGTACGGCTGGGCGGGGCAGGGCCGAGGACGCAGTTGGGCGGGGCAGGGCCGAGGACGCAGCTGGGCGGGGCAGGGCCGAGGACGCAGTTGGGCGGGAGGCGCCGGTTGCGCGGGTTGTCACCTGGCGACTCCGGCGAGGGTGAGGGGGTGGATCGCGGCTGGTTCGTGGCCGGAGGCGACCAGGAGGAGGTCGTGCCAGGCGGTCAGGTGGGGGCCGAGCTGAGCGGTCGTGGGTGACCAGGAGGCCCGGATCTCGGCGTGGGCGCAGGAGTCGGTGAGGGTCAGCCCGCCGAAGGTCTCGGACAGGACCCTGGTGACGGTTCCTACCAGCGCCCGGTACCCGGCTCGGGAGTCCTCCAGCCCGTCGGTGAGCCAGCTCCAGGCAGCGGACTCGAAGACGGGATCCAGGCCGACCTCGTCATCGATCCGGGCACGCGCCTGGATCACGATGCGGAAGTCCCCGTCCCAGGCGTCCTGACCGTTGGGGTCGTAGAGGACGACGAAGCGTCCGGTGGCGATCGGCGTGTTGCCGACGGTCTCAACGGTCTCCGCCGTCAGCGCCGCGGAGTAGGGCGCCAGCTTCTTGGGGGCGGGTACCTCCTCCATGAGGAGCCCTCGTGAACGGGGCGCGTTGCGAAGGGACAGGAGCGCTTCCTCGAATCGTTCGGGGATGACACCTGCCTCGTTCTGGCGCGGCCTACCATTGATAGTCACGGATGCCACGCTAGTGCGCCACCGCGGTGGGTACACGAAGCCACGCCGCGCAGTGGGTTGCATTGTGCCAACGAGGGACCTGCCTTTCTGAACGAATGTGCATCTGTTGAGTCTCGGTGCGGTAGCGTGCGGCGTGTTATGGCGGGAGGCTTCCTGATCGGCTCCGTCAACGCCGGGCGATAAGCGTCTGTCCGTGGGACAGGACCGGCTGGTCTGGATCGACCGTGTCCCAGGACAGGAGCACTGTCGTGAAGGCAGGAGCGGGGCGTTCCTGGTCGGAGAGGTTGACCGCGACGACGATGTCCTCGTAGGTCACCGTGAGGACGTCGTCGGTCTCATCGACCTGCGGCCAGGCGGTGCGCTGCGACCAGGCCAGCTCGCGTCGCAGGGCGGTCAGCGCGCGGTACCACGACAGCATGCGGGCGTGTCCGGGCTCGCTGAGCTCGGACCAGCGCAGGCGTGAGGCCTCAACGGTGCTGGGCGCCTGAGGGTCGGGGATCTCATCGGCGTCCCAGCCAAATCCGGCGAACTCCCGTACGCGGCCCTCGCTGACGCTGCGGGCGAGGTCGGCCTCCTCATAGTCGGTGAAGAACTGGAAGGGGGTACGCGTGCCCCACTCCTCGCCCATGAAGAGCATCGGCGTGTAGGGGGACAGCAGCACCAGGGCGGCGCTGGCCGCCAGGGCCGGGTCGTCGAGGGCGGACGAGGGCCGGTCGCCGACGGCCCGGTTGCCGACCTGGTCATGGTCGGAACCGAAGACCACGAAGCGCCGGGGATCGGTGTCCTCAGGCACGGGTGCTCCCCAGTTGCGCCCCCGGAAGGTGGACCAGGTGCCGTTGTGGAGGAAGGCCCGCCCATATGCCTTGGCCCAGGCGCCGGCCTCGGCAAAGTCCCCGTAGTAGCCCTGGGCCTCGCCGGTGAGCCGGGCGTGCAGGGCGTGGTGGACGTCGTCGGCCCACTGGGCGGTCATGCCCAGGCTCGGCACCTTGGCCGGTGGCGACTCGTCGGTGGGAGTGATGACACCGACGTCGTTGAGGTCGGCCTCCGCCACCAAGCCCAGGGGGCGGCCCAGCTCGGCGGACAGGGAGGCCACGGCGTCGGAGAGTTCGGCCAGAACGTGCGCCTGGGGCGGGTCAGCGGCTGCGGCGTCGTCCTTGATCTCGTGGATGGCGTCCAGACGCAGGGCGTCGACGTGGAAGTCGCGCAGCCAGCGCAGGGCGGAGTCGATGACGAAGGCACGTACCTGCTGGCTGCCGTCATGGTCGTAGTTGACTGCCTCGCCCCAGGGCGTGTGGTGGGCCCGGGTGAAGTATGGGCCGAAGACGCTGAGGTAGTTGCCCGACGGGCCCAGGTGGTTGTAGACGACGTCGAGGCACACGCCGATGCCGGCGCGGTGGGCGGCGTCGACGAATCGGACCAGGGCCGCGGGGCCGCCGTAGGCCTCATGGACCGTCCACAGTCCCACCCCGTCATAGCCCCAGCCGGCCTTGCCGGGAAAGGCGGCCAGCGGCATGAGCTCGACGATGTCGACGCCCAGATCGGCCAGGTGACCCAGACGGGAGATGGCGGCATCCAGGGTTCCCTCTGGGGTGAAGGTGCCCACGTGAAGCTCGTAGATGACCGAGCCGAGCAGCTCCTTGCCCGCCCAGTCCTGGTCGGTCCACTGCCACGAGGCCGGGTCCACGGTTCGCGAGGGGCCGTGGACGCCGTGAGGCTGCAGGGCACTGCGAGGATCGGGACGGTCCGGGGAGCCGTCCACCCGGAAGGCGTAGTCGGTGCCCGGCTCCAGGTCGAAGGGTGCGGTCCACCATCCTCCGGAGGCCGGGACCATGTCGACCAGCTGGTCGTCTGCGGGCAGGTGCAGCTCCACGCTCCGGGCTGAAGGCGCCCACACCGGTACCCGTGGTCCCACGGGTAGAGCGGGAGAGGTCCAGGTCCGCGGCTTCGGACTCATGGGGCGACCTCCTCGGTGGGATGACCAGGCTCAGCGGTGTCGGCGGACGTCTTCGTGGGGACCTTGGCCAGGACGACGACCGGCGCGTCTCCCACCACCGCTGCCAGGGACTGGTTGCCGCCCTCCACGGTGCCGCCGTGCAGGACGTCCTCCCAGGTGCCGTCGGGCAGGACGACGCTCTCCTCGCGCCACCCGCCCAGCTGCTCGAGCCGCTTGGACAGGCGCCTGACGATGACGACGACGTCGGGCGCCTCGTCAAGCAGACGGGTGTAGGCGAAGGCGAAGGAGGTGGTTACCGGGATGGCCCGGTAGCCCGAGCGGGGGCCGACGAAGGTGTTGGGGCGGGAGGCGCGCAGGCGCGCCAGGCGGGAGGTGAGGAAGAGCTTGTCCTCATCGAGGTTGCGCGGAGCGGCGCCGGAGTCGAGGCGCTCCAGGGTGTTTACGAGGCCGTCGGGGCCGGTGTAGCCGACCGCGCGCCGGTTGTCGGGGTCCACCAGGGAGGTGCGGGTGGTCTCGCTGCCCTGGTAGATGTCGCTCACCCCCATCCAGGTCAGGGCCAGCGCCTTGTTGGCGAGGACGGCGGTGCGTACCGCCTTGGCCGTCAGAGTCGCGAAGCCCTCCAGCTCGCGGGTGACGTCCTCACTGGTCAGCAGGTGGGTGGCGTAGTCGGTCAGGGCCTGCTCGCGGGCCAGGTCCGGAGCGGTCCAGGTGGTCCAGATCTTCTGTTCCCGGGAGGCCTTGATGAGGTAGGCGCTCAGGCGCTCGGGATCCATGGGGTCGTCGCTGTCGGGCGCCCAGGTGCCCCACAGGGTCTGCCACAGCAGGTTCTCGCTGCGTCCGTCGAGGTCCAGGGGGCGGGCCTGCGCGGTCACGGCGCGCAGGCGGTGGACGAGGTCGCTCCACTCATCGGCGTAGGAGGCCAGGACGTCCAGGCGGGCGCGCACGTCCTCACCGCGCTTGGTGTCGTGAGTGGTGGAGGTGACCATGGTGTCGGGCCAGGTGTTCTGGACCCGCTCGGCCCAGGCATGGGCCTCGTCGGCGCTCAACGCGAATCCGGCCGGGTTGCCACCGACCTCGGTGAGACTGGTCAGGTGGGTCCAGCGGTAGAAGGCCGTGTCCTCCACCCCCTTGGCGGTGACTGCCCCGCACACCTGCTGGAAGCGGATGACTGCCTCGGCACGCTCCGGGGACTCCGACAGGCCCTCGGAGCCAACCGGCTCACCCAGGAGGATCGCGACCACGAGGTCGAGTGTCTCGCCCTGGTCCGGTTCGAGGCGCTGTCGGGCGCGCTCGGCGTCTGCGTGCAGGACAGCGGCCGTCTCCGGGCTGGGCGGTGTGCCCGGGACGACGTAGACCCGGTACTGATCGGCGGCCACGAGCAGCTCGACGACGCAGGCCCGCAGGTCGCGCAGCGTGTGGTCACGCAGACGAACGTCCTGCGAGGTCAACGATTCCAGGATGCGCGCCAGGCGGTCGACCTCCGCGGCCAGCGACCCGGCGATGACCTCCCGCTTGGCCTCGTCGACGATGCGGTCGTAGTCGACCGGTGCGTCCCCGGTGAGCTCCTGCATGAGCGCCCCCAGCCGGGCGGCCCCGGCGGGGTCCACCTGAAGCTGGTCGATCCTCCAGGCGGCGTCGTAGCCGGTGGTTCCGGCCACCGGCCAGGAGGTGGGCAGGGACTCGTCCGGCGCCAGGATCTTCTCCGCGGCGATCCACGATCCTGCGGTGGCGTCAGCCAGCTGGGTGAGGTAGCCGCCGGGATCGGCCAGGCCATCCGGGTGGTCCACACGCAGGGCGCTGATGACGCCGGCCCGCATGAGCTCCAGGATGAGGGCGTGGCTCCCGGCGAAGACGTCGGGGTCCTCCACCCGGATCGCGGCCAGGGTACCGACGTCGAAGAACCGCCGGTAGTTGATCTCCTCGTCGCCGACCTTCCAGTAGGCCAGGCGGTAGTGCTGACGCTGGACGAGCACATGCATCGGCAGAGACTCGGTGCCCTGGGCGATGGGGAAGGCGTGGTCGTAGTAGCGCAGTACCCACTGCTCGCCCAGCTCCTCCTGACCGGGGACCACCATCTGCTCCAGGGTGAGCTCCTCGTCGGCCAGGACCGCGCCGATGCGCCTGCCCAGGATCGGCATGAGGATGGGCTCGTCCAGGGAGAGGTCGAACCAGGCGGCGTAGGGGGAGTCCGGGCCCTCGCGCAGTACCGACCACAGGGGAAGGTTGTGCCAGCAGGGGGTCGGCACCGCCATGTGGTTGGGAACGATGTCCACCACAACGCCCATACCGTGGGAGCCGGCTTCGGCAGCCAGGGACTCCAGCTGGTCGCGCCCGCCCATGACGGCGCTGATGCGCTGGTGATCGACGACGTCGTAACCGTGGGTGGACCCCGGGGCGGCGGTGAGGACCGGAGAGAGGTAGAGGTCGGTGACCCCGAGGCCGGCCAGGTAGGGGACCAGCTCCTTGGCGTCGGCGAAGGTGAGGTCCGCTCCCAGCTGGAGCCGGTAGGTGGTCACCGGGGTGCGGTGCTCGGGCGCCGGCACGTGCCCCGACCAGGGGGCGTAGGCGGGAGTCTCCGCCGACTCCGCGGAGACGGATGACTCCGCTGAGCCCCCTGAACTCTCCCTATCCGCTGAATCCGCTGAATCCACTGCTGCGTCCACTACGTCGGTCATGTGACTTCCTGAGCTCGTCTGGTGCGCGTCGGGCGGTGCGCTGTTGTCTGGTCGTATCCGGTTGCGCGTCGGCCGGCACCGGCTACCGCTGGAGCCGTTCCGTCGTCGCGTCGGACTCCGGGGCATCGGTGAGGAAGAGCATGGAGCGGGCCTCCACCCTGACGGTCTCGTCCGCGGCAAGGACCGGGTCGGAGTCCCCGTCCACCGCCGGAGCCGTGTCCAGAGCGACCTTCCAGGCAGGGGAGTAGCCCTCGCCCGGGAGGGTGAAGGTGATGTCCTCCTCGGAGGCGTTGATGAGCACGAGGAAGGAGTTGTCCACGACTCTCTGACCCCGCTCATCGGGCTCGGCGATGGCCTCCCCGTTGAGGAAGACCATCATGGCGCGGGCGTACCAGGTGGTCCAGTCCTGATCGGTCATCGACTCACCGGCCGGTGTGAGCCACTCGATCTCGCCGAGCTCGCTCTCACCGCCGTGCTTGGCGTCCCCGGTGAAGAATCGCCGACGCCGCAGCACCGGGTGATCCCGACGCAGCCACATCATGGTGCGGGTGAACTGGAGCAGGTCGTTGTCCTGCTCATCGAGGTTCCAGTCGATCCACGAGATCTCATTGTCCTGGCAGTAGGCGTTGTTGTTTCCCCCCTGGGTGCGTCCCATCTCATCGCCGTGACAGATCATGGGGACGCCCTGACTGAACAGGACAGTGGCCAGGAAGTTACGGGTCTGGCGGTGACGCAGCTCGTTGATCGCCGGGTCGTCAGTGGGGCCCTCGGCACCGCAGTTCCAGGAGCGGTTGTTGTTGTCGCCGTCGGCGTTGCCCTCGAGGTTGGCCTCGTTGTGCTTCTCGTTGTAGGAGACCAGGTCGTGCATCGTGAAGCCGTCGTGGGCGGTGACGAAGTTGATGCTGGCCACCGGTGTGCGACCGGCGTGCTGGTACAGGTCGGAGGAGCCGGTGATGCGGGAGGCGAACTCGCCCAGGGTTGAGGGCTCTCCGCGCCAGAAGTCGCGCACGGTGTCGCGGTACTTCCCGTTCCACTCGCTCCACAGGGCCGGGAACCCGCCCACGTTGTAGCCGCCGTCTCCCACGTCCCAGGGCTCGGCGATGAGCTTGACCTGGGAGAGCACCGGGTCCTGGTGAATGATGTCGAAGAAGGCGCTGAGCTTGTCGACCTCGTGGAACTGGCGGGCCAGGGTGGAGGCCAGGTCGAAGCGGAACCCGTCCACGTGCATCTCAGTGACCCAGTAACGCAGCGAGTCCATGATGAGCTGGAGGACAGCCGGCGAGCGCATGAGCAGCGAGTTGCCGGTTCCGGTGGTGTCGAAGTAGTGGGCCGGAGAGCCGTCCACGAGCCGGTAGTAGGAGCTGTTGTCGATGCCGCGGAAGGACAACGTGGGGCCCAGATGGTTGCCCTCGGCCGTGTGGTTGTAGACCACGTCCAGGATGACCTCGATGCCCTCCTCGTGGAAGGCCTTGACCATGGACTTGAACTCCTGGACCTGCTGCCCCTCGGTGCCGTAGGCGGCGTAGGTGTTGTGCGGGGCGAAGAATCCGATCGTGTTGTAGCCCCAGTAGTTGGACAGCCCCTTCTCCTGCAGGTAGGTGTCGTTGACGAACTGGTGGACCGGCATGAGCTCGATGGCCGTGACGCCCAGGCTCTTGAGGTGCTCGATGACCGCCGGCTGCGCCAGGCCGGCGTAGGTGCCCCGCAGGTTCTCAGGAACCAGCGGGTGCAGCTTGGTCATTCCCTTGACGTGGGCCTCGTAGATGATCGTCTCGTGGTACTCGTGCTCCGGGGGGCGGTCGTGTCCCCAGTCGAAGTAGGGGTTGATGACCACCGAGCGCATGGTGTGCCCGGCCGAGTCCTCCTCATTGCGCTCCTCCGGGTTGTCGAAGGAGTAGGAGTACAGGGTCTGGGAGGGCGTCACCTCGCCGGAGATCGCCTTGGCGTACGGGTCCAGCAGCAGCTTGGAGGGGTCGCAGCGGAGGCCGGAGGCCGGATCGTAGGGGCCGTGCACCCGGTAGCCGTACTTCTGTCCCGGGGAGGTCCCAGGAAGGTAGGCGTGCCAGACGTCGCCGTCGACCTCCTTGAGCGCCACCCGCTCCTCGTTGCCTTCGTCGTCGAACAGGCACAGGTCGACGCCGGTCGCCGCCGAGGAGTAGAGGGCGAAGTTGGTTCCTGAGCCGTCGTAGGTCGCCCCGAGCGGGTAGGGGTGGCCGGGCCAGGTCTGTCGCTGCGGAGCTTCCTGAGTTTCCTGAGTGGCCTGAGGCTTCGGTGTCGTCGGCGTGGTCATAGGGACAACCCTGCCACGACTGAGGTGTGAAGGCAGGCGTGTGGGCGAAAGACATGCCACGTTAGTTCCCTCTGTCTCGATCACATGTCTCGGTCACAGGGGTCTCCTAGGGCGTGAGACACCTCATGAGGGTTTGGTGTCGGGATGGTTTTGCCTCCGGCGACGACCTCTGCTAACTTTCTTCCCGCACCCCACAAGGGTGTCACGCGGATGTGGCTCAGTTGGTAGAGCATCACCTTGCCAAGGTGAGGGTCGCGGG
>CAUVMS010000108.1:0-9301 GCA_963552815.1 uncultured Actinomyces sp. | reverse complement strand
AGTCGTTGGCCTGGAGGACCTGGTAGCTGAACTCGGTGTAGGAGATGCCCTCCTCACTGGCCAGGCGACGCGCGACGATGTCCTTGGAGAGCATTGTGCCCATGCGGAAGTGCTTGCCCAGGTCCCGCAGGAAGTCGATGGCGCTCATCGCCTGGGTCCAGTCCAGGTTGTTGACGATCCGCGCCGGGTTGTCCCCGCTGAAGTCGAGAAGGTTCTCGAGCTGCTCCTGCAGGCTCACCGCCCAGCCGGCGACGACGTCCTTCGTGTTGAGGCTGCGCTCACCCTTGGCGCGTGGGTCGCCGATGAGCCCCGTTGCTCCCCCCACCAGTGCCAGCGGGTGGTGTCCGGCGAGCTGAAGGTGGCGCATGACCTTGACGGCCACGAGGTGGCCGTGGTGGAGACTGGGAGCCGTGGGGTCGAACCCGCAATAGAAGGTGACGGTCCCGTCAGTCAACGCTGCGCGCAGCGCGTCGATGTCGGTGTGCTGGGCGATGAGCCCGCGCCACTGCAGTTCGTCCAGGATGTCCGTCACTGTCCAGTCGCCTTCCGTGAGTCGTCGTGCGTCCTGCACGCGTTGTCCCGGCGCGTCGCGCTCGGGGCCGGCGGATACCTCCGGCGCGGATAGTCTGCCATGTCCCGGCCCGGCTTCCACGATGCGGTCGCATCAGACCGGCACCGTTATCACGCGGGCCGTCCGCTCCTCGCCCACAGCACATGCACGGTTACCGGTTCATGGACCCCACGCCGATCGTGGGACCGTAGACCGCCCACCCACCCGCTGCACGAGCACGTTGGCCGGCGGTGATGATCAGTCCGTGGAAGTCCTTGAGCTGGCCGACGTCGAGCCCGCTGTCGGCCACGGCTGCCTCGTGAGCACGACGCGCGCCTTCGTAGCCCCGGCCGGCCTCATAGCCGGCTTGGCGGAGCAGGCGCCTGGCGTAGGCGTCGAAGATGAACCGGGGCCGGTCGTAGACCATGAGGGCGACGACGTCGGCCGTCTCCGGGCCGAAACCGGGCAGCTTCATCAGCTCTGCGCGCAGGGCATCATCACCGAGAGCCGGTGCAGCTCGCCCCTCCGGGCCCGTGAGCCAGGTCGCGTAGGCGCGCAGCGCGCGAGCCTTGGCCTTCATGAATCCGCTGGGGCGGATCAGGTCGATGAGACGCGCCTCGTCAAGCGAGAGAATCCGGTCCGTATCGAAGGCCGTGGCATCTCTCAGCGCATCCAGTGAGCGCAGGGCACTGCCCCATGTGGTGTTCTGCACGAGGACGGCCCCGCAGACGTACTCGAGGTCGGACTCGGCGGGCCAGGGATCGATCCCACCGAGCTCGGTTCGCAGCAGCTCGTACAGAGTACGCAGAGGGATCGGCATGCCCGCGGAGCTGGGGGCCGGATGCGAGGAATCGTTCATAAGGCCTCCATCGGGCGGTCCCAGATGAGGGTGTAACGGTAGTAGAAGCGCCGTCGGACCCTGGCTGTGGGAAGGATCCGGGATGCCGCCGCACGGATCTCGGTGAGCGACTCTCGTGGAGCACTCGTGACCACACCGATGTCGCGCGTCTCCCGGCGCAGGGCACCGACCGCGCGCAGAGGTAGAACAGCCAGTGCGGACAGCACCCAGTCCCACAGACTCTTGTTGGCGGCCAGGCCCACGACGATGAGCCGCCCGCCGGGTGCCACCAGCTCTCTCAGCCTCACCAGGGCAGGTTCCAGCGGCAGGTGGTGCAGCGTGGCCACGCAGCTGACCGTCTCGAAGGTTCCGATGCGCTTGGGCAGGTCGGGATCCATGACGTCGTCGAGGAGGACCTCGGCCTGCGGGATCTGCTTCAGACGTCCGCGCGCTCGAGCCGCCGCCTGCTCATCGGGTTCAAGTCCGACGACGCAGCGGCACACTGTCGCCAGGCGCTCGAGCAGGAGCCCGTCACCGCATCCGACATCGAGCGCGCTCCCACCGCGCAGCGCCGCGTCCCTCATGATGCGGCGATGGAAGGCGACATTGTGGTTCCAGTACTCCTCGGCCATCGTCTCAGCCTCTTGATTCAGGCCAGCCATGATCAACCTACTCGCTTCTCCGCCTGCGACCTCGCCCGGCCGCAGCGGGCCGGTACGCCGAGACCGTGGGCTCTCCGTCCAGCCAAAAGCGCCACGGGAAGGCCTTACCATCTCCCCCGGGTCCGGCGACACCGGTGCGCGGCCCGCTGCGAATGCGCTCAGCATCCGGCGCCCGCCGCGGCTCCGGCAGCGTCAGGCTGATGCGTGATCCCGGCCCGCCCAGCAGTGCGCCGTCGTCGGAGCGGTCCAGTCCCAGCGCGGCGCACAGTCGTGCCGGGCCGCGGGCCAGGTCGCGGTCAGTGCGTGCGGCGGGGCGACGCGCCCGAGCCAGCTCGACACCGTCGATCACCTCTCCCCCGCGCAGGAGCACAGCGCGCGACATACCCGCCGGGCCGGTGACGATGTTGAGGCAGTGGTGCATGCCGTAGGTGAAGTAGACGTAGGCGCACCCGCCGGCCTCGAACATGGAGGCGTTGCGGGCCGTGCGGCCCCGAAAGGCGTGGGAGCCCGGGTCCTCCTCGCCTCGGTAGGCCTCCACCTCGGTCAGCCGGATCGCGACGCGCCCCTCCGAGCCGGACACGGAGATGACGGCGCCAAGCAGGGCCGGGGCCACCTCCAGGCTGTCACGGCTCAGGAGCAAGGCGGTCTCAGGGCTCAGATCTGTCGTGCTCTCCTCCGCGAAGTTCGTCATGGATCGTCCTGACAGGCCGGCTCAGTCCTGCTCAGTCTCAGCGTCCGTCTCGGCGTCGTTGTCCTCCTCGAGACCAGACTCCTCCGGCTCAGGCCACTGGGGTCCGGCGGGGCCGTCCAGCAGGGAGCCCTCCCAGGCGAAGACTCGCAGCTCGGCGCTGCGGGCGATGGCCCGGGCGAGCTGCTCGACGACGCGCACCGGCGCGGTACCGCCGTGCCCGGTGCGGGCGGCCACCGAGCCCTCGGCTGAGAGGACCTCCCGCACGCCCGGGGTGAGTCGTTCGTCGATGGCGGTGAAGTCGTCGTCGGACAGGTCCCACAGCTCGATGCCGCGCCTCTCGCACTCGCGCACGCAGGCGCCGGAGATCTCGTGGGCGCTTCGGAAGGGCACACCGTTCTTGACCAGCCACTCCGCAATATCGGTGGCCAGGGAGAACCCCTGGGGCGCAAGGTCCGCCATGCGCTGGTAGTGGAGGATCATGGTGGACACCATGCCGCTGACGGCCGGCAGGAGGATGGCCAGGGTGTCGACGGCGTCGAAGACGGGCTCCTTGTCCTCCTGCAGGTCCCGGTTGTAGGCCAGGGGCAGGGCCTTGAGGGTGGCAAGCAGTCCGGTCAGGTCGCCGATGAGGCGTCCGGCCTTGCCGCGGGCGAGCTCGGCCACGTCCGGGTTCTTCTTCTGCGGCATGATGGATGAGCCCGTGGAGTAGGAGTCGTCGAGGGTGACGAAGTCGAACTCCTTGGTGTTCCAGATGATGATCTCCTCGCTCAGGCGCGAGACGTCCACCGCCACCATTGCGAGGACGAAGCTCAGCTCGGCGACGATGTCGCGGGCGGCGGTGCCGTCGATGGAGTTCTCCACGGCCGCCTCAAAACCGAGGTCGGCGGCCACGGCGTCGGGGTCCATGCCGAGCGTGTTGCCGGCCAGTGCACCCGAGCCGTAGGGGCTCACGGCGGCGCGCGCGTCCCAGTCCTCGAGGCGCTCGACGTCGCGCATGAGCGGCCAGGCGTGGGCGAGCAGCTGGTGGGCGACGAGGACCGGCTGGGCGTGCTGCATGTGGGTGCGTCCGGGCATGATGGCGTCGGAGGCCTGGGCTGCCTGGTCGATGAGGGCGTCGACGACGTCGAGGACGAGGCCGGCGATATGACGCGCCTGGTCGCGCAGGTACATGCGGATCAGGGTGGCGATCTGGTCGTTGCGGCTGCGTCCGGCGCGTAGGCGCCCACCCAGGTCGTCGCCGGCGCGCTCGATGAGACCGCGCTCCAGAGCCGTGTGGACGTCTTCGTCGGAGACCTCGGGGACGAAGATGCCGGCGACGACGTCCGCCTCGAGACGGTCCAGGGCATCCAGCATGCCGGACAGCTGGCCTGGGTCCAGCAGGCCGGCCTGCGCCAGGGCGCGGGCGTGGGCTCGGGAGCCGGCGATGTCGTATCGGGCCAGGCGCCAGTCGAAGTGGGTGCTCACCGACAGTGCGGCAAGCGCGTCAGCAGGCCCCCCGGAGAACCTCCCACCCCACAGGCTGACACCGGCGGGGTCCGAGTTATGCTGCGAGTCTGAGGGACTGGACTGGACGGCGGAGGGCTTAGCGGGCTGGCTGGAGAACTGGCTCATGGCCCCATCATGGCTCATCTGCCCGCACAGGTACCGCAACAATCAGTCCGGAAAGGCCCCGTGGTGGATCGCAAACAACGACACCTTATCCTTCACGAGGAGGCGCAGGAGCGGGAGCAGGCGGACGGCACCGACCGACGGGAAGGAAGAAGGGCCCGCTCGGCGGCTCTCCCGCCATGCCATGATGAGCCATGCCCGCCGAACAAGACGCTCTTTTCCCAGGCAAGCAGTTCATCTCCACCGTGCTCGAGGCGCTGGAGACCAAGACCAAGATGACCGGGGCGATCGCCCACCGCTACCTCATGCGCGCGGCGATGGCCGGCATGATCGTAGCGGTCTTCTACATCGTCAACTACGCCATCGTCGGTGTTTTCGACGGCCTTCACGTCGGGGAGACCTCCCTGGCAGGGGTCGGAAAGTTCCTCGGGGCCCTGGCCTTCGGCCCGGCCCTCGTCTTCATCTACTACACGAAGTCCGAGCTGCTCACCAGCAACATGATGGTGGTAGTCATCGGCTACTACTACAAGCGCATCACGGCGTGGAGAACCCTGAGAGTGCTGTCCATGTGCCTGGCCGGCAATTTCGTGGGCGGACTCGTCTTCGCCGTCATGTACCACTTCTCCACCCTCGTGGAAGGACCCACCGGCGAGCAGGCCCTGCACTCGGTGGAGGCCAAGCTTGGTTATCTGTCATCGGCCTCGGGGGTTGCGGATCTCTTCGTACGGGCGATCCTGTGCAACTTCATGATCAACCTGGCGATGCTCCTCATCTACAACGGTTTCATCCATGAGGACTGGTCCAAGATCTTCTCGATGATCATCGCCGTGTTCGTCTTCGCCTTCCTCGGCTTCGAGCACTCGGTGGCCAACACGGTGCTGTTCACCGTCGTCGGCCTGACGCACGGGATCGACGTCCTGCCGGCGCTGGGCAACGTGGCCGTGGCGCTGCTGGGCAACTTCGTGGGTGGGGGTCTGCTTATCGGCGGCTACTACGCCTACGCCAACGACGACTCCCGCTGGCTGCGCCGCCAGGCCCAGAAGGACAAGGTACAGGCGGCCGAGTAGCCGGGTACGCCCGGAACACCGGGAACACTGAGGTAAGTGTCTCCCGGTCGGCAACCGATCACGTCCATCGGCTCGGCAGAACCGGCGCGAACGAACCGGTTGCCTCCGCTCTCAATCGTGGAGGCAACCGGTTCGTCGTAGTTCGTCAGGCCGCAGTGGGCGCTACCCGGGCGACCGGTGACGGGGCGGCGGGGCCGTGGTCACAACTCGGTCAGAATGCCTGGACGTTGCCGGCGCGCACGTCGCGGGCGGCGGCGAGCTTGGACTGCATGCCGTAGATCTCGATGAATCCTCGCGAGGAGGACTGGTCGAAGGTGTCTCCGCTGTCGTAGGTGGCCAGGTTGAAGTCGTACAGGCTGGTCTCGGAGCGGCGCCCGGTGACGGTTGCCCGGCCACCGTGCAGGACCATGCGGATGTCGCCGCTGACGTAGTGCTGGGTGTCCTCGATGAAGGCATCCATGGAGCGCTTGAGCGGGGAGTACCACTGCGCCTCGTAGACGAGCTCGGCCCAGGTCTGCTCCATACTCCGCTTGTAGCGGCGCTGCATGCGCTCCAGGGTGACGGCCTCGAGTGCCTGATGCGCCTCGATGAGGGTCACTGCCCCGGGAGCCTCGTAGATCTCACGGGACTTGATGCCCACAAGCCGGTCCTCCACCGTATCGATGCGGCCCACGCCCTGCGCCCCGGCCCTGCGGTTGAGCTCCTGGATGGCCTCCAGCGGGGTGACGTCATGGCCGTCGATGGCCACCGGGATGCCCTCCTTGAAGGTGATGATCACCTCGTCGGGCACGGGTGGGTAGGCGGGGTCATCGGTGTAGACGTAGACGTCCTTGGTGGGGGCGTTCCACAAGTCCTCAAGGAAGCCGGTCTCAATGGCACGCCCCCAGACGTTCTGGTCGATGGAGAACGGGTTGTGCTTGGTGGCCTCGATCGGCAGGTTGTGCTTCTCGGCGTATTCGATGGCGACGTCGCGGGTCAGAGCCAGGTCGCGCACCGGGGAGATGCAGTCCATGTCAGGGGCCATCGAGGTGATCGAGACCTCGAAGCGGACCTGGTCGTTGCCCTTGCCGGTGCAGCCGTGCGCCACGGTGTGGGCGCCGAACTCACGGGCTGCCTTGACCAGGTGGCGGGCGATGACGGGGCGGGAGAGCGCGGAGACGAGCGGATAGACTCCCTCGTAGAGGGCGTTGGCCTTGAGGGCGGGCATGCAGTAGTCGTTGGCGAACTCATCTCGCGCGTCGGCCACATAGGCCTCGACGGCACCGCAGTCGAGGGCTCGCTGACGGATCACCTCAAGGTCCTCGCCGCCCTGGCCGACATTGACGGCGACGGCGACAACCTCTCGGCCGGTGGCTTCACCGATCCAGCCGATGGCGACAGACGTGTCCAGGCCTCCGGAGTAGGCCAGGACGACACGGTCCTTGTGGGTGCTCATGGGATCTCTCTTCTCTTCGTGGTGACACTGGTGGGCCAGTACAGAGGTGACTTGAGATGTCAGAGGCTGCGGGGAGAATTCAGGTTCGGGCTGAGTGATCGGCCAGCGCAAGCAGGTGCCCGGCCACTTCCGCGGCGACCTGGTCACTGCGGGTGATGACCAGGACGGTGTCGTCCCCGGCAATGCAGCCCAGGACCCCGGGCATCATCGCGTCGTCGACGGCTCCGGCGAGCAGCTGGGCGGCTCCGGCCGGGGTTCGTAGGACCACCTGGGAGCCGGCCCACTCGGCGGTGACGAGCAGCTCGGCACACCAGCGAGCCAGGCGGGGGGTCGTATGGGCGCGCAGGGAGTCGTCGGCCTCCTCCGCCCCGGTGAAGGCTACGTGAACCTGTCCGGGTGCCCCGGCCTCCGGCATCGAGTAGATGAGCTCTCCACCCGGGGCTCGGATCTTTGTGGCCCGCAGCTCCACCAGGTCCCGTGAGAGCGTGGCCTGGGTGGTGCTGATACCGCGCTGAGCCAGGGCCTTGCGCAGCTGGGCCTGGGAGCGGATGCGCTCACGGGAGAGGATCTGGATGATGCTGGCGTGCCTGGCGGTCTTGGTCCCGGGGGTCATGGGGGCCGAAGCCGCCCGGTCGCGGCGGGAAGCCTCGATGGTGGCGCTCATGAGCTCACGTCCTCGGACAGTGCTCGGGAAAGGGACTCGGACAAGGCGGTGGTGAAGGCCCGGGCGTCGTCGTCGGACAGGATGAAGGGCGGTGCCAGGCGGATCGTGTCGGGACGCGGCGCGTTGACGATAAAGCCGCGTTCAGCCAGGGCGGCGACGATCTCGCCGGCGGGCGGGAGGCCCTCGGCCAGCCCGACGCCGATCAGCAGGCCTCGGCCGCGCACCTGGTCGACTCCGTCGATGGCCGCCAGCTCCTGGGCCCAGGCGGAGCCGAGTCGCTCGACCTGCGCGAGCAGATCCTGGCTGCGGATCGTGTCGATGACGGCCAGGGCAGCGGCGCAGGCCACCGGGTTGCCGCCGAAGGTGGTGCCGTGCTGGCCGGGCCCCAGAAGGCTCGCGGCCTCACCGGTGGCGACGACTGCGCCGATGGGGATGCCCCCGCCCAGTCCCTTGGCGAGGGTGACGACGTCGGGGACGACCCCGGGGGCCAGCAGGTGGTGCGCCATCCAGGCACCGGAACGTCCCATCCCGGTCTGGACCTCATCGATGATGAGCAGGGCGCCGGCGGCCCTGGTGAGCTCGCGGGCAGCCTCCAGGTACCCGGCGGGCAGCTCGCGGACCCCGGCCTCGCCCTGGATGGGTTCAATGATGAGTGCTGCCACGTCAGGTCCTAGCGCGCTGCGCAGCGCGTCGACGTCGCCGGCCGGGATGAACTCGACCCCACCGGGCAGCGGCTCGAAGGGCTCACGGTAGGCGGCCTTGTGGGTCAGGGCCAGGGCGCCCATGGTCCGCCCGTGGAAGGCGTCCTGGAGGGCCAGCACCCGAGGGCGGTTGCTGTCACCATGCCGGCGGGCGATCTTGAAGGCGGCCTCATTGGCCTCGGTCCCGGAGTTGGCCAGGAAGACGCGGGAGTCACCGGCGTTCTGGCCGGGGAAGGTGAGGGAGATGAGCTCCTCGGCGAGGCGGACCTGGGCGGGGGTGGTGAAGAAGTTCGAGACGTGGCCGAGGGTGCCGAGCTGGTCGGTGACGGCTTCGACGATCGCGGGGTGGGCGTGGCCCAGGCAGTTGACGGCGATCCCGGCCAGGAGGTCGGTGTACTCCTTGCCGTCGGCGTCCCAGACCTGGGCGCCCTGTCCGCGGACCAGGACTCGGCTGGGGGTGCCGAAGGTGTTCATGACGGCGTCGGTGTAGCGGGCCAACCAGCTGGCATTGGCCGTGCCGCCAGTGCTGCCGGCGCCGCCGGTGGTGGTAGGAACCGGGGCTCCTGAGGAGGATCCTGCCAGGGTGGTCATAGGCTCTTGCCTCCTTTCAGTGGTGGTACCGGGGCGTCGCCGGGGTGAATGACGGTGCCGACACCCTGGTCGGTGACGATCTCCAGGAGCATGCTGTGGGCCTGACGTCCGTCGACGACGTGGGCCTGCGCGACTCCCCCGTAGACAGCCCGCAGACAGGCCTCCATCTTGGGGATCATCCCGGACTCGAGCGTGGGCAGGAGCTCCTCAAGCGCGGCTGCGCTGATAAAGGGCACCAGCGAGCCGCGGTCGGGCCAGGCCGAGTAGAGCCCCTCGACGTCGGTGAGCATGAGCAGGGTGCGGGCTTTGAGCGCCACGGCGATCGCAGCGGCGGCTGTGTCGGCGTTGACGTTCAGGACGGTCTCGGAGTCCGTCACCAGCGGGGCGACCGAGGAGATGACGGGGATGCGGCCCTGGTCGAGCAGGTCGATGATGGGCTGCGGACTGACGTCGACGACGTCGCCGACCAGGCCCACGTCGACGCTGCGCCCGTC
>CAUVMS010000107.1:0-9358 GCA_963552815.1 uncultured Actinomyces sp. | reverse complement strand
ATGGCCCGGTCGACAGCCGGCATGCGCCCCAGTGTCCAGCCCTGGGCGTAGGTCTGGATCGCCTCATCGACATCGGCCAGGTGGTCGCACACGCCGTCGAGGATCTCCCGGGTGTATGCGGGGGCCTCAGTGTGGTTGGCGGAGCTCACGGCGCGCAGCTGCGCGAAGGAGCGCAGGTCCTCGGCGGTACCGCTAGTCAGCATCCCCCGCTGATCGGCCTCGAAGAGGATCTCGATCGCACGCCGGCGCGCCTTGGTGCGGGCTGTGACCGGGTGTCGTGACGCAGGGCTCGAGCTGGGTGAGCCCTCCTCGGGACGTTCGGCCATCAGTCGTTGACGCGGGAGATGTAGGAGCCGGAGCGGGTGTCGACCTTCACCTTGTCCCCGGTGTTGAGGAACAGCGGGACCTGGATCTCGGCACCGGTCTCAACGGTGGCGGGCTTGGTGCCTGCGCTGGAGCGGTCGCCCTGGAGTCCGGGCTCGGTGTGAGAGATCGTCAGGACCACGGAGGCCGGCAGCTCGACGAACAGGACGGCGTCCTCGTGGAAGGCCACGATGACGTCCTGGTTCTCCAGCATGAAGGTGGCGGCGTCGCCGACGGTGGCCGAGGGCACGTAGGTCTGCTCGTAGGACTTGACGTCCATGAACACGTAGTCGTCGCCGTCCTTGTAGAGGTACTGCATGTCGCGCCGGTCGACCGTGGCCGTCTCAACCTTGAGACCGGCGTTGAAGGTCTTGTCCACGGTCTTGCCGGACAGGACATTCTTGATCTTGGTGCGCACGAAGGCGGGGCCCTTGCCGGGCTTGACGTGCTGGAACTCCACTACCTGCCACAGCTGGCCCTCGAGGTTGAGCACCATGCCGTTCTTCAGGTCGTTCGTCGTTGCCACGAGGGTTTCCTCACTGTTGCGTTACATCTAGGACGCGCTGATACTACCGCGACGTAGCGCGCTCTCCCCAGGGCGAGCGTGTCACGCCAGTCACTGGTGACAGGAGAAACCCGACCACACGGCCTCAATGATCCGCTCACCGGCTTGCTGAGGCGTTGTCGAGGTGGTGTCGACGACGACGTCGGCCAGCTCCCGGCACCTGGCCTGACGCTCGTGGAGCATCTGGACGAACTGGTGGTGGACGGTGCCCAGGGCCACCGACCGGGGCGCGTCAAGGCCGTTACGGGTGGCCAGCACGCGAGTGGCACAGGTCAGGGCCACGGCGTAGTCACCGCGCCCCAGGTGCTCCAGCCGATCGCGCAGCCGAGGATCCCCCAGGCATCCCGAGCCCAGGGCCACGACGGCACCCTCGGCCTGCGCACGGTCGAGCAGATCATGGGCGATACGGGCCTCGACCCGGCGGTACTCGCCCTCCGGCACTGCTACAAGCGCCAGGTCGGGGCTGGTGGCGAGCTCGTCGGCAACGCTGCGGCTCAGGTCGAGCACGGACAAGCCCTTGGCGGCCCCGATGGCACGCCCCACGCTGGAGCATCCGGCCCCCGGAGGACCGATGATCACCAGGGCTCGCGGCGAGTCAGTGCTCAAGCTCCTTGCCCTCCGGCTGGCTCGGTAGGACCAGTGACGGCATCGTGGGCCTTGATGAGAAGATCCTCGTCAGGCGCCTGTACTCGTACGGGCCTGGCAACGTCGTCGAGCAAGACAAGACGCAGCCTGCCGCCGCGCACCTTCTTGTCACTCATCATCGCGGCCTTGAGCTCCTCCCACCGGCCGTGGCCCTCGGTGAAGGAGGTGGGCAGGCCGACCGCCTCGAGGCTCTGGCGGTGCAGCGCCAGAGCGTCACGACTCAGGTGTCCGCTGCGGTGGGCGACCTCGGCTGCGAAGACGCAGCCGACGGCGACGGCCTCACCGTGGCGCCACGAGTAACCGGTGACCTTCTCGATCGCATGGGCGTAGGTGTGCCCGTAGTTGAGGATCTCCCGCAGACTGGTCTCGGTGAGGTCCTCTCCTACGACGGCTGCCTTGACCGCGATCGAACGGGTGACGAGCTCGGCCAGGACCGGTGAGTCCCAGGCCAGACAGTCATTGGGCTCGGCCAGAACGCGGTCAAGAATGACCGGATCGGAGATGAGCCCGCACTTGATGACCTCACCGAGCCCGGCCCGCAGCTCGGCGGTCGGAAGGGTGGCCAGCGTCTCCATGTCGACCACGACGGCGGCCGGTGGGTGGAAGGCCCCTACCAGGTTCTTGCCCGCGGGCGTGTCGATCCCAGTCTTGCCGCCGACGGCGGCATCCACCATGGCCAGCAGGGTGGTGGGTACCTGCACCACCGGGACACCTCGCAGCCAGGTGGCGGCGGCGAAACCGGCCAGGTCCGTGGTCGCTCCGCCGCCGAGGCCGATGACGAGTCCGTCGCGCCCCAGGCGGAATGAGCCCAGTCGCTCCCACAGATACTCCAGGACACGCGCATTCTTGGCTGCCTCGCCGTCGGGTACCTCGAGCCGCAGGACGCGCAGGCCCTGGGAGGTCAGCTGCTTCTCGGTGCTGGCTGCATGACCCGCCAGGGCCTTGGCGTGAACGATAGCGACGCCCCCGGCACCTGCGCCCGGAACGTCTTGGATGACGTGAGCCAGGTCGGCCAGGAGCCCGTGGCCGATGAGCACGTCGTAGGGATGGTCGCCGGTGACGCCGACGCGTCGGACGCCGTCGTCGCCGGCCGCTGCCGGGGACGGACGGAGACGGACACGTTGAGGTGAGGCAACTGCCCCGACGGAAGCGCCTGAGAAGTCCGAGGGTGCAGAGGACGCCAACGAGCCTGAGAACTCGGGAACGCTCGTCCTCGCCGACATGGGTGCCAGGACACCGACCGCCTGAGGCATCTGGACCCCAAGGGCCACGAGGATGAGGGCGGCGATCTGCTGAGGGCTCAGACCGTCGGTGGGAACGGTGAGGGTGGAGACCTCGGAGTACAGCGCTGAGCGCTGATCGTGGAGGGCCTCCATCTGGGCCAGGACACTGTCGTGATCGGGGCCTCCCTGACCTCCCTGCTGGGCGGCGCGGGTCTGATCGGAGTCCGCCTCCGGAGACATGAGGGGGCGCTCGGATCCATCGCCCACGTGCTTGGCGGCCGTGCTCGGGGAGGCGGACAGGTAGATGACCGTGTGTCCGCGCAGGAGCTCGCGGTTCTCGGGGCGCAGCACCGCTCCCCCACCCAGGGCGATGACTCCCTGGGCGGCGGCGGGCGAGTCCAGGACGGCCCGCATAGCCCGGTGCTCGCGGTCGCGGAAGCCCTCCTCCCCCTCGGAGGCGAAGATCTCGGGGATCGTCATACGGGCACGACGGCGGATCTCGGCGTCGGTGTCGGTCACCTGGACACCGAGCGCCTGGGCCAGGAGCCTGGCCTGGGTCGTCTTGCCCGCGCCGGGCAGTCCCACCAGCACCAGAGGCAACTGGTCGTCGCGCAGAGCGATGGTCGGAACGCGCTTCCAGGTCATGATCGTTTCTTCCTCACCATTGAGTACGGAGCTGGTAGTTAGCCCACCATGCGGTTCACTGTCTCACGTCACTGTCTCATGCACCGCTGCGGATTACCACTGTGTTCGCTCGACAACGCGGGACAGGTATCCCTCAAGATTGCGCCTCGCCTCGGTCACCGAGTCGCCGCCGGTCTTGTCCAGGAGAAGATCGGCCAGGACCAGGGCCGTCATGGCCTGAGCGATGACGGCACCGGGGACGACGGCGCACACGTCAGAGCGCTGGTGCAGCCCGGTGGCGGCCTCTCCCGTAGCCAGGTCAACGGTGCGCAGGGCCCTGGGCACCGTCGAGATCGGTTTGAACGCGGCGCGCACCCGCACCTCGGAGCCGTTCGAGATTCCGCCCTCGATGCCGCCGGCGCGGTTGGTGGCCCGCGCGAGCTCGCCGGAGGCGACCGAGACGATCTCGTCGTGCGCGGCCGAGCCGCGCCGGGCCGCCTCAGCGAAGCCGTCACCGATCTCGACGCCCTTGACGGCCTGAACGCCCATGAGCGCAGAGGCCAGCCGGGCGTCGAGCCGACGATCGGCGGAGACATGGGTGCCTATTCCCACCGGGACGCCGGTCGCGATGACCTCGACAACGCCGCCGAGCGTGTCTCCGTCCTTCTTCGCGGCATCGATCTCGGCGACCATGGCTGCGCTGGTGGCGGGATCGATGCAGCGCACGGGGTCGGCGTCCAGACGCCCGGTGTCCCGGGCCGTTGGCGCAGGGACGTCGTCGGGCAGGGCGACGGACCCGATACGTACGACGTGGCTGACCAGCCTGATGCCGGCGACCTGAGCCAGGATGGCCTCGGCCAGTGCCCCGAGCGCCACTCGGGCGGCTGTCTCGCGGGCTGAGGCCCGCTCCAGGACCGGACGGGCCTCGGCCAGGTCGTACTTGAGCATCCCGGGCAGGTCGGCGTGCCCCGGCCGCGGGCGGGTCAGAGGTCTGTTGCGGGCGATCTCGCGCTCGTCGCCGGTGCCGGCGTCGACGAGGAGGTCACGGGGGTCCACGGGGTCGGCACTCATGACCGTGGACCACTTGGGCCACTCGGAGTTGCCGATCTGCAGGGCGACAGGGCTGCCGATGGTGCTGCCGTGGCGAATACCCCCCACAATCCTCAGCTCGTCGCGCTCGAAGGCCTGGCGGGCACCGCGGCCGTGCCCCAGGCGCCGGCGGGCAAGAGCGGCCTTGATGTCCTCACTGGTGACGTGCACGCCGGCGGGTACGCCCTCCATCACCGCGGTCAGGGCCTCGCCGTGGGACTCCCCGGCCGTCATCCATCGAAGCATGAGACAGATACTCTCACACGTCGATGCCGCCTTCCGACGTCCCCCGTCCTGGATCGTCGCTGTGGCGGGGGTCAGTCCGCTGTAGGGGCTGACGGCGCCGCCAGGGCCCCGAGGAGCGCGGCGCGCATGAGATCGATATCGGGCTGCTGCCCGGTCATGAGCTGGACCTGGGGCACGGCCTGGTGCAGGAGCATGAGCCATCCGGGGGCAAGGGCTCCCCCGGCGTCTGCCCAGGCACCGGCGACGGCGGTGGGCCAGGGATCGTAGACGACGTCGAGCATGACGGCTCCTGGTCGGGTGCCGTCGGCCTGGTCCAGGGCCTGCCTCAGCGGGTCCGCCAACGGGTCCGCCGCATGTGCGGGCAGGGTGGAGATGACCATGTCGGCGGCGGCCATCCGCTGTGTCACCTCGGTACTGGAAGCCGGGTCGGCCGGTTTCCAGGTCAAGGCCTCGATATCCAGTCCCATGCGGTGAGCGGCCCCGAGTGCCCGACCGGGACCAGCGTGGCGGCGTGCCGCGACGGTGATTCTGCCGACGCCGATCTCACCGAGTGCCGCCAAGGCGGAGCATGCGGTCGCACCCGAGCCGAGGATGACGGCGCTGCTGGCACGGCCAGCGCCGTGAACCGGGCTCTCGGCACTGCGCGCGGCGGTCTGTCTCAGTGCTCCGACGATGCCGGCGACGTCGGTGTTGAAGCCTGCCAGAAGGGCCCCTCCGGTGCCGCTGCGCTGGGCGATCACCGTGTTGACCGCGCCCACGGTCTGGGCCAGGGGATCGACAACGTCCAGGTGAGTGAGAAGCACCTGCTTGTGAGGCATGGTCACGCTCAGCCCGGCCCAAGCGGGCCCGGCCCCCACCGGCGCGGCCAGCTCCTCAAGCAGGCCCGGCAGCGACTCGGAGTCCGTCTCACGCCGCTCGTAGGACCAGTCGTCCAGCCCGAGCCCGGCATAGGCTGCCCGATGCAGCGCAGGGGACAGCGAATGGCTCACCGGCTGGCCGATGACGGCGGCGCGGTGACGGATCACCGCGCCGGCCTCCTCAGCCATTCTTCTTGCTCTCGTTGCCCTCACAGACATCCTTGTTCTTGGAGCAGTACTCGGTGAGCTTCTTGGTGTTGGCCTCCTGCTCCTCCTTGGTGGAGGCGAACAGGGTCTCACCAGTCTTCAGGTCGATGGTCACGAAGTAGAGCCAGCTTCCAGCCGGCGGACTGAGCACTGCCTTGATGGCGCCCTCACCGGGGCTGCCGATGGGGCCGGGAGGAAGTCCCTGGTGAGCGTAGGTGTTGTAGGCGTTGTTGGCGTCCGTGAGCTCGGCGGATGAGGGGATGCCACCGGAGCGCCCCAAGCCGTAGAGCACCGTCGAGTCCATCTGAAGCTTGCCCTGGGTCTCACCGTCGACCTGCTCGAGCCGGTTCTCGATGACACGAGCCACCTGTCCGTAGTACTGGTCCTTGGCGACCTCGCGCTCGACGATGGAGGCCTTGGTCAGAACCGTCTGGTGGTTCTCCTTGGGGACCTTGAGCTCATTGAGCTGGCTGACAGTCCGAGAGACCATCTGCTTGACCAGTTCCGTGGGGGTCGTGTTCTCGGTGACGTCATAGGTGCCCGGTGCCAGCCAGCCCTCGACGTTGCCGCCGGCCTCTGCGGGCAGGCCGATGGACTCGGTGTCCGCGTAGGCCGCCTCGATCTGCTCATCGGTGAAGTTGCTGACCTGCTTGAGCCGGTCCTTGATGATCTGCTTGGTGTTGCCGGCGGAGACTGTCAGAGTGTGATCACTCTTGGTCTCGGGGTCGAGCAGCGCCTGAAGCGCGGCGTTGGCCGACATCTTCTTCTTGAGCTTGTAGGTCCCCGGCTGGATGGTGTTGCCCTTGGGATTGTTCTTGACCGCGTTGGTGAAGGCCTTGCCGGAGGCGACGACCCCCTTGTCATGGAGGATGTCGCCGATGTCCAGCCCAGAGGCTCCCTCCGGGATCGTCACCGTGACCTCGCCCTCGCCATTGCCGCGGTAGTCCTCGGCGTGGGTGGCCTGAGCGGAGGCGTCGCGCATGATGCCGATGGCCTTGTAGCCCACGACGCCGACGGCCACAAGCGTGACGACGATGACGATGCTTGTCAGCCAGTGCCGACGCCGCTTGCGCTGACGGCGCTCGACCTTCTCCATGCGCCGTTGCCTGCGACTCTTGAGCTTGTCGGTGGCGTTACCAGCATCCTCATCGCGCTGGATGCCGAGCTCGGCGAAGAAATCGTCGTGGCTCACGCTCTGCCTCTCTTGATCGGGTGGACTCGCTCACCGGCCGGCACCCCGGATGCCCGTTCGGTACTGATGGCCTGTTCAAGGATGACGACCGCGGCCGCTTGGTCGACGATACCGCGAAAGCTCCTTTCCTTCAGGCCGGCCGCGTGCAGATCCCGGTGAGCAGTGACGGTGGTGAGCCGCTCGTCGACCAGCCGGACACACACCCGCGGCGGCAGGACGCTCGCCAGGTCTCGGGCCCATCTGCGGGCGTCCCTGGTCGAGCTCGAGCTGCCGCCGCCCATGTGCTTGGGCAGACCGACGATCACCTCGAAGGCACCGTACTCCTCGACGAGGTCAACGGCCTCGTCGAGATCAGCACCATAACGGTCCCTCCTGAGAGTTACCACCGGAACCGACAGGATCGCATCCTGATCGCAACGCGCGACACCAATACGTGCCTTTCCGACGTCGAAGGCGAGCCGCACGCCCGGACGGAACCCCGCCGGAGTCTGGTCTCCCGGTGAATCTGACACGTGATCTGACACAAGATCCCCGGTTCACGCCTGGATCTGGTCGGCGACGGAGCGCAGCGCCTCATCCAGGGCGTCGGGGTTCTGGCCACCGCCCTGAGCCAGGTCGTCCTTGCCGCCTCCGCCGCCGCCGAGGACCTGCGTCGCAGTGCGCACCAGCGCGCCGGCACGAATGCCCTTGTCCCGGGCGGCGGCGTTGGTGGCGACCACAATGACCGGGCGCGCGTTCACGACTCCGCCGATGGCGACGACGGCGGGATCGGAGTCGCCGAGTCGGCTGCGGGCGTCGAGGGCCAAGGAGCGCACGGCATCCGCCGAGCCGACGGAGCCGAGGTCTGCGGAGGCCAGACGGATCTCGCCCACGCGTACGGCGTCGGAGACGATGCCGGCGGTGCGCGCCGCCAGAGCCGCCTGCTCGGCTGCGGCCAGACGCTTCTCGGCGTCCTTCAGACGCGCCATGAGGCCCTCGACGCGGCCAGGGAGGTCCTCGGGGCGGCCGCCTACCATGGTGGAGAGCTGGGAGACCAGCGCGTGCTCCTTGGCCTGGTAGCCGTAGGCGCCGTCGCCGACGAGGGCGTCGATGCGGCGCACACCCGAGCCGATGGAGGACTCGCCCAGGACCGCGATGCGGCCGATATGCCCGGTGGTGGGCACGTGGGTCCCGGCGCACAGCTCCTTGGACCAGTCGCCGCCGATGGAGACGACCCGTACCTCCTTGCCGTACTTCTCCCCGAACAGGGCTATGGCGCCTGCCTCGCGGGCGGCGTCGATGTCCATGATCTCGTCGGTGACGGCCAGGTCCTCGGAGAGCCTGGCATTGACCCGCTCCTCGATGCCGGCCACCTGGTCACCGGCGAGGGCTGAGCCGTGACGGAAGTCGAAGCGCATGCGGGAGGGGGAGTTCTCGCTGCCGGCCTGGGTGGCATTGGTCGAGACGATCTCGTGGAGCGCCTTGTGCACCATGTGGGTGGAGGTGTGGGCGCGCGCGATCGCCAGGCGGCGGTCCGTGTCGATCTGGGCGAAGGCCTTCTCCCCCACGGCGATCGTGCCCTCGGTCAAGGTGCCGCGATGGACGTGAAGGCTTTTGACGGGGGCCTGGACGTCGTTGACCTCGACGGTGCCCCCGTCGGCCAGGCGGATGGTGCCCTGGTCGGCGAGCTGGCCGCCCATCTCGGCGTAGAAGGGGGTCCGGTCGAGGATCACCTCGACCTCGGCCGGGGCGGTGACGACGCTCTGCGGGACGCCATCGAGAAGGACGCCGGCGACGGTGGCCTCGCAGGAGGACTCGGTGTAGCCCAGGAAGGTCGAGCCGCCGCCCATCTCCTTCTCCAGGTCACGGAAGACACGGATGTCGGCGTGGCCGGCCTTCTTGGCGCGGGCGTCGGCCCGGGCTCGCTCCTTCTGCTCGTTCATCAGGGTGCGGAAGGCGTTCTCGTCGACGTCGACCCCCTGCTCGGCGGCCATCTCCAGGGTGAGGTCGATGGGGAAGCCGTAGGTGTCGTGCAGCTCGAAGGCGCTCTTGCCGGACACCAGCGGGCGCCCGGTGCGGCCTGCGTCCTTCTTGGCCGTGGCCACTGCGGTGTCCAGGATCGTGGTACCGGCGGCCAGGGTGCGCCGGAAGGCGTCCTCCTCACCGTAGGCGACCTCGGAGATGGTGCCCCAGCCGGTCTCCAGCTCGGGATAGGAGGCCTTCATGGCGTCCTTGGAGACGGTCAGCAGCGTGGGCATGGCGGCCTCGTCGACACCGAGTAGGCGCATGGAGCGCACGGCGCGGCGGATGAGTCGGCGCAGGACGTAGCCGCGCCCGTCGTTGCCGGGGCGCACGCCGTCGGAGATGA
>CAUVMS010000106.1:0-9376 GCA_963552815.1 uncultured Actinomyces sp. | reverse complement strand
GCCCTCAACCGCCACATCGGCTACGACAAGGCCTCCAAGATCGCCAAGAACGCGCACCACAAGGGTCTTTCCCTGCGCGAGTCCGCCCTCGAGCTCGGCTTCGTCACCGCTGAGGAGTTCGACAAGTGGGTCGTCCCCATGGACATGACCCACCCCAGCGTCGCTGAGGACTGAGCCTCAGGCTTGTCCGCCCGCTGACGACGGCGCTGCCGGCTTCCCTATGAGGCCGGCAGCGCCGTCTGTCCTACGGGTAGTGGAGCCGGCGCCCTTTCACGCTCGTCGTCAGCCAGGTGCCGACTCACAGGGGTGCCACAGGTGCGCCTTGGGGTCTGCCTGGCCTTACAGTGATGTGCTAGCCGCGTACGACGACGCATGAACGAGGCACGCGACTGACTGTGCCGGAGGGAACCGCCATGAACCTGCCACGACGCACCATTCTGACCGCACTGCCCGCTGCGGCGGGACTCCTGGGCCTGGGGGCCTGCTCCGCCGGAGGAACCGCCTCGCAGGCCTCCGCCACGACGTCGTCGCAGGCCCCCACCGACCCGAAGCTGGCCCTGGACAACGCCGCCTGGCGCTACGACGCCACCGGTGATGTCTACTACCAGCTGGGCCTGAGCTACGCGGCCACGCCCCAGGCCTCCGACTACGAGACCATGGGCATCTACGTGCCCGGCGCCTACCTCACCGGAACCGACAACGGCAACGGCACCTACACCGCCACCGTCAACGCCTCCGGCGCCGTCGGCGGCTTCACCGCCACCACCGCACCGACCGTCTTCCCGGTCAACACCCCGGGCTACTCCGCCCAGAAGCCACCCACCGAGTACTCCTACGACGCCATCAAGGCCTACATGGAGGCCGGATTCGTCTATGTCCACGCCGGCCTGCGCGGCAAGGACTCCAACTCCCAGACCTACTCCGGCAACGCGCCCTGGGGCGTCGCCGACCTTAAGGCGGCTGTGCGCTACCGGCGTTACAACGCGTCTTCCATCCCCGGCGACGCCGCCAAGGTCTACGTCTTCGGGCACAGCGGGGGAGGGGCCCAGAGCGCCGTTGCCGGGGCCTCGGGCGACAGCGGGCTGTTCGCCCCCTACCTGGCGGCCCTGGGTGCCGCCACCACCGACGCCGACGGCAAGGCCCTGTCCGACGCCGTCGCCGGAGCCATGTGCTGGTGCCCCATCACCACCCTGGACAGCGCCAACGCCGCCTACGAGTGGAACATGGGACAGTTCGCCTCCTCAGGCACCCGCGCCGAGGGCACGTGGACGAAGGCCTACTCCCAGGACCTCGCGGCCGCCTTCCCCACCTACCTCAACGCGCTGGGGCTGACCGACGCCGACGACAAGCCCCTGACCCTGGAGTCCTCCTCGAAGGGCACCTACCTGGCCGGCTCCTACTACGACCACCTCGTGGCAGTCATCCAGAAGTCCCTCAACGACTTCCTGGCGGCCACGACCTTCCCCTACACGCCCTCGTCCACCGAGATGGCAGGCATGGGACCAGGTGGCGGTGGCGCGCCTGCAGGCGGCGCCCCCAGTGATGCCGGCAGTGGCGGTGAAACACCCCCCGAGGGCAATGCTCCCGCGGACGGCGGACCGGACGGTCAAGCGAGCAGCGAGACCACCACCTACAACACGGTGGAGGAGTACATCGCCTCCCTCAACTCCTCCTCGCAGTGGGTCACCTACGACGCCTCCACCAACACCGCGACGATCACCGGCCTCGAGGGCTTCGTCACCTCTCAGAAGAACGCCTCCAAGGACGTGGGGGCCTTCGACGGCGTCGACCGAGCCCAGACCGAGAACCTCGCCATGGGGTCGGGGGAGAGCAAGCTGCACTTCTCCTCCTCAAGCCGCGAGGTCATCTCCAAGGGACAGTCGAGGTACTCCGCCCTCAGCGGCTGGAGCGAGGACTACGGCACTGCTGCCTACGAGAAGGACCTGGCCACGAAGGACTCGGTCGGCACCGATATGGCCACGCGCGTATCGATGTACGACCCCCTCTACTACCTCACCCAGGGTTCCCAGGGGCGCGGCACCTCAACCGTTGCCCCGGCCTGGCGCATCCGCACCGGGATCACCCAGGGCGACACCGCCTCCACCGTGGAGGTCAACCTCGCCCTGGCGCTTCAGCAGGCCGGAGCCGGCAGCGTCGACTTCGCGACCATCTGGGGACAGGGGCACACGATGGCCGAGCTGACCGGCACCGGCGAGGAGAACTTCATCGCCTGGGTGACCCAGCAGGCCGCCTGAGTACTTGGGGGCGCGGTGGAGGAGCCCACGACGATCGGGGTTGCCCTCGGTGCTAGCGGGAACCGGTGCGATGCCGGCGGCCGCGATCGTCCTGGCCCTGGCATCGGCGTCCCACCGCGGTGCGGACACCAAGCAGGGAGCCCTCCCGCTGTTGGCCGTCACCTGCACCATCGTGGTGCTCCTGGGCTGAGCCGGCCGGCTGCGAGCAGCCGGCCGCAGCTGCTCACGGTTAGTCGCACAGCACGACGTCGACCCCGGCACCCCGCAGCTCCTCGAGGGTGTCGGGGTCGATCTGACTCGTCGTCAGCAGCGCGTCGAGGTCTTCGATGCGTCCGAACCGGTAGGTGTTGGTCTGGGTGATCTTGCTCGGTGCGGTCGGCAGGATGCGTCGGGTGGAGGAGGCCATGATGGCGCGCTTGACCATGGCGTCGTCAGACTCCATAACGGTCAGGCCCTCGCGGGTGGATACGGCGCAGGTGGATAGGACCGCGACGTCGGCCCGGAAAGCGCGAACAGAGTCGACCGCCTCGGCGGAGAACAGGGAGAGAGACTCCGGGTCCACCGGTCCGCCCGCGATGGTCACCGCGGCCCCGCGCACGGATGCCAGTGCCGCGCCGGCGCCCAGTGACAGGCACAGGGCCCGGATATCGCGGCCGGCGAGCTGCTCGGCCACCATCTCGCAGGTGGTCCCGGAGTCGATGATGACCGCCTCTCCGTCCTCAATGAGCTCGGCGGTGGCCTGTGCCAGACGGCGCTTGATCTCCACGTCTTGACCGCGACGCATGGAGACCGGGCGGGCGGCTCCACGCCGCGGTGCACGTAGGGCACCGCCGTGGACCCGGGTTACCAGGCCCTCGCGTGCCAGCTCGGTCAGGTCCCGGCGAATGGTGATCACCGAGACCCCGGTCAGCCGGGACAGCGCCTGCACGCTGTGGACCGTCGTGGGGCTGAGGGCACGCAGGATGGTGCGGCGCCTCTCGTGGGGACTGTTGGGCATGCTTCCTCCGCATCAACAGCGATGAGGTGATCGTTTTGCTGGAGAACGAACAATGACAATGATCGTATGGTCTTCTATCGTTGAAGTCAGCGGCGAAAGGATTAGACAAGCTGTTGATTCAACGGCGGAAAATCGCTGTCACGACAGATGATCGTACGATCAGCTCTGGTTGTCGACAGTGATTTCGCCTCGTCAGGAAAGGAACGATCATGCCGCACCTCGACCACGTTGCCATCTGGGTCGCCGACCTCGATGACGCCCGCGATTTCTACTCCCACTGGTTCAATGGGCACGCCAACGGCCTCTACGAGAACCCGGAGACCGGGTTGCGCACCCACATCCTCCACTTCGCCGAGCCCCCCGCGGACGAGCGGGGGACACGTCTGGAGATCATGACTCGACCGGATCTGACCAAGGGTCGCCAGGCCGTCGGGCTGGGCTGGGCGCATGTGTCCTTCGGCCTGCCGGGGCGAGACGACGTCGACCGTCTGGCTTCCAGCATGTCCGAGGCCGGTGTGCCGGTCATCGACGGACCTCGCGAGACCGGCGACGGCTACTACGAGGCCACCGTGCTCGACCCTGAGGGCAACCGTGTCGAGCTCGTCGCCTCCGACTACTCCGACGACGTCGCCCTGCGTCCAGACTTCTAGGCCCAGGGCAGGCCGACGAGCTTGCCCACGTGACGTCCCGAGGCCATGTCCTCGTGCGCCTGGGTGATGTCGGCCAGAGGGTAGGAGTGGACGGGCAGGAGATCGAGATCGCCCGACTCGATCCGGTCCAGGGTCCGCCGAAGCACCTCCGCTGGCAGGTCCTGGGCCTGGCCGGAGTAGGTGGTCAGGCGCACCCCGTTGGGGATCCAGTCCATCGGGTAGAAGTCAGGGATCGTCCACGAATCCGACAGCATCCCGCAGAAGCACACCGTCCCGTGAACCGCCGTCGCCGCCAGCGAGTCGCGCAGCGTCGGCACCCCGACCAGCTCAAGGACGGCGTGAACCCCACTCGGCTCTGCCTCGCGCAGCCGCGAGGCAACGGCGCCGTCATCCAGGAGCGCTGTGGCGCCTCGTGAGCGCAGCAGCTCCAGCCCGGCCTCGCGGCGAGAGGTCGCATAGACCTGGCAGCCCATGTCGGCTGCGAGCGCGGCCGTGGCCAGCCCGAGTGCTGAGGTCCCCCCCGCGTACGAGCAGGCTCTGCCCCGGCTGGAGATCCAGCCCCGTGGTGAGAGCCCCGTAGGCCGTCTGCAGCGTCTCCGGCACGGAGCCGATGACCTCCCACGGCAGGCTGGAGTGGAAGGTGATGATCTGCGTGCGCGGTACGACGACGTACTGGGCGTAGCCGCCGTCGAAGACCCGTCCCATCCCGCCCATCATCGTGACAACCTGGGTGCCAGGTTCCAGGACGCCCTCCGGATCGAGGTCGATGACCCCGGAGGCCTCGATCCCCAGGACGCGGGGGAAGGTCATCCCCTCGGCCATGCCGTGCACGGAGTGGTACTCGCTGCGGTTAAGACCGAAGGCCATGACCTTCAGCCGCACCCAGCCCTCGGGCGGAGTCGGCACCGAGAGCTCGACGAGGTGAAGATTGTCGATGCTCCCCGGTTCGCTGAGTCTGGCCGCCTGCATGGTCGGGGGAGCGGCAGGCGTAGCAGTGGTGATCGGGCTCGGCATGTCCGTACCTCCGGCGAACAGATGGCGGCTACCTGGGTGTTTGCTCTCAATCCTGCACCAATCGCCTTGGTAAAGCCTTCCTTCCGTCGGTTCGGCAGGTGACGGCTGATACGGTTATGGAACGCCACACGGTCGTGCTGTCAGCGGCCAGGAGAGGACATCCGGCACCTTCTATGAGCAGCACTATCACCTTCGACGCCGTCACCAAGCTGTACCCGGCCGGGAGGAGTGCCAGATCCGGCACCCCCGCCGTCGACTCCTTCTCGGCCCGGATCGAGGCCGGTACCACCACGGTCCTGCTGGGCTCGTCGGGCTGTGGCAAGACCACCCTGCTGCGCATGGTCAACCGCATGGTTGAGCCCTCCAGCGGTGCGGTGCTCATCGACGACGAGGATGTCGCGGCCCGCGACGCCGTGACCCTGCGCCGCTCCATCGGCTACGTCATGCAGAACGCAGGGCTGCTGCCGCACCGACGCGTCATCGACAACATCACCCTGGTACCTCGCCTGCAGGGCGTGGGACGGCGCGAGTCCCGGCAGCGGGCCCTCGAGCTCATGGACATGCTCGACCTCGACCGCGACCTGGCCGGGCGCTACCCCCACCAGCTCTCCGGAGGCCAGGCCCAGCGGGTCGGAGTGGCTCGGGCCCTGGCGGCTGATCCGGAGGTGCTGCTCATGGATGAGCCCTTCGGTGCCGTCGATCCCCTGGTGCGCCGCGAGCTCCAGCGCGAGATGGTCCGGATCCAGGCCGAGCTGGGCAAGACGATCATCTTCGTCACCCACGACGTCGACGAGGCCTTGGCCCTGGGGGACGAGATCATCCTCCTGCGCGAGGGCGCCCAGGTCGCTCAGAGAGGCAGCGGAGCAGAGCTGCTCGCCGAGCCCGCCGACGACTTCGTGGCCCGTTTCCTCGGACTCGACGCCGCTGCCCGCCAGCTGCGGCTCAAGGAGGGCGCCGACACCCGGATCGTCCTGGACCGGGCCGGCCGCGCTGTCGGGCGCCTGACCGACGATCCGACGGTGCGGCCAGGCGCTGAACGGACTGTGCAGGCAGCGGAAGCCGTGGGGTCCGTGCAGTCTGCGGAGAAACGGGCATGAGCTGGGTCCTGGCCAACCTGCCCACCATCGCCGGGCACCTGCTGGCCCACCTCCTTCAGGCGGTCCCCGCGATCCTGGCCGCCTTCGTCCTGTCGATCCCCATCGCCAGGCTCGCCCGTGCCGCCCGCCCGCTGCGCGCCGTCCTGGTGACCGGCTCCTCCCTGCTTTACGCCATCCCGTCGCTGGCGCTGTTCGTCATCCTTCCCATCATCCTGGCCACCGGGATTCGCGACCCGCTCAACGTCATCGTCGCCCTGACCCTCTACGGGCTGGCGCTCCTGGTGCCGGCCACCGCTGACGCCCTCGACGCCGTTGACGCCCGCGTCCTGGACGCCGCCACCGCCATGGGCGTGGGACGCCTGCGCTGCTTCCTTACCGTCGAGCTACCGCTGGCCGGCCCTGCGATCCTCACCGGACTACGCGTGGTGACCGTCTCGACGATCTCGCTGACCACCGTCGGAGCGGTGCTCGGGGTGCGCAGCCTGGGCTGGCTGTTCACCGACGGGTTCCAGCGCGGCATCACCGCGGAGATCGTCACCGGCCTCGTCGCCACTGCGGTCCTGGCCCTCGTTCTGGACGGGCTCGTTCTCGCTCTGGGACGCCTGTGCCTGCCGTGGACGTGGAAACGTGCTGGCGACGGACAAGTGCGCCAGGTGGCCGAGGCGTCCGTAGCCGGTGGCCATGAGGATGCCGGTCCGCAGGATCAGGAGGGCGAGGCATGAGGTTCGTCCTGGCCGCACTGGCCTACATCGCCGACCCCGCCCACTGGAGCGGCGCCATGGGGATCGGCCCCCTGATGATCCAGCACGTCCTGTACTCGCTGACCGGCGTCCTCATCGCCGCCCTCATCGGGGTCCCCACCGGCTGGTGGGTGGCGCACACCGGCCGCGGGCGCACCTGGGTGCAGCCGCTCAGCGGTGCCGCCCGCTCCCTGCCCACCCTGGGCCTCATCACCCTGTTCGGCCTCGCGCTCGGCGTCGGCCTGAGCGCCCCCATGATCGCCTTCGTCATCCTGGCCCTGCCCAGCGTCCTGGCCGGATCCATGAGCGGCGTCAAGGCGGCCTCCGCCATGGCCGTGGACGGGGCCCGAGCCAGCGGCATGAGCGAGCTCCAGGTTCTGGGGAGGGTCGAGATCCCCCTCGGTGCGCCGCTGCTCGTCGGTGGGCTGCGCTCGGCCAGCCTCCAGATCATCTCCACCGCCACGCTGGCCGCCTACACCGGCGCTGGTGGGCTCGGCCGGCTCATGTTCCTGGGCCTCAAGACCCAGGACTACGTCATGATGCTCGCCTCAGCGTTCCTGGTCATCGCCCTCGCTCTGGCCTCCGAGGCCCTCTTCGCTCTCGTCCAACGGGGCGTCACGCCCCCGGGCGCCCGGCAGCACCGGAAGGAACCAGCATGACCTCGCACCCCAGCCCTCGTTCCGGCCATCTGCTGACGCGACGCGGCCTACTGGCCGGCGTCGGCATGACGGCTGGCTTTCTGTCTCTTGGTGCCTGCTCCGACACCGACCCTTTCGCCATCGACCGGGCCTCGGGAGGCTACTCCGGCGGGCCGATCATCATCGGCAGCCAGCAGTACTACTCCAACGAGATCATCGCCGAGCTCTACGCCCAGATGATGGAGAAGGCGGAGCTCACCGTCACCCGCGAGTACCAGATCGGCCAGCGTGAGGTCTACCTGCCCGAGCTCGAGGCCGGGAAGATCCATGTCATCCCGGAGTACGGCGGCAATCTACTGGAGTACTACAGCAAGACCGCCGGCTCAGGCAGTCCCTCCACAGCTACCGGCACCGCCACTCCTTCCCGCGTCGCAAGCGACACGACTTCCATTCAGGACACCCTGCTGACGATCCTGCCGCGCTCCCTGACCGTCCTGAACCCGTCCGAGGCCACGGATCAGGACTCCCTGACCGTCACCCGGGCCACCGCCCAGGCCCACTCCCTGACCTCGATCGCAGATCTGACGTCGCTAGGGCGGCCCATCACGATCGCTGCGAACTCCGAGTTCACCACCCGCCCCTACGGTCCCGATGGACTCAAGGCCGTCTACGGCGTCGATGCCTCCGTCACGCCGGTGGAGGACTCCGGCGGCCCGCTGACCGTCAAGGCGCTCACTGACGGCACTGTCGACGTCGCTGACATCTACTCCTCGGATCCTGCTATCCAGACGCAGGACCTCGTCGTCCTGTCCGATCCTCAGATGCTCATCCTTCCGCAGAACGTCACCCCGCTGGTGTCGGCCTCGCTGCCGGCCATCGCGGTGACCGCCATCAACCGGGTCTCCGCCCAGCTGACCCCCGACGAGCTGCGCGCCCTCAACCAGCGCTCCACCGGCGAGAAGCTGAGTTCCAAGGTCATCGCCACCGACTGGCTCACCTCCAAGAAGCTGCTCTGAGCGGCGAGAGGACCGCGGTGCTCGGCGTGTCAGTGATGGCAGAGAGCGTGCGGACAACAGCCTGTGATCTCTTACATACAGTCACTCTCTTTTGGAAAGTGGGTGCGTGTGAGAGAGTTTAGTTGTTCGTTCAACAACTAACGCTCAAGGAGCTCTCATGTCCGTCCCCTCCATCTCCATCATCGGCGCCGGCAACATCGGATCGGCGGTCGCAGGTCTGGCAGTCAAGGCCGGTGCCAGCACTCAGATCCTGGTGCGCGACGCCTCCAAGACCGCCGACCTGTCGGGCGTCGAGGTCGCCGAGATCGGATCGCCCCTGACCGGTGACATCGTCGTCCTCGCCCTGCCCTACGCCGCTATCGACGACGTCATCGCCACCTACGGCGCGCAGGCCTTCGCCGGCAAGGTCGTCGTCGACCCGACCAACCCCCTGGACTTCACCACCCTCGACTCTCTCGTCCCGGCCGGTAGCTCTGCGACCGCCGAGCTCGCCCTGAAGCTCCCGGACGCCCAGGTGATCAAGGCCTTCAACACCGTCTTCGCCGCCGTCCTGGCGAGCGGCACCATCGGGGCTCGCCCGGCCACTGTTCTGGCCGCTTCCGACTCCGCGGAGGCCAAGGCCAGCCTGCGCTCGTTCGTCGAGGCCGCCGGACTGACGTGGGCCGACGCCGGCGAGCTCAAGCGGGCGGAACGCATGGAGGCGCTCGGGGCACTGAACATCTCCCTGGGTGTCACGGAGCAGATCGGTTGGACCGGCGGCCTCGCCGTCGTGTCAGAGTGAGCCCCGAGTAAGCCCCGAGTAAGGCTCCCGGTTCGCAGGTAACCTGTCGCCTATGCCCGCCGTCGTCGGCCGCCCACACTCATGGGCGCGCCGCGCCCGGGACACGCCCCCCCCCACCCCGACCGCCCCCCCGCCGCCCCCCACGACCCCCCCCCCCCCCCCGCACACGGCTGGACTCCCGGCACCCC
>CAUVMS010000105.1:0-9494 GCA_963552815.1 uncultured Actinomyces sp. | reverse complement strand
AATTTTATATGCAAAGACTTCAGAGACTATAATACCACAAATGAGCTGTGGGAGGTTATCAATGAGTTACGGCTTATGGGAGAAGGAGAAGAATGGGAAAAAACCAAAGAAGAAGTAGAAGCTCTCATTCAAGAGAAATTAGGAATTAGTATTTGCGAACCTATCAGTATACTTTCTTACACAACTAACTTGTTTATAAAGCAACTTACCAACGATTTCTCAACCGATTCACTAGTTTTATCATTTATTGAACAGATAAAAGAGCTTATTACTTATCAAGAATATACTTTGGCATTGGAAAACTTACTGAAAAGCCTTTTGGAAAAATGTATTTTTATTCCAAGAGATACTTTAGCTATTTTGGATAACATAGAAGATACTCAAATTCAGCGATTACAACAAGCATTATGGGGAATATAATCCATCAATAAAAAACTATCGCTTTTCTTTGGTAGGTTACTCTTTTTTACGTACCTTTGTCGGTGCATTTTTAAATTGCTTTGAATTTTAAACTTACCAAAATATTATGCCTAAAGAATTAGAAAATGTAATGACCAATCACTTTGAAAAAAAACACCTCATCGCCTTAATGTGTATAGTGTTTTTAACCATTGTAGTGTGGAATCTCCCTACCGAGGTATTCCATATCAATGGTCTGACAGTGATACATCAGCGAATTATCTCTATTTTTGTATTTGCCACCCTAATGTGGATTAGTGAAGCAATCCCTTCGTGGGCTACTTCATTGGGTATTATCGCTCTAATGTGTTTAACAGTTTCTAACCACAGTCTGTTTTTCTTTAAAGCTGAAGAGAATGAGATTTTTGGAAAGCTGCTTAGTAGTGAAGAAATTATGGCTACTTTTGCTAACCCTGTGATTATCCTCTTTCTTGGAGGATTCTTCTTGGCTATTGCTGCCACTAAATCTGGTTTAGATGTATTGCTCGCCAAGAATCTAATACGTCCATTTGGGCGCAAGAGCGAAAATGTACTATTAGGCTTTCTGCTTATCACGGGTATTTTCTCAATGTTTGTAAGCAATACGGCTACAGCGGCGATGATGCTCACTTTCCTTACACCTGTTTTTGCAGCACTACCTGCGAGTGGTAAAGGACGTACAGCGCTCACGATGAGTATCCCCATTGCTGCTAATTTAGGCGGTATGGCTACCCCTATCGGTACACCTCCTAATGCTATTGCTTTGCAAGCTCTCAACAATCCTAAAGGACTAAATATGGGTATTGATTTCGGTGAGTGGATGGCATTTATGTTCCCCTTAGTACTTTTGTTGCTCTTCATCTCGTGGCGATTGATACTGAAATTCTTTCCTTTTAGTGAAAAGACAATCAACTTACACATTTTGGGTAAAGTACACCGCGGCTGGCGTATGTGGGTAGTGAGTGGTACTTTTGTCATTACCATTTTTTTATGGCTAATTCCCAGTGAATTAACGGGTATTGATGCCAATACCGTAGCCTTAATACCTATGGGTATTTTTGCTGCCACAGGAGTGATTACTGCTAAAGACTTACAATCAATTGATTGGAGTGTTATTTGGATGGTAGCAGGTGGTTTTGCTTTGGCGCCGTCGAGCAGCACCGCGCCCCGGGCCGGCCGGTGCAGCCGGGCCAGGGCGCGCAGCAGCGTGGACTTCCCGCAGGCGTTGGGCCCCACGATGGCGGTGAAGACGCCGGCCGGGATGTCGACGTCGAGATCACGGGAGACCACGTGACGCTCGTAGGCGATGGTCGCTCCCCGAGCGGCCAGCCGAGCCTCGGAGGCGGCCGGTCCGGCGCCGGTGGGCAGGTGGGTGAAGGGCAGGTCGCTCACAGGGATCTCCTTCCGTGCGCCGCCACGGTCAGCGCCACCATGAGGTAGAGCCCGCCGACGGCGTTGGTCACCACGCTCACGGGCATCGACTCGAGCACCAGCTGGCTGAGCAGGTCGGCTCCCGCCAGCAGGAGGCTCCCGGTCAGGCCGCTCACGAGCAGCGGGGGCTGAGGGGAGCCGGTGAGGAAGCGGGCCAGGTGGGGCGCCACGAGGGCCACGAAGCCGATGGGGCCGGCCGCCATCGTCACCACGGCCACCAGCACGGTGCCCAGCAGGATGAGCAGGGCGCTGGCGCGGCGGGTGGGGCTGCCCAGGATGGTGGCCACCTGCTCCCCCAGGGACAGGACCCGCAGGTGCCGGGAGGCCAGCAGGGTGAGGGCCACGGTGACCCCGATGGCCAGGCAGGTCGGAGTCACCACCGGCCACCGGGCGGCCCCCAGGGTGCCGGTGATGGCCTTGAGGGCGCCCAGGCCCTCGTCGTCGTCGACCCGCACCAGGAGCCAGCGGTTGACCGAGACGAGCATCGAGCTGATGGCGATCCCCACCAGGATGAAGCGCAGCCCGGTGAATCCGCCGCGCAGCGAGACGAGGTAGGTCACCGCCCCCACGGCGGCCCCGCCGATGAAGGAGGCCAGGGAGGTGGACAGCATGGAGCCGGGCAGGAGCAGGACGCTGACCAGGATCCCGGTCTGTGCGCCCGTGCTGAAGCCGATGAGGTCGGGCGAGCCCAGGGGGTTGCGGGTGATGGTCTGGAAGACGGCGCCGGCCACGCCCAGGGCCAGGCCCGCCACGAGCCCCAGCAGGATCCGGGGTAGCTTCCACGTGACGACGACGACCTGGACGATCCTGCGCCCCTGCCCCTGGAGCGCGTCGATGACCTCCGGCGTGGAGACGGGGAACTTTCCCAGGCGCAGGGCGGCCACGGCCACCGCGAGGCTGAGCGCCAGCAGCATGAGGCCGACGACGACGTGGCGCGGGGTGATGAGCACCGACCAGCGGCCGACGACGATCCACAGGCGTCCGGCGTCGGTCCCCACGTGGAGGCCGCGGCGCGGACCACCAGGCTCGGACCGGGGCAGTGGGGCCGCGGCGCGGTTCGACTCGCCGCCCCTCATGAGGCCCGGTCCTTGAGTCGCAGGACCATGAGCAGCAGGACGGGCGAGCCGACGAAGGCCGTCAGCAGGCCGACCTGCATCTCCCCGGGGCGGGCCAGGACGCGGCCCAGGACGTCAGCGGCCAGGACGACGACAGGGCCACCCAGCGCGCACAGGGCCACGATCCAGCCCCGGTGCGGCCCCATGAGCCAGGAGGCCGTCAGCGGTGCCATGAGCCCCACGAATCCGATGGGACCTGCCACCGTGGTGGCAGTGGCGCACAGGACGGTGATGACCACCAGACTCAGTGCCCGCACGAGGCCGACCCGGGTGCCCAGGGCGGCGGCGACGTCGTCGCCCAGAGCGATGTTGTCCAGGGCTCCGGCCAGGAGGAATGCCATGCCGGTCCCCAGGGCCACGAGGAGCGTCATCGCCGGCAGGGGGATGTCGGCGCGGGTCAGGGAGCCGACCTCCCAGTCGATGAAGGTGCGGAACAGGTTCGGCATCGTCAGCACGACACCGCGGATGACCGCCCCGGCGAAGGCCGAGAAGGCCACACCGATGAGGACCAGGCGCACCGGCGAGGAGGCCGGGCCTCCTGCTGCGCCTCTCGCAGCGCCGCCGATCATGCCGATGACCTGCACGAGCACCGTGGCCGCCAGGGCTCCCCCAGCCGCCAGGAGCAGCTGGCCGGGGACCGGGAGGATGCCGAGCACGGCGGTACCCAGGACGATGCCCAGCGAGGCGCCGGCGTTGACGCCGAGCAGCCCGGGCTCGGCCAGGGGGTTGCGGGTGACGGCCTGCATGATCGCGCCGGCCACCGCTAGGGCCACGCCCACGAGCACGCCGATGATGGTGCGCTGCACGCGCAGGACATTGATGTTGTAGCTGACGTTGGAGGCGTCCGGGTGGAGCAGGTAGTGGACGACCTGGTCGGCGGGGATCCGGGAGGAGCCGATGAACAGGGAGGCCAGGACGCACGCGGCCAGCAGCACGGCGGCGGCCAGGAGGATGGTCGGGCGCCGCAGGACAGGGCTCAGGCGGGGGCGGGCCCTGTCCGTCCCGATCCCCCGAGTGCGGGTACGAGGGGAACGAGCGCTGTCTCCGATGACCTCGTTCGCCATCCGGCCTCCCCCACTACCTACAACAAAGGCAAACCTAACCTAAGCGCATGGCCAGGGCCTGTCAAACCCGGTCCGACCTGTCAGTTTGATGGCCAAAGCACCTGCCGCCAGCCGCCAGAACCCACCACGAGATCTCCTCCCACCGCCCGAGCGACGGAACCGACATCTCCTCCTCACGGAGTATGCCGTGCATGTATACACTCAGCGTATAGTCGCGGGCATGGAATCCAGACTCACTCTTCTCGGTCTGCTCAGCGCCGGGCCGGGACACGGATACGACCTCAAGCGCTCCTGGGACCACTGGTTCGCCACCTCCAAGCCGCTGGCCTACGGCCAGGTCTACGCCACGCTCGCCCGGCTGGTGCGCGACGGGCTCATCACCCAGGTCGAGACCGAGCCCGGTGCCGGCCCCGAGCGCAAGCGCTACGAGGTCACCGAGGCCGGGCGCCAGAGCGTCGCTCAGTGGCTCCTGACCCCCGTCACCCCCGCCGGCGACGTCCAGGCCGACATCTTCGCCAAGACCATCATCGCCCTCATGATCGACGACGACGCCGGGAGGCTCCTTGACCTTCAGCGCGCCGAGCACATGGCGCGTATGCGCGAGCTGACCCGGCTCAAGCAGAGCGGCGACCTGCGCACGGTGCTGCTGGCCGACCACGCCCTGTTCCACATCGAGGCCGACCTGCGCTGGATGGAGGCCACTGCGGCCCGCCTGGGCGAGCTGCGCGAGGAGGTGCACTCATGAACGCCACCACTGTCACGACCGTCGGCGTCGACCCCGCGCCCGCTCAGGGCGAGGCGCACCCGCCGGGCAAGGTCATCATGCGCGCCCGGGGCCTGGAGATAAGCTTCGGGCAGACCCGAGCGCTGCGCGGCGTCGACCTGGACCTCCTGGCCGGTGAGGTCCTGGCCGTCACCGGCCCGTCGGGCTCGGGCAAGTCCACCCTCCTGCACGTCATGGCCGGGGTGCTCGTGCCCAACGCCGGCAGCGTCGGCTACCACGGCGGCAAGGCGTCCGGAGAGGTCTCGGCGCAGGCCGCCGAAGACATCTCAGTGAACATCGCGGCCCTGGACGAGGCCGCCCGCAGCCGTCTGCGCCTGAACGAGTTCGGCTTCATCTTCCAGTTCGGCCAGCTTCTGCCGGACCTCTCCGCCCTGGACAACGTCACCATCCCCCTGCTCCTGGCGGGCACCCCGCGCAGGCGGGCACTGGCCCGAGCCCGCGAGATCCTGGGCGAGCTGGGGCTGAGCGAGCACCTGGACAAGCGTCCCGGCCAGCTCTCGGGCGGGCAGGCCCAACGGGCCGCCGTCGCACGGGCACTGGTGACCAGTCCGCGCATCCTCTTCACCGACGAGCCCACCGGCTCCCTGGACTCCCTGGCCGCCGAGCGGACCATGGAGGTGCTGCTGGCCTCGGTGCGCTCCCGCGGCGCCAGCCTGGTCATCATCACCCACGATGCGCGCTTCGCCGCCTACGCCGACCGGGAGGTCACCGTGCGCGACGGCCGCATCGGCCCCGGGGCCATGCAGACCGGCTCCGGCCTGAGCGAGCCCCGGCACGCCGCCACCGGGAGCCCGTCATGAGCCGCATCGCCCTGACCCGGCTGCTCGTCGCCAACGACCGCTCCGCCCGGCGCCGGCTGGTCGGGATCGTCGCCGGAGTCATGGTGGGAGTGGCGCTGTTCCTCATGCTGCTGGCCGCCGCCCAGGCCTTCCCCGAGCGCAGCATGCGCTCCACCTGGGCCTCCACCGCCCTCATGCCGGGCCTCCCCGGGCAGTCGAACCACGCCGACCTCCAGCCCGACCACGCCCTCACCGACAGCGAGCTGGCCGTCGCCAGCAGCCTCGACACGGTGGGCGACGAGCCGATCACGGTCCTGCAGGTGGCCCTGCCGGAGTCGGGCGCCACCTCGGTGAGGGTCCCGGGCTCCGACGTCGTACCGAAGCAGGGCGAGTACCTGGCCTCACCGGCCCTGGCCAAGCGCATCGCCTCCCTTCCCGCCGACCAGCTCGGTGACCGCTACGGCAAGCAGGTCGGTGTCCTGGCCGCCGACGCCGTCGAGGGCCCGGACTCGTTGGTGGCCGTGGTCGGAACGGACCTGGGGACCGTGGCTTCCTCCCAGTCGCACATCCCTCCCCAGGTGGTCACCTCCTTCCAGGGCATCCCCTACGAGAACGAGGCGTATCGGATCGCGATGCTCATCGGCGCCATCGCGGTGCTCGTGCCCGCGCTGCTGCTCGTCGGGATTGTCACGGATCTGGGCGCGGCGCAGCGGGCCGAGCGCTTCGCCACGCTGCGCCTCATCGGGGCCACGCCCCAGCAGGTGGCCCGCACCGCGGCCCTGGAGATCGGGGCCACCACCTTCGTCGGCGCCCTGGCGGGCGTGGCGCTCTACCTGGTCATGATTCCCGTGGCCGCTCAGATCACGCTGGGTTCGAGCCGCTTCTACCACTCCGACCTGCTGCGCTCACCGGTCAACGCGGTCCTCGCCGTCGCCGTCACCACGGCGGGAGCGGCGGCCGTGGCCTGGTGGCGCACGCGACGAGCCGACGTCGGCCCTCTGGGTGGGTCCCGGGAGCGCAGCGAGCGCCGGCCCCGCCTCCTCGCGCTGGCGCCCGTGATCGTCGGGATGGCGGGGCTGATCAGCACCCCAACGATGGCCCAGCAGGAGCCCGAACTGACCATCTACCTCCTGCCCGCCTCCTTCCTGTGCACGATGCTGGGGCTGCTGTGGGCCGGCCCGGTCCTGACCTGGTGGGTGGCGCGAGGCGGCCGGGCGCTGGCCCGCTCGGCGGCGCAGGTCATCGGCTTCAACCGGATCACCCAGCACCCACGGGCGGCATTCAAGGCGGTGGCCGGCGTCGTCATCGCCGTCTACGCCATGACGGTCTTCGCCGTCGCCATCACGGTCGCCGCAGGCACCCGCGACATCACTCAAGGCAACGGTCACCTGAACCCCTCGACGCTCGAGGCCATCCCTGCGGTCAGCGACGAGACCACCCTGGAGAGCGCCGTCGGCCGGCTCGTCACCGTCCCCGGGGTGACGACGGTCGCGGTAGGACGGCTCAGTGGAGACTCCGGGCAGGAGGGGCGGGTCATTCTCGAGGCCGACAAGGCGGAGGCCCTCGGGGCGCCGCATGTGGAGGCGCCCGGCGGCGCGGTGAGCATCAGTACCCGGTGGCTGTATGAGAATGCGGCCGCCTCGCCGTCGCCGGTCGGCGTCGAGGAACTGGCGACCGCCCGTGAGCAGGGTGCGCCCGTCATCCTCGTCGGCACCGACCCGGCCAGCCCCGGCGCCGTCGAGCGGGCCCGGACCGCACTCGTCACCTCCGATCTTGCGCTGGGAACCTCCCCCTCCTCGCCCGGCTCGATCCAAAGCATTCAGGCCAACGCCATGGAGAACCAGTTCGCCCGGCTCGGCTATATCGGCATCATCATCGCCGCGGGAATCTCCACGGTGTCGCTCGGGGTCTCAACGGTGGCGGCGCTGCTGGGACGCCGGCGGGTCCTCGGTCTGCTGCGCCTGGTGGGTATGCCGGCGGCGACACTGCGCACCATGGTCTCCTACGAGACGATGCTGCCGGCGGCGACGGCCCTGGTGATGAGCATCGGCCTGGGATGGCTGACCGCGTGGTCGCTGGTCGGAGGCGTGTCGGGCCGCCGCATCAGCTGGCCGGGCGGCGGCTACTGGCTGGCGCTGGGGGTCTGTCTGGCACTGGTAGCGGTGGCAACCGCGGCCAGCGCCCGCTATGGCAGGCGCATGCTGGCCGGCACCACCGTCCGATTCGAGTAGTGGCGGTCCGTAGTGTCCAAATCTGCAGCAAAGGCCCTGACCGGGCTCAGTCGCGAACAAGGAAACCGCATGATTCCGCGGTTCTTCTCGGCGCAGTGACGGTCTGTGAGCTCCTTTGCTGCAGATTTGGACACATACCTCTCCTGCGCGCCCAGAAACCGGGGAGAACAACCCCCGGTGCCCGGGGTCGATCTGGGATAGAACAGGACCATGACCGTCCGACGGACCGATACCGCTGCAGGATCCTCCACCGGGTTCTCACCAAGGCCGCCGGGGCTTAAGGCGCCGGATCTCGGCCGCCTGCGCGATGGTGAGGCGGCAGAGCCGGCCACGGGCGAGCTGGTTGAGGACCTGCGGCTGGCCGCGGCGGACCTGAGCGGGGTCGAGGACCGGGACCACGCACAGAATGCGACAGCAAGGAGTGAGCGAGCATGACACTGTTGACTGCCGACGACGTTCTCACCGTGAAGTTCCAGGTCTCCTCGTTCAAGGAGGGCTACGACCAGGATGAGGTGGACGAGTTCCTCGACGAGGTGACCACCACGATGCGCGGGTTCGAGGAGCGGCTCGGCGCCCTGAACGAGCCCACGGATTCCTCGCACCGGCAGACCGAGATCCTCCTGACGTCCAGGGACGTCAGGAACGTCCGGTTCTCGACCACCCGGTGGTCGGGGTACCACATCAATGAGGTCGACGCCTTCCTCGTCCAGGTCGTCGCCGCCATGGAGATGCTTGAGGCGCAGCTGAGCACCAGCTCGCTCCCCGGCCAGCCCAGCACCGACGCCGGAGCCGGCGGGGCGTGCGGCGGCGAGACCTATGGCGCCGGCACGGACCAGGCCGGGCACGCCCCGGGAAGCGCTGACGCAGGCGGTTCTCAGTGCGCCGAGGCGATCGCCCAGCGCGACCAGCGCATCGCCCAGCTCCAGCAGGAGAACGCCTCCCTGCGCGCCGAGCTCGAGGCCGCCCAGCGCCGCCTGGGGACTACCGGGTTTTAGAACTCGTCAGCGCTGAGGAGTCCAAGACCGCGGAGCAGGTGGGGCATCGTTGTCGATGGGCAAGGCCCTTGAGTATCAGGCTCAGGGAGGCTGTCCGTCGGCAGATGGCACCTGGCGGCGGCCTGCGCGGCCCCATCCCAGGGGAAGCCGTCCGGGAGCGTCTTGGCGTTCTTCTTGCTGAGCCCTGTCAGTTCCAGGTAGTGCGCCTGCGCGTCCGCCTGGTTCCGGTAGTTCCGCACAGCTGCGTAGTGGGCGTTGAGCCAGACCTCGAAGCAGGGCACGGAGACGACGCCGTGGACAACGGTCTGCCTGCTGCTCAGCCTTCGGCATTCGGCCAGAAAGTCATGACGTTCCCGGCCATCGTGGTCGACGACGATCCACACCTCCCTGTAGTCGCTAAGATCTGACCGAGGTCCGCTGAGCTCCTTGATGACAGCGAGCGGGTCACCGTTGATGACCTTCACTTTGGCTGAGACTCTGTCGCGGTCCACACGTCGGCACAGCTGCTGCAGGTAGGCGTTCTCGGTGACCCGCCCGTTGGTTACCAGGAGAACGGTGCGCCGCTCAGCTCGTTGAGCGCGTCGTCTCCTTCTCGGTGGTGTCATCTCACTTCGCCTCCGCCGGCGTTGAGAGGTACCGGCGGAGGCTGGAGGTGTC
>CAUVMS010000104.1:0-9624 GCA_963552815.1 uncultured Actinomyces sp. | reverse complement strand
CCGGTGTCTCAGATGTCATGACATCCGAAACCCTCACAAGCCATGAGACAACACAGCTGCCAGCCTATAGTGCCCCCGGCCGCTAGGCTCGTCTCATGAGCTCAGGCACCAGTCCCTTCTCACGTCTTGTCACCGTCCCCGTCACCGGATCCACCCAGGACGACCTGCGGGCGGCCCTCACGGGGCCTGACGCGGGTTCCTGGCCGCACCTGTCGGCCCTGCGCGCACTGAGGCAGACGGCGGGCCGAGGAAGGTCCGGCCGCGCCTGGGTCACTCCCGACGACGGCGCGCTCCTGGTCTCGGTGGTTCTGCGGCCCCTCGTGCCCTCCGAGCGCCTGGCCTGGCTGCCGCTGCTGGCGGGCCTGGCCGTCCGCGACGCCCTGGCGCCACTCGCCGAGGGACTGCCGTGGAGGCTGGGTACCAAGTGGCCCAACGACGTCGTCGCCGTGCCCGAGGATCCGGCAGCGGTCGCCGCGGTGCCCGGCTGGGCCGGAACCCGCAAGATCGCCGGAGTCCTCAGTGAGCTCGTCACCGCGGAGCCCTTCGAGAACCGTGCTGATGGGCGGCTCGCACCCGACGAGGTTCCGGCTGGCCGCGACGAGGCCCCGATGGTCATTCTCGGCATCGGTGTCAACGTCGGGCAGGAGGCCGACGACCTGCCGGTGGCCTGGGCGGGTTCATTGCGCACCCTCGGTGTGGTTGACGCGGACGGTGATCCTGCGCACACTGCTCTCACAGAGGCCGTCCTCACTGCGATCGGTCATCAGCTGGTCCGACGCCTGGGGCAGTGGGAGGAGGCCTGCGGCGACGTCGACGCCGGGGACGGGATCCTCGGGCGCCAGTTGCGTGCAGTGCTGACCACCCTGGGGCAGCAGGTCAGTGTTCAGGCGCCAGACGGCGAGCTCGGCGGCCTGGCCGTCGATGTCACGCCCGCCCTGGTGCTGCGCAATCAGGAGGGTGACACCGAGGTTCGCGCGGGCGACGTCACGTTGGTGCGGGTCGCAGGCTGAGCCTGCGGAGGAGGGATGAGAGCTGTGGACGGGTTGCTGTCCTGGGCGGAGAGCCGCCCGATGGGCATTAGCCTGTGATCTGCGCTACTCTGGCGGGGTGATATTAGACAGTCAAGCGAGCAGGGGGCGCGCGTTGGACTCACACGGGGTCCGGGAAGGCGCCCAGCAGGAGGCTCACGCGGGTGCCCGACGTGTGGAAGGTGAGACCGCCGTCGGGACGGGCCCTGCGGAGCGGACCACCCTGGCGAAACACGAGCACCTGCTGCTGGGAGGGGCTCCCAGTCTCACGATGACCGAGGTGGCCCAGCGGGCCGGAACCAGTCTGGAGATGGCGCAGAAGTTCTGGCGCGCCATGGGCTTCGCCGACGTCAAGCCCGACACGGTCCACTTCACTGAGCAGGACGTCGCCGCACTTCAAGACACCCTGGCGCTGCTCGACGAGACCAGCGACTCCGCTCTGGCCCCGGCCAGCGTGCTTGAGCTGCTGCGAGCGCAGTCCTACACGATGGACCGCCTGGTCCTGTGGGAGCTGGAGACCTTCGTCACCGACCTCATCGAGCGCTTCGACCTGGACGACACCTCGGCGAGGCTGGTCGCTCTGGACCGTATCGACGAGCTCGTGGACCTTCTGTCGCGCCAGCTGACCTACGTGTGGCGCCGGCACATGGCCTCCATCCTGGGCCGGACCGACGCCGAGGTCTCCTCCCGCGGCCGCGAGGACACAGGGCCGGACCTCTATCCGCTCATCCGCTCACTGGGGTTCGTCGACATCGTCTCCTTCACCCAGCGCGCCCAGGGCATGAGCAAGGCCGCCCTGACCCACATGCTGGAGGACTTCGAGAACACGGCCCGCGACGTCATCACCTCGCGGGGTGCCCGCGTGGTCAAGACGATCGGCGACGCCGTCATGTACATCTCCGACGATCTGCTGGTCGCTGCCGACGTCGTTACCGCACTGGTCGATGAGCTGCAAAAGGGGCCCGACGCCATCCGGGTCCGCGCCAGCCTCGTCGAGGGAAGGGTCATCTCCCGCTCCGGGGACGTGTTCGGCCCCACCGTCAACCTGGCGTCGCGGCTGGTGGACGCGGCCGAGCCCGGGAGTATCCGCCTGGATGAGTCCACCGCCATGGCCATCCTTCACTCGCCCCAGGCCGGGCGCTACCGGGTGGGACAGTGCCATGAGGTCGTGGCCAAGGGGCTGGGGCAGATCGTGCCCTGGTCCCTGGAGAGGGTGTCCCCGACCCGCTCCTGAGCCCGGCTCGCGCGGCCTGAAGCGTCCGTTATCATCTCGTTATTTTTGGATGGTCTGGTCACCGGGGGGTTACGGCAGAGTCTCGGTTTGCTGCCGTATCTCCCGAGAAAACCGCCTCTCTCCGGGTCGAGGGTGCCGGCGATCGCTTCTCCTGTGGTCTCATCTTGATTTCTTCTCCACCCTGGGGACGATGGCGGCTCGTTGCGTCGTCGCCTAACATCGCGGATGTGACAACTGTTCTGCTCGTCGAAGACGACCCCGCTATCTCCGAGCCCCTCGCCCGCGCCTTCGGGCGCGAGGGCTATGAGGTCCTCACTCACGGCACCGGTAAAGGCGCTCTCGAGGAGATCTCGATTGCTGACATCATCGTGCTGGACCTGGGACTGCCAGACATCGATGGCCTGGACGTCGCCCGTCAGGTGCGAGCCCAGGGGCTGACCATTCCGATCCTCATGCTCACCGCACGTAGTGAGGACTCCGACCTCGTCGTCGGCCTGGATGCCGGGGCCGACGACTACGTCACCAAGCCGTTCCGCCTGGCCGAGCTGCTGGCCCGGGTGCGGGCGCAGGTGCGCCGCGCCTCGGGTGAGGCGACGGAGGACGAGCTGAGCGTCGGTGAGATCAGGGTCGATGTCGCTGCCCACCGGGCCTTCGTCGGCTCGCGCGAGCTGCAGCTGACGACTCGCGAGTTCGAGCTGCTGCGTGTTCTGGTGCGTGCCGGAGGTGACGTCGCCTCCGGTGAGGACATCCTCAAGGAGGTCTGGGGGGAGGACCCCACCGGCAGCCCCCAGACCCTCCAGATGCATGCCACGTGGCTGCGCCGCAAGCTCGGTGATGACGAGGAGCAGCCCGCGCTCCTACTGGCCCAGGAGGACGGTTACCGCTTGGCTGTCGGCTGAGTCGCCGGCCGGGGCGGTCTCCCGGACGCTGGTGCGCTGAGAGACCGCCCCTGACAACTGACCGTGTCTGAAGGAGGACAGTCGTGCGTCGCTACGCCATGACGATGACGATGGCAGCGGTGTCCGTGGCCATCCTCCTGCTGGGGCTGCCACTGGGGGGTGCCTGGATGGCCAGCGCGCTGCGTGCCGCTGGGAGTGGGAACCGGGTCACCATCATCGGCACGGTCATCCTCACAGTCCTGGTTCTCACCGTCACCGCGCTGACGGCGGCCTCCGTCGTCGCCTCCCGGGCGTCCCGGCGCATCTCTGCGCCCCTCATCTATCTGGCGGCGGAGGCCGAGCAGCTCGGCAGCGGTCAGGTCCGTCCGCGGCTGCGCTCCTCGGGGATCGAGGAGATCGACCTGGTCCAGGCCGAGCTGGTGCGCTCGGCCGAGCGCGTGGCCGGCCGTATCGCCGCCGAGCGCCAGTTCGCCTCCGACGCCTCGCACCAGCTGCGCACGCCGCTGACCAGCCTCTCCCTGCGCCTGGAGGAGATCGAGCTGCTCGCCGGTGAGGAGGAGGTGCGAGCCGAGGCCCATGCCTGCCTGGAGCAGGTCGAGCGGCTCACCGGCGTCGTCGAGGACCTGCTCAAGGTCTCGCGCCGGACCGGAGGCGGAACCACTGAGGCCCTCCACCTCAAGGACATCTTCGCCCAGCAGCGCGAGGAGTGGGAGCCGGCTTTCGAGCAGGCCGGGCGCATCATCACCTTCCGTGATGAGATCGGCCAACCGGTCCTGGCCACGCCGGGTTCTCTGGCCCAGGTGCTGGCCACCGTCGTCGAGAACTCCCTGCGCTACGGGGGCGGGACGACATCGGTGAACGTACGCAGTGCCAACGGCGGGCACGCGGTCTTCATCGATATTTCCGACGAGGGCGAGGGCGTGGCGGAGGACATCGCTCCCCACGTCTTCGAGCGGCACGTATCCGGTTACGGCTCCACCGGCGTGGGCCTGGCGCTGGCCAAGGACCTCGTCGAGGCCGACGGCGGTCGTATCGAGCTGTCCCAGCGCAAGCCCGCCGTCTTCTCCATCCTGCTCAACGCCGTCCCCAAGTCCCTGGACCCCAACAACGTCCTGCCGCAAGGCGCGCTGGTCTCCGTGGGCCGACGCCGTCGCTTCTGACCCGGCTATAGCGCCTGCACGGATCCCCTGAGCATCTTTGGTGCACCGCCACCGCTGCCAACGGATAGCCGGCCGACGCGGACGACTCCCCGTCGTGGTCGCTGACCGCCGGGGGAGTCACCAGGCACCCGCTCCTTTGTCGAGTCGGCGTCGTCGCAGCAGGCTTTTTTACGCGGCCGGGGACACTCGACGCCGTCGGGTGCAGTCTGCGCGTTCGGGGACAGGAGTCCGGCACCCGTACGCGCGGAATGTCCCCGGCCGGGGGACACCTGGCCCACTTCTGGCCCCTGGTGGTGCTCGCTCGGCTCCCGGTGGTGCTCGATCAGCGGGTCGTGTCCGGCCGGGGCCCCTTCAGGTCGGCTACTGCACGAGGGCGGGGATGTACTGGCCAGGGGTTGTGCATACTGCACGAGATCCGGACCTTCGTGGAGTAGACCCGAATGTCCGCCATTAGGACCCCACCCTCGTGGAGTACACCCACGTACCAGTGGAGCACCACGAGGAAGGCCACAGCCTGCGACACATCGGTCCACATCACGTACCGATGCAACCTCATGGTGCCCGAAGGGCTGAATCCCTGGAGCAGGGTTGCCCCTATGGCGCGTCCACGGGGAGGAGGAAAGGAAGACGCGTCAGGACTTCTGACGGTGGGACTTCATGAAGTTCGAGATGGCGGAGATGAGCATCGGCGCGACCGAGATGAAGACGATCACGAGGATCATGGAGTCGATGTTCTTCTGGATCCACTCGAAGGAGCCCAGGAGGTAGCCCAGCCAGGTGATGCCGAAGGCCCAGAAGGTGGCGCCCAGGACGTTGAAGGTGATGAAGTGGCGGTAGTTCATCTTCCCGACGCCGGCGATGACGGGGGTGAAGGTGCGCACGATCGGCACGAACTGGGCCAGGGTGACGGCCTTGCCTCCGTGGCGCTCGAAGAAGTCCGAGGTGCGCTCGACGTACTCCTGCTTGAAGAGGCGGGAGTCCGGCCGGTTGAAGATCGCCGGTCCCGCCTTGCGACCGATGAGGTAGCCGGTCTGGTTGCCGACGATGGCGGCGAGCCACACGAGGGGCGCTGCCACCCAGATGTGCACCCCGACGGCGCCGGTGCCCACGAACATCCCTAAGGTGAAGAGCAGGGAGTCGCCGGGCAGGAAGAAGCCGATGAGCAGACCGGTCTCGGCGAAGATGACGAGCATGACGCCGACAATGGCCCAGGGACCGAACCATTTGACGATCATCGTGATGAGGTTGGCGGCGTCGAGCCACTCGGGGCCGAGCATCGGGGCGTGGACGGCGGGGGCGGCGGGGAGGGAAGCGAAATGGGTGGCGGGCAGATCCAGTGCCGGGGCCAAGGTGGTCAGGGCAGTCACCGGGCAAGGCTAAGCGGTACCCCTGTCGTCACGCCGTGAGAGTGGTCCCCTCCGGGCTGTGGAATCGGGCACCCTGCTGGTGGGTGTCCAGGGACGTCCGCCGGCTCGCGTGCTCAGGGGCGAACTGCGGCTGGGACCCGGGACTCGGCGTCGTCGCCGGTGCGGTCCCCGCTGTCGGCGTCGTGGCCGGCGCCGCGGTTCTTGTGCCCGGTGAAGACGATGTAGTGGTAGAAGATGAAGCGGAACGCGGTCCCCAGTCCGAAGCCGACGATGTAGGCCGCGATATTGTCCGCCAGCGGTGAGGTCAGCCCCAGCACGTGGTGGGTGAAGAGCAGACAGAACTGAGTGATGGCGATACCGCCCAGGTTGGCGGTGATGAACAGCGAGGCCTCGCGGGCCACGTTCTTCTGGGTGCGGCCCCGATAGGTCCAGTAACGGTTCGCCAGCCAGGAGAAGACGGTAGCGATCGCCGATGCCAGGAGCTGGGCGGAGTTGGGGTGCCCGGAGAGAAAACCGGTGGGTCCGTGCTGGACCAGGTTGAACAGGCTGACGTCAATCACGTAGGCCGCAGCGCCCACCATGCCGAACTGCATGAACTCCTTGATCAGGGCGATGAGCCGCTGGGTCAAGGAATTACCGGGCGAACGCGTCATGATCGGCATCCTATGCCGGTTGCAGTCCGATGGCGCAAGCCGAGCCCGGTCACGGCACCCAATGGATACTGACGCTACCGAAGTCCCACACCCAGGAGACCCACACGAGCTGTCCGACGACGCAGGTCGCCAGCAGCGCCAGTCGCCGACGGGTGGTGCCCGCCACGGCGGCCAGCGCCCAGCCGGCCGGGGCCAGGGGCAGCAGGAGCCGGAGCACCGACGTCGTCGGGTCGAAGAAGGCCAGCAGGTAGAGCAGGTATCCCAGGCACCAGAACCAGGCCGCGGGGCCCAGGGCGCGCAGGCTCGGGGCACTCAGCAGCAGACCCGCGGCGACCAGCATGACGGCGAGCAGGGCCAGTCCCAGGTGGGGGCCCACCCAGTCGCCCAGGCGGGTCAGCCACGGGGCGAAGGGCGCCAGGTCGGCGCCGCGCCAGGAGGTCTCGGTGGCGGTGTAGGCGTCCTGGCGGCCCGTGGCCAGCCAGGCGATCGCAGGCCAGGTCAGGGCGGCGGCGCAGGTGGTCAGCGCCAGGACCAGCAGCTGCCAGCGCCCGCCCGGACTCTGGGGACCGTGCCCCGGCAGGAGACGTTGGAACCAGGCGGATGGGAGCCAGCCTCGGGCGCAGGCCACCTCGTAGGCCCACCACAGCCCCAGCGCCGCCCCCAGGGGGACGCCGATGGGGCGGGCGAAGCAGGCGGCCACCGCGAAGGGGATAGCCGTGAGCGCCCGGCCTCGGCTCGCCGGCCACAGCACCAGCCCCACCAGCACCAGCCCCAGGGACTCGGCGTAGGGGACCTGGAGGACGGCCGCGCACGGTGAGGACCAGACCAAGGCCACCGCCCACAAGGAGACCCGCCGCCCCGCCAGCGGCGAGAGCCAGCGGTCCATGACAACCGCCGCCCCCGCCGAGGCCAGGATCGACACGATCGCTGCGCGTACGTAGAAGGACCAGCCGGTCCAGGTCAGCAGGGAGGCCAGGCCGCTCAGCAGCGGCATGAAGGCCCAGGTGTTCTGCACCACCCGCCCGTCGGCGCCGACCGGCAGCCGGGCGGGGTAGCCCTCCTCGATGATCCGGTTGTACCAGCCGGCATCCCAGAAGCGCAGGTGCTCCTCCCAGGACGGAGCGGCACCGCCCCACGGGGTGGCGGGCGTGTCCTGGGCCCCCAGCCGCAGGATGAGGAAGGTCAGGGTGGTCGCCGCCGCCCAGACGACCAGGACCTGCAACGTGCGGGGCAGACGCGAGGTCGGGCCGTGCTCCGTCGGTGGAGATGATGGAGGAGCGGTACGCGAGGATGGGACCTGCTGGGTGGGGGAGGAGTCTGCGGCGGGTGGCGTCACGACCTCCACCCTACGGTCTCGCGCCCCGCCTGCGGTGGGGGCGGGCAGCGAGCGGTAGCCTTGGTGTCGTGAGCGCACCCATTGTTGCCGTGATCGGAGGCGGGCAGCTGGCCCGCATGATGCAGGAGGAGGCCAGCGCCCTGGGTATCCACCTGAGGGCCCTGGTGGAGGCCGCTGACGGCTCCACCGGCCAGGTGGTTGCCGACGCTCCCGTCGGCGCGGCCGACGACGAGGCGGCCGTGCGCGCCGTCGCCACCGGTAACGGCACTCAGGGGCCCGGTGGGAGGCCGGCGGCGGTTCTCACCTTCGAGCACGAGCATCAGGACTCACGCCTTCTGGAGTGTCTCCAGGATGAGGGCGTCAGCGTCCAGCCGGTGCCGCAGGCCCTGGAGCTGGCTCGCGACAAGCTGGCCATGCGCCGGGCCATGAGCGAGGCCGGACTCCCGCAGCCCGCCTGGGTGGAGGTCGGTGGACCGCAGCAGGAGACCGCCCAGGAGATGACCGACGCCGTCGAGGCCTTCGCCGCCGAGCACGGCTGGCCCGTGGTGCTCAAGACGCCGCGCGGCGGCTACGACGGCCACGGGGTCCTACTCGTGCGCAGCGCCGAGTCCCTGCGCCAGGGGGAGGCCGCCGAGTGGCTCGCCTCGGTGGCTCGTGCCCGCGCCGGTCAGAGCGACGGTCAGGGGACCGGTGGAGGAGGCAGCCTCGGCGGCGCGGCGGTCACCAGCCTCCTGGTGGAGCGGGCCATCCCCTTCACCCGCGAGCTGGCTGTCCTTCTGGCACGTAGCCCCAGCGGGCGGATCGCGGTGTGGCCGGTGGCGCAGACGGTCCAGGAGGACGGCATGTGCGCTGAGGTCCTGGCCCCGGCGCCCGGCCTCGACTCCGCCTCCGCCGAGGAGGCTGAGCTCATCGGCCGGGCGGTGGCGGAGCGCATCGGGGTGACCGGGGTGCTCGCCGTCGAGCTCTTCGCCGTCGAGACCTTCGGGGAGCCCACGCGCCTGTACGTCAACGAGCTGGCGATGCGCCCTCACAACTCCGGGCACTGGACCCAGGACGGGGCGGTCACCAGCCAGTTCGCCCAGCACCTGCGGGCGGTGCTCGACCTGCCGCTGGGTGCCACCGAGGCGACCGCGCCCACCACCGTCATGGTCAACCTCATCGGCGGCCAGCGTGAGCCGGGTGCCGATGCCCTGTCCCGGGCCATGGCCGCCCAGCCCGACGCCCGGATCCACCTCTACGGCAAGCAGTGGCGCCCCGGGCGCAAGCTCGGGCACGTCAACATGACGGTCGGGTCGGACCAGGCGGTCGCCGACGTCGTCGAGCAGGCGCGCGAGGTCGTCGCCATCCTGCGCGGGGACGCCTGAACCGAGCACGATCACACGGCAAGTAGCACAGACAGACAGGAGAAGGCGCATGAGCGAGGTCAGTGGAACGACGGTGAGCAAGGCCCGGCCGGTGGTCGGCATCGTCATGGGCTCGGACTCGGACTGGCCGGTCATGGGTGCCGCCGCCGAGGTGCTTGACGAGTTCGGCGTGGGCTACGAGGCCGATGTCGTCTCGGCCCACCGCATGCCCACTGAGATGATCGACTACGGGCGCGCCGCCGCCGAGCGGGGACTGCGGGTCATCATTGCCGGCGCCGGGGGAGCGGCGCACCTGCCCGGGATGCTGGCGGCCGTCACCGAGCTGCCGGTGATCGGGGTGCCGGTGCCGCTGAAGTACCTCGACGGTATGGACTCTCTGCTCTCCATCGTGCAGATGCCCGCAGGGGTGCCGGTGGCCACTGTCTCCATCGGGGGCGCCCGCAATGCCGGACTGCTCGCGGCGCGGATCCTGGCCTCCGGAGAGGGCGAGGAGGCCACCCGCCTGGCCACCGCCATGCGCGCCTTCCAGAAGGACCTGGGCGAGGTCGCCCACGCCAAGGGCGCTGCCCTGCGCGAGCGGCTG
>CAUVMS010000103.1:0-9641 GCA_963552815.1 uncultured Actinomyces sp. | reverse complement strand
GAACCACACAGACTTTCGAGATCTGCACCTTCGGCCGCTCGGACACGCTACCTCGCTCATGAGAGTACACGGACGACGGCCCGCGCCCCAACGCGGCGTCCTGCGGTATCAGTCACGACCGACGTCGGCCCTCAGCGGCGGTCGGCGAAGAAGGCGGTCAGAAGGGCCTGGGACTCCTGGGCGCGTAGGCCGGCGTGCACCTCGACCTGGTGGTTGGCGCGGGCGTCGCGCACGACGTCGCGCACCGAGCCGCAGGCGCCGGTCCGAGGCTCCCAGGCCCCCAGGACCAGCCGGGCCACCCGGGCCAGGACGATGGCGCCGGCGCACATGGTGCACGGCTCAAGGGTGACCACGAGGGTGCAGCCGTCCAGGTGGGAGTCGCCCAGGGCAGCGCCGGCTGCGCGCAGGGCGCGGATCTCGGCGTGCGCCGTCGGGTCGTGCTCGGCCTGGCGGGCGTTGGCGGCCTCGGCCAGGACGGCTCCCTGCGGCGAGAGGACGACGGCGCCCACCGGCACCTCCCCCGCCTCGCCCGCCGAGCGGGCCAGCTCCAGGGCCCGGGCCATCGCGGTGTCCAGAACACGGTCGGCTACTCGGCCCACGGCGCCGGCAGCGCCTGCCGCGACCCGGCCCGCACCGACGTCGGCAGGGCTGACAGGGACCGGCGGCTGCGCGGAAGGTGAAGGCGTCACAGCCCCAAGGATGACAGACCAGGAGGGGAGCGACGGCGCAACCGCTCTCACCCCGATCTCGTCCAGCTCCGCTTGATCGGCACCACCCCAGCTCACCGGATGCGGTCGGACCTCACGCACCGAGAACTCACTCTCACGGCCCTGACGTCGCCGGCCGGTGTCAGAAGGAGTACATAACGGATACATCGTCTCCGTTATAGGCTCCACACAAGTCGCCCAGGCCCGGGCCGGTACCTGACCCGCAGGTACCCCGATATCTTGTCCCCGGTATCTTGGCGGTTCTCCCTCATATCCCCAAGCCCAGCACTCCAACGAGTCCCCATGAAGAACGGAGCAGGTCGGTGAGCCGGTCCCCCGAAACGAGAGAGCAGAGCAAGTCCGCAGTAGATGAGCTCTCAGACCGCGCCCCTCATCCCTCTGAGCGCACCCCACCACCCGAGGCGCAGGCCGAGGCTCAGCCCGATTCCCTGTCCAACGCTCAGCCCGAGGCGCCGGTCGGGACTCAGCCCGACACCCCGCCCGGCAAGCAGGCTCTCAACCCGACGGTCTTCTTCGTCTCAGCCGCCATCATCACCGTCGTCGCCCTGGCCGCGATCTTCGCCCCCCAGATCGTCAACGACGCCTTCGGAGCGGCTGTGACCTGGACGAGCCGCTGGTTCGGGTCCTTCTACATCCTCCTCATCACGGCCGCACTCGTCTTCATCCTGGCCCTGGCCTTCTCCCGGTTCGGCCGGGTGCGCCTGGGCCCGGACAACTCGACGCCGGACTTCTCCACCTTCTCCTGGACGGCCATGCTCTTCGCGGCCGGCATCGGCACCGAGATCCTGTTCTTCGCCGTCGCCGAGCCGGTCGACCAGTACATGCACCCGCCCACCGGGGACGGCCAGACCGTCCAGGCCGCCCGCGACGCGATCGTCCTGTCCCTGTTCCACTACGGCATCTCCGGCTGGGGCCTGTACGCGCTGGTGGGCCTGTCCATGGCCTACTTCGCCTACCGACGCCGCGACACGCTCACCCTGCGCTCCACCCTGCGTCCGCTGCTGGGCCGGCACGCCGAGGGCGTCATCGGCGACATCGTTGACTCCGCGGCCCTCGTCGGCGGGGTCTTCGGCATCGCGGCCTCGCTGGGGGTCGGCGTCGTCCAGCTCAACGTGGCCCTCAACATCCTGTTCGGGCTGCCGCAAGGCTTCCCCACCCAGATCGGGCTGACCGCCCTGGCCGTCATCATGGCGACCGTCTCAGCCGTCTCCGGCGTCGACCGCGGCGTGCGCGTCCTGTCCACCATCAACGTGCTGCTGGCCATCGGCCTGGCCCTGTGGGTGCTCATCACCGGAAACGCCGCCTTCCTCATTGACGCGCTCGTGGGCTCCATCGGCGACTTCTTCACCCGCTTCCCGATGCTGACGCTGGAGACCTACGCCTACAACCGGCCCGATGAGTGGCTCAACGCCTGGACCCTGTTCTTCTGGGCCTGGTGGATCGCCTGGGCGGCCTTCGTGGGCATGTTCCTGGCTCGTATCTCGCGCGGCCGCACCATCCGCCAGTTCGTGCTCGGCAGCCTCCTGCTGCCCTTCTGCTACATCCTCATGTGGGTGGCCATCTTCGGCAACCACGCCCTCGACCTGGTCATCCGCGGCAACGGCGAGTTCCGCGACATCACCCTGAGCCAGCCCGAGCAGGGCCTGTACTGGATGCTGGAGCACCTGCCGGGGCAGAAGATCCTCATCGCCCTGGCCCTGTTCATCGGCGTCCTGTTCTACGTCACCAGCGCCGACTCCGGGGCCCTGGTCATGGCCAATCTCTCCAGCCGCATCCACTCGGCACGGCAGGACGCCGCCGCCTGGCTGCGGATCTTCTGGGCCGCCCTGACCGGCATCCTGACCATCGCGATGCTCGTGGCCGGCGGTATCCCGATCCTCCAGCAGGCCACGATCGTCATGGCGCTGCCCTTCTCCGGGGTACTCATCCTCATCATGTACACGCTGTGGCGGTCCCTGAGCACCGAGGACACCTACAACCAGGCCCTATCCATCGCCAACCGCAACCGCGCCCTGGGCTTCAACGGATCGGCCGCCGGCCTGGAGCAGACGCCGTGGCGCGAGCGCCTGGCCCACACCCTCAACTCCGTGTCCCCCGACGAGGCCAGCCACGCCATGGAGCGGCGCATCGTGCCGGCCCTGGAGGCCGTGGCCACCGAGCTGCGCAAGGAGAACGTCTCCGCCGAGGTCTTCGTCGAGGGCCCCGAGGCGCAGGACCCCGACGACGAGCGCACCTTCCTGGGCCGGGCCAGCCTGGTCGTCTCCTCCGACCCGGCCACGACGGAGAGTGGCGAGGAGCAGTCCAGCTCCATCGACTCCTTCCGCTACGTGGTGCGCATGGTGGTCACGCCCGTGCCCGCCTACGGGTTCGCCGTCCACGAGGCCGACGACCTCACGGTGCGCCTCGAGGTGCGCCCGCACAGCGGCGGCCAGGGCTACGACGTCGTCGACTGGAACTCCGACCAGGTGGCCCACGACGTGCTCGACCACTACGAGCGCTGGCTGGAGTACGTGGGCACCTCCGAGAAGACCGAGTCCCGGTTCTCGCGCCGGCTCTGAGCCGCACCTGCCCGCGCGCTCGCTCCTGCCCACGCGCCAACGGGGGCATCCTGCGCGGAGGGGGACATTCCACACGGGCGGGGGCATCTCACGCGTACGGGAACAGAATTCCTGTCCCCGACGGCGTCGAGTGTCCCCGCCCGGTCTCAGTTGCACCCGGCCGCGCGGAATGCCCCCACTGGTGGCCGGGAGCAGTCAGGGGAGGCCGGGAGGGTCAGTCCTCCTCGATCGTGTAGGCGGCGAGGCGCTCCTGGAGCTCGGGGTCGTAGTGGTCGACGACGCCCCGCCCCTCGTCGAGGGCGGCGATGGCCCGCATGTCGTCGTCGTCGAGCTGGAAGTCGGTGACGTCGAGGTTGGTGACCATGCGCTCGCGGTGGACCGTCTTGGGGATAACGATGACGTCGAGCTGGATGAGGTAGCGCAGGGCCACCTGGGCGGCGGACTTGCCGTACTTCTCGCCGGCGGCGGTGAGCACCGGGTGGGTGAAGATGTTGTTGCGGCCCTGGGCCAGCGGCCCCCATGACTCCAGGGCGGTGCCGTACTTGGCGTACCAGATGCGGTTGTCGGCCTGCTCGTTGAAGACGTGGGTCTCCATCTGGTTGACGGCCGGGGGCACCTCGACGTGCTGCGCCAGGTCCACGAACCGGTCGGGGAAGAAGTTGGAGACGCCGATGGCGCGGACCTTGCCAGCGTCCAGGGCCTTCTCCATGGCGCGGTAGGTGCCGTAGTAGTCGCCGAAGGGCTGGTGGACCAGAAGCAGGTCGATGTAGTCGGTGCCCAGGCGGCGCAGGGAGCCATCGATGGAGCGGGCGGCACGCTCGTCCCCGGCGTTGGAGATCCACACCTTGGTGGTCAGGAAGACATTCTCGCGGGGCAGCCCAGAGGCGGCGACGGCGGCGCCCACACCCTCCTCGTTGCGGTAGGCCTGGGCGGTGTCGACGTGGCGGTAGCCGACCTCGAAGGCCTCGAGCACGGCCCGCTCAGTCTCATCCGGCGGGGTCTGGAAGACGCCGTAGCCGATCTGGGGGATGTCGACGCCGTTGTTGAGAGTGATGGTGGGGGCGGAGTCAGTGGCCATGAGTTCTCCTTCGATGCGCTCGGTGCAGGCAACCTAGCCCCGCAGGAGGATACGGCGTCAGCCCCTTTCGCGCCCGGCCCAACCGGTGCGTCAGCGGCGCCATCGGCGTCGAGCCGGGCCGGTGCGTCGACGGGACCAACGGCGCCGAGCCGGGCATTTCTCGCGTAGCCCTACGGAATTTCTGTCGGGCTACGCGAAAAGAGCCCGGCTCGGTGCTGCCCCGTCTGTTGACGGGGACGTTCCGCACAGACAGGTCGGCGCATCAGTCGCGGGCACGCAGGACCTGCCCCAGGCTCTGCTCGCCCGCGAGCGCTCCGGCTCGAGCCGAGACGACGACGGCCAGGCAGGTGGTCGCCAGGGTCGCCGCACACACGAGGCCCAGCGTCGTCCAGGGGAAGTCCGTCAGAATGCTGGCCAGTGACCGGTGCAGAGCCTCGGACAGGAGGACGGCCGTGGCCAGGGTGACGAGCAGGCCGAGGACGGTCGCAGCGGCGGCGTGGAGAAATCCCTCAAGGACCTCGATGGCCAGGACGTCGTGCTCCATGGCGCCGGCGGCACGCAGGAGGGCGGCGTCACGACGACGTCGGCCCGCGCTCATGGCGATGACGGCCACACCCCCGGTCCAGGACACGAGGAAGGGCAGCCCGAACACGGAGGAGAATGCCCCGACGCTCACGTCGGGAGAGACCGACGCCGGACCGAAGGCGATGGCGACCAGCCCGATCGTCACCACGAAGGGCAGGACGGTGGCCGCCGAGCGGCGCGTCTCCAGGGCGCAGGTGCGTCCGGCGACGTGCCAGGCGACGCCGGGACTCGGGATCAGGGCGGCGAGCAGACGCTCCAGCACCGGACTGAGCCAGCTGCACAGGATGCACACGAGGATCAGCCCGCTCAGGGCGCCGTTGAAGATCGCCATGAAGATGTCCTCCTGATTCGCCCCGTTGCGGATGGTGAGGAGCGCCGTGACCCACCCGGATGCAGCGAGGACGGCCCAGAACAGTCGCAGGACGCCCCGGGAGGCACGGCCCTTGTCCCGCTGCGTTCGCTGCCCGCCGGTCCCGCGCAGCAGCAGGGCCTCCGGGGTGCGCGAGGCCCGTTTGGCGGCGCCCCGACCTCCCATGACGAGGGTGCCGGCGCTGATGATCGCGGTCCAGATGAGGTCGGCGGGATCCCACTGGGGTACGGCGCCGGGCAGGGAGATGCCGTCGGAGACGAGCCGGTGCATCATGAACCGGCCGATCGGCAGGCTCAGCGGCACCGCGGCGAGGGAGGCGAGCAGCCCCAGGACGAGGAGCTGGCCCTGGATGATCAGGCGGACCCTGGTCGGGCTCATGCCCAGGGCCTTCCACAGCCCGTGGTCGCGCTCTCGCTGGGAGACCGCCAGGTTGCTGGTGGAGGACAAGACGGTCATGGCTGAGATGAACACCGTGCCGATGATGATTCCGGTAAGCACATTGACGCTCTCCATATCAACACCGCCGAGGGTCTTGGCGGAGGCCTTGATTCCGTGGACGACCCTGAACTGACCGGCGATGGAGGCCGCCGCGACGACGGCGACGACGGCGGTCCACGCCCAGGAGCCGGCGTGGTGGCGCAGGTCGGACAGGAGCAGGCGGATCATCGGGGGCCTCCGGCACCGCGGGCGGACAGGACGGCGTCGGAGACGGCGGCGGGGTCGCCTCCGGGTAGGGCGGCGACGAGACGACCGGCATCCATGACGAGGACGTGCTGGGCCCGGGCGGCGGCTGCGGCGTCGTGCGTCACCATGAGGACGGTGGCCGACTTCGGGGCAGGAGCTGCGGGCACGGCGCCAGGCACAGCACCGGGGCCTCCGGCGAGCTCGGCGAGCCAGTCGAGGACGGTCGCGGCGGCTGCGACGTCGAGGGCGGCCGTGGGCTCATCGGCGAAGACGATATCGGGGCGGGAGGCCAGGACGCGGGCGATGGCGACGCGCTGCCGCTCGCCACCGCTCATCTGGTGAGGCAGATGGCGGGCCTGGTCGCTCAGACCCACACGCTCAAGGGCCTCGTCGACGGCACTGCGGCTCAGGGGTCTACGGCGTAGGCGACCGGGCAGGGCGACGTTGTCGCGCGCGGACAGGGAGGTGACGAGGTTGTCGTCCTGGAAGACGAAGCCGACGTGCCGGGCCCGGAAGCGGGCAGCAGGCCGGGGGCGCAGCGAGCTCGTCCGGGTGCCGAGGAGCTGGACGATGCCGGCGGTGGGGGCGTCGAGCCCGGCGATGCACTGCAGGAGGGTTGACTTGCCGCAGCCGGAGGCACCGACCAGGGCGGTGAAGCTGCCGACGGGCAGGACGAGGTTGACGCCGTTAAGCGCGGTGACGTCGGCGTTGCGGCGGCCTTGGACGGGGAAGACGCGGGTGAGTCCGGCTACCTCGATGGCCGGCGGCACCTGCGTCGGCGGCGTCATCGGAGGTGCCGAGACCGGCATTTCTCGCGTAGCCGGGCCGACTTTCTGTTGGGCTCCGCAGAAGGCGCCCGGCTCGGTGCCGTCTGCGGTGGGGTGCCCCTGGCGACGGATCATGACAGCCCCCACATCCCTGCGACCGTAACGACGAGCCAGGTGAGGACGGATACCGTTCGGCTTCCCGCTAGGGAGTCCAGTCCCCACCGCACAGCCGACCTCCTCAGCCAGGGTCCCATGATGGTGAACAGTGCGGCCAGGACCGACGGCAGCCAGGCCCGCACCTCGGCGCCGCTCATCCTGGCGAGCAGCTCGCGCGCACCCGGCCCCAGGTCGTGCGCCAAGCTCTCCGCTATACCGTCTGGCGCGGTGGCTCCCAGGACCGGCGTCAGCTGTTGCCCGACGACGACGATCAGCAGCGCCAGCGCCACGGCTTCGGCGCCCACCGCCACGTACCAGCGCGTATAGCCCCGATGTCGTTCGTGGACACGTACCTCATCGGAGTCCGCCGGCAGCACCGGCTCGTCGGTTCCCGGCCCGAGCACCTCGGTTCCGGCGGAGGCCTGGACGCGGGTGGGCGTGCGGGCCGGTCCTGAGGAGGTGGGGCCGGAGGTGTCGCAGGCAGCGGCTGCATGGCGTGGAAGGAACGGGTCGAGGCTCATGTGCACCAGTTCACTCTCCACGGGCCGCCATCGCACTGGTGCTCACCCCCGTCTTCGAATCCGGCTAGCCCTACCTCACCCCTGGTCGTGTGAGCACTACCTCGGGGGTGCCAGCACCACCTTGCCGCCCTGTACAGCCCCCACACGGGAGCCAGCACGAGTGCACCCCGAGCGTCATCCCGTTAGCGTCGTCGACATGACCTCGATGCCCACCAGCGTCCCGCCTACCGATCACCGCCCCGCCTGGTACAGCCGGCGTAGCCTGTGGCCCCGCATCATCGGGTGGGAGCTCCTGCACGCCGTGCTGTGGATGCCGAAGGTCTTATTCCTCCTCCCAGCCACCTTGATGTTCCACCTGTCGGTCCCCCTGGGGGCGGCGCTGGAGCGCATCATTGCGCGCAGACTGGGCGCGGATGCCCCCTCCGGCCGCAAGGAGGGGGAGCGCAAGAGCCCGTGGCTGCTGGCGCGCCCCGCCCACGTGGAGTTCTGGCGGCAGGACCTGCCCCTGTGCCTGGGGGGCCTGGCGCTGAGCACGGCGTCGTTTTTCATCAGTGGGCCCATCGGTACCGCGGCGATCTGTAGCGTCATAGAGCCCTTCCTGGCCTCCCCGGAGGACCCCCTCAAGGTTCAGCTGTTCAGTCTGGAGATGCCGGTGACCGGCCCGGAGCAGGCCTGGCTGCTGGTGCCGGCCGGACTGATAGGTCTGGTCCTAGCCGCCGGGGTGCTCCTGGGTTTCGGAACGTTGCGGCTGCTGCTGGTGGAGGCGCTGTCGGGTGAGCGCAAGAAGCAGCGCCTGGAGCAGCTGACCGCCGAGGTCGGCCACCTCACGGCCAGCCGCGCCACCCTCATGGATGCCTTCGAGGCCGAGCGCACCCGTATCGAGCGGGATCTGCACGACGGCACCCAGCAGGACCTCGTCGCCCTCACCATGAGCCTGGGCGGGCTGCGCCTGGCCGCCGAGTCCCTGCCCGATGACAGCACCACCACCGCCTCCCGGACCGCGCTGCTGAAGGGGATCGACACGGCGCAGGACCGCGCCGAGGCGGCCCTGCGGGACCTGCGCGAGACGGTGCGCGGTATCCGCCCGGCGGTCCTGTCCGAACGCGGCCTGGCGCCGGCCCTGAAGGACCTGACAGGCCGGGCACCACTGCCGACCAGCGTCGTCGTCAATGCCGAGGAGGCGGACCTGGCCCGGATCTCTCAGCCTGTGGCAACAGTCGTCTACTTCGCGGTGGCTGAGGCGCTGACAAACGCCGCCAAGCACGCCCGAGCCGAGCGCGCGACGATCACGCTGCGCTGCACGGGCACGGGGCTGAGCACCGTCGTGACCGACGACGGGCGCGGTGGGGCCGACCCCGAGCGCGAGAACGCCACCGGTCTGCGCGGCATGGCTCAGCGGGTGGAGTCCATCGGGGGACGGCTGGAGGTCAGCTCCCCGGGCGGCGGCGGAACACGTCTGACGATCACGGCGCCGCTGACGCCGCCGTGGGGTACGGACGGCCAGGAGGACGAGCAGATGGGTGAGCCGGCAGCCTCGCTGCCCCGGTGATCCCGACGGCATCTGGGGTGCGGGAAGTTCCGGTGGCCACAGCCAGCATCCGCCCATCCGACTGAGGCAGGATGTGCCCATGAGGATCCTGCTCGCCGACGACGCCGCCCTCCTGCGCGAGGGGTTGGCCGGGCTGCTGACCACCGCCGGGCACGAGGTCGTGGCGCAGGTGGCCGACGCCGATGCCCTGCGCACGGAGGTCGAGCGCCTGGCCGCGGCCGGGGAGCTGCCCGACGTCGTCGTCACCGACGTACGGATGCCGCCGACCGGCACGGATGACGGGCTGCGCGCCGCGATCGACCTGCGCCGGGCCCACCCGGGGCTGCCGGTGGTGGTACTGAGCGCCTACGTGGCCGGGCCCTACGTGCAGGACCTGCTTGAGGAGACCGAGTCGCCGGCCGGGGCCGGCGGGATGGGCGGACCCAGCGGCTCGGGCGGCGCCGTGGGCTACCTGCTCAAGGAGCGCGTGGGGCGGGTCGCGGACTTCCTGCACTCGCTCGACGTCGTCGTGGGCGGCGGGGTTGTCATCGACCCGGAGGTGGTCTCCCACCTCATGAAGGCGGCGCGGGCCGCCGGCTCCGCGCAGGACGCCGCCGACTCCGGGGTCGGTGAGGCTGCGGGGGCGAGGGTGGGCTCGGCGCCAGG
>CAUVMS010000102.1:0-9730 GCA_963552815.1 uncultured Actinomyces sp. | reverse complement strand
CCGGGCGACGCTGCGAGGCCCGCCCCGGGATCCGGATCGAGGAACGCACCCGCACCGGCGCCAGCGCCTGCAAGGCGGGGCGCACATCCACCAGGTAGACGGCACTGGCCACCACACCCAGCAGGCCGAGCATCGAGGCGGCCCCGAGGACGCCTACGACCACTGCTCCAACGGCGGTGACCACGTTCCAGAACCGCTTGGTGTTCTTACCGGCCGCCGCGTAGTACTGCGCCGGGCGCAACAACGAGTCGACCAGCGCCCAGACACCCATGAGGATCGCGACCACCTGGGCCGCGAGCCAGGTCCACCTGACGGCCGCAGCGAGAAAGATGGCAACTTGAAGAAGGACGCTCACGCGCACCAGGCTACCGGCCGGTGAGGCCCGAGCCCAGTGATGCGGCCACGCCCAGCGAGAACAGTTGACGCCTCACGCACCGGCCGGCTGCTGGCCGACGGCGAGCCGCCCGGCTGCCACGGGTGACACGGGTACCACGGGCGGCACCTTCCCCGGACCGTCTCCGGGCCGGGGCACGGCGCCACGCCCACCATGTCGACAGCAGTCGGCCCGGCTCCGGAACGTCCGGGACCGGTCACACGGTCACGAGCCGGTCAGAGCCGCAGGCCCTTGCGCAGCCCGGCGCCGGGGCGCTCGGCGGGACTGGCCTGGGCACGTCCCTCGGGCGAGACCAGCGGCTCCTGGGCGGCGTCGACCCGACCGACGGTGGCCGTCTCGCCGGTGGCCTCATCGACCTCGGTGATCTCCACCGTCAGCTGCTCGCCCGCGGGCACCGCGCGGCGCAGCAGGGCCAGGGCGATGGGGCCGAGCTCGTGGTGGCGGGCCACGGAGGTCACGGTGCCCACGGCCCGCTCCCCCATGCGCACGCTCGCGCCGGGCTGGGGCAGGTCGCCGCCGAGCCCGTCGAGCTGGAGCACCGTCAGGCGGCGCGGCGGCCGCCCCAGGTTGAGAGTGCGCGCGATCGTCTCCTGGCCCGGGTAGCAGCCCTTCGTCAGGTGCACGGCCGTGCGCAGCCAGTCCAGCTCGTGCGGGATCGCACGGGCGTCTGCCTCGCGGGCGCAGCGTGGGCGGCCCGCCTCGATGCGCAGCGCCTCCCAGGCCAGGGCGCCGGCCAGGCGATGGCTCGGCTCGGCGGCGAGGAAGCTTCTCGCCACGGCGTCCACGCTGCGGACGGGCACCAGGACGAAGCCGGCCCGGTAGCCCTCGCCGGGATGCGGCCGATCCAGTCCGACGTCGTAGCTCGTGCCGCCCTCGACGACGCCCGGCCACGGGTCGCGCCACAGGCCGATGAGCGAGCCCTGCGCCTCGGCGGTCGTCCCGGTGCTGGTCGCCTCGGCGGCGTCAGTAGCCTCAACGGCGCCGACGGCGTCGGCCTGCGCATCCGGTGAGTCGGAGGGGTCCGGCGCGGTGCCGCGCGCCGCCTGCGCCAAGGCGTCGAGTCCCTCCCCCAGGGCACCCAGCGCTGTGACGTCGGGCCGCTCGGTCACCTCGACGCGCAGCATGAAGCGCATGGAGTCCAGGAAGGTTGCGAGTTCTGCGCCGCTGCCGGCCTCGGTGACGAGCCAGAGCGTGCGGCCGTCGTCGAGAGCCGCGAGCGCGTGGGTGATGTGCCCCTGGGCGTCGAGGAGCAACGCCTCCGCGCCGCCGTCGCCGGGTTCCAGGGCGGCGAGGACCTGGCTGGACAGGGTGGTCAGCCAGCTCAGGCGGTCCGGCCCGGTGACGGCGACGACGTCGCGCGCCAGGGCGCAGGCGGCCCGTCCATCGGCCAGGGCGGCCTGCTCGCGGACGGGGTCGCCGAAGTGGGAGGGGACGGGCTCGTCGGGGTCGCCCGGGGCGGTGGCGACGGCGCCAGGTCGGGTCAGCAGCGGGGAGGTAAGCATCAGGCGGTCGGCTCGGTGTCGGCGGCGGAGGGCTTAGCGGCGGAGGGCTTGACGGCGGAAGGCTCGGAGGCCTCCTCGGCCGGCTCGAGGGCGGAGCCGGGCTGGGCCGCGGGGGCATCTAAGTCATCGACGCGGCCGAGGCGGCCGGAGGCGTAGGTGGTCACCTCGCTCTGACCGAAGGCCGCCATGTCCTGGGTCCACATGAGGTCACCGCCCACGAGCCCGAACATGCGGGTCATCTCCTCCACGGGGACGGCAGTGCGGGCCCGGCCCACGGCCTGGGTGCCGACCTGGGCGCGCGGCCCCTGGATCCAGCCCTCCCAGACGGCGACGTGGCCGGCGGGGTCGGCCGAGACGAGCTCGAGCCGGGTGACGGGGGTAAGGGGGACACCGGAACGTCCGTCGGTGTTGTCGGTGGAAGCCCCACCGGGCTCACCCGCGCCGGAACCGGCATCGGCGGTGGAGGCGTCAGCGTCGCCAGCGGTCTCGCCGGCGCCATCGGGCTGCTCCTGGCCGACGGGCCGCCAGTAGGTGGTCTCGGTGGACCAGATCTGGGCAGGGGCCAGGAGGGAGGCGCCCTGGAGGCCGGGCATCTCGAAGTCGAGGTTCTTGGAGCGGGTGGCGTCGACCGTCCAGATGGTGGTGGTCTGACGCAGGTAGGGGCCGCCGTCGTGGTCGAAGGTCATCTCCTGGTAGACGGCCTGCTCGGGCACGGTCTCGCCGTAGGTGAGGATGCCGTAGCCGCGCCAGGTGCCGGCCAGCCAGGCCAGCGGGTAGAGCTCGGGGGCCAGGTCGTCAGGAAGGGTGAATGCCATGCCCGCAGCCTACGACGTCGGCCCGGCCCGGAACACGTGCTCCGCCCGCCCGGGCCGGGCGGAGCCGCCGGCGCCCTGAGCGTCCGGCGCATCCTGGAGCCGCAGTTCCGGGCAGGATCGGCAATATGGTGTCCAAATCGGTGACAAAGGCGGTGAGGAGCACTGAGCACGCCAGATGAAACCGCATGATTCTGCGGTTCCTTCGCTTGACCGCGGGGCCTCAGAGTCTCTTTGTCACCGTTTTGGACATCCGGCCGCCTTGACGGGGCGTTCTCGGGCCCTCGCGGGGCCGGTCGGCCGCCGTCAGCCGGCGAGGAAGCCTCCCATGAGGCGGGCGATCGCATAGACCGGGACCCCGACCGACAGGATCGGCACGAGCGCGGAGGCCACCGCCGCTCGCCCGCCGGGCACCCATCGGTGGGTCCACAGGACCCGGTTGCCTGCAGCCATGAGGACTCCGGCCACGAAGCCGACGACGACGCAGGCCACCGCGCTTTGCAGGGCCGCCGTCGTACTGATGTGGGACAGGCCGAAGAAGCCGGCTGCGGCCAGCAGGTAGCCGGCGCCGCCGGCGAGCAGCGCCGGAACCGTGACGGTGAGGGCCTCCAGTATTCGGGCACGTACGTTGAGAACGGTCAGCACGGCGCCGACGAACAGGGCCAGGCAGGTGGGTACGACGATGGCGGGGTCGGCCAGTCCGGGCTCCAGGGCGCACCAGGCCGAGCCGGAGACCACCACGAGGCACCCCGCCACCGTTGAGGAGAGGTCCTCCACCAGGTTGTGCCGGCCGTCGCGCCGCAGCATCTGGCCGACGAAGGCCGCCAGGATCGAGAAGGCCATGACCAGGCCGGCCATCCCCATGTCGTCGAGGAGGAAGACGCTGGCCGCAGCCGCTAGCCCGCTGATCGTCACGACGATCGTCGCCCCCAGGTCGTGCCGGGCGCGCACGAGCGCGGGCCAGCCCTGGGCGGCCGCCGGAACCAGGAGGGCCACGAGCACCAGCCTCACCCAGCCGGGCAGGACCGAGCCGACCGCCAGCAGCAGCGGCACGAGGCCGGCGAAGGCGAGCCGGGTCCAGGCCGGGTCCACCAGGCCCGGCTCCTTGGGCCGGTTGGAGGCCCGGCGAGTGGCGTAACCCAGGTCCTCAGCGAGGTTGAGAGTGTCCACCGAGTCAGCCGAGCGTGCCGACGCCGGGGCACCAGCCGAGTCACCAGAGGCTGCTGAGCGGGCCGAACGCGCCGACCCCGTCGACGTCGTGGAGCTAAGAGCCGACCTTCTGGCGGATTCACCAGAGTCACTGGAGTATCCCGCCCCGATGACGCTGGCCCAGTCCGTCGCGCCACGGACGTCCGCGGGCGCCGTCGGAACGGCGGCAACGTTGGAGTCATCGCGGGAGTCGCGGGAGGCTCCGCGGGTGCGCGCAGCCGGTTGGGCTCGTCGGTGGTGGGTAGTCACAGCACGCATCGTCGCACACCCGGGCGGTCGGCGGCCTCACTCCGGCGTCTCCCTGTCCGGTCAGTTCCTGCCTGGAGGATTCCGCCGTCAGCCAGGTGTGGTTGACTTGGCCCCGACAGTATCGCCGCTGCTCAGGTCCTCTGCGCCGGTGAGTCCCGGTCGAGAGCCTTGGAAGGAGCAGCCATGCGGATCATCATGTTCACTCGTGAGGATGACGCCACCGATGTTCTGCCGGCGACCGCCTTCCTCGACTCCCCGGTGGAGTGCCTTCCCCCGATCCCCTCCTCCTACGCGGAGGTGGACAGCGCCGACGTCGTCATGATCGACGCGCGCGGAGACCTGACCCGGGCCCGCGCCCTGTGCCAGCTCTTCACCGGCCCCATGGACTGCCCGCCCATCATCCTCGTCCTGGCCGAGGGCGGCGCTGCCGCGGTCCAGATCGACTGGGGGGCCGCCGACTTCGTCATGGCCGGGGCCGAGCCCGCTGAGCTGTCGGCCCGGCTGCGGCTGCTGCGCGCCCACGTCCCGGTGGTGGCCGAGGTCGACGACGACCGTATCGACGTCGGCGACCTCGTCATCGACGTCACCGCCTACACGGCCCGTCTGCGCGGAGCGATCCTGGACCTGACCTACAAGGAGTTCGAGCTGCTGAAGTTCCTGGCCGCCAACCGGGGCCGGGTGCTGACCCGCGACGCGCTCCTGCACGAGGTGTGGGGCGAGGACTACATCGGCGGCTCACGCACGGTGGACGTCCATATCCGTCGCCTGCGCGCCAAGCTCGGCACCGAGCACGACCACCTCATCGGCACGGTCCGCAACGTCGGCTACCGCCTGGACGCCCCCGAGGACGCGTAGGGGCCGGGAGGCCGGAGAGGCTCCGGGGAGGGAGGCGGAGGCCTCCCCCGACCGCGTGGTGGACGCCGGCGCGACCGGCGAGCAACGGGCCTGTAGACTTTTGGGCGACGTCGGGTCGCGACGGGCCCCGGGCTCCAACTCAAGCCGCCGCGAGCGGCATTCGCGCCGACTGGCGCTCTCCGGCCCGACGTCCCCATCTCCTTTTTGCCCCCCTGCCCCGACCATCGACGTCGAGCCGGGCATTTTTCGCGTAGCCGGGCAGAAAAACGGTAGGGCTACGCGAAAAATGCCCGGCTCGGCGAGAAGGCTCAGCCGAAGCGGCCGGAGATGTAGTCCTCGGTGGCCTGCTGGCTGGGTGCGGAGAAGATCTTGTCGGTGGAGTCGTACTCGACGAGGTGGCCAGGCTTGCCGGTGGCCTCCAGGTTGAAGAAGCCGGTCATGTCGCTCACGCGCGAGGCCTGCTGCATGTTGTGGGTGACGATGACGATCGTGTAGTCCGTCTTGAGCTCGGAGATGAGGTCCTCGATCGCGAGTGTGGAGATGGGGTCCAGGGCGGAGCAGGGCTCGTCCATGAGCAGGACGGCGGGCTTGACCGCGATGGCGCGGGCGATGCACAGGCGCTGCTGCTGGCCGCCCGAGAGCCCCAGACCGGGCCGGTCCAGGCGGTCCTTGACCTCGTCCCACAGGTTGGCCCCGCGCAGGGAGGCCTCCACCAGGTCGTCGGCGTCGGACTTCTTGATGCGGCGGTTGTTGAGGCGCACGCCGGCCAGAACGTTCTCGGCGATGGACATGGTGGGGAACGGGTTGGGCCGCTGGAAGACCATGCCGATGGCGCGGCGCACCTGGACGGCGTCGACACCGGGGCCGTAGAGGTTGACGCCGTCGACGATGACCTGCCCCTCGACGCGGGCGCCTGGGATGGTCTCGTGCATGCGGTTGAGGGTGCGCAGGAAGGTGGACTTCCCGCAGCCGGAGGGGCCGATGAGGGCGGTGACGGACTTGGGCTCGATGACGACGTTGACGTCCTTCACGGCCAGGAAGTCGCCGTAGTAGATGTTCTCGCCGATGACGTCGATGCGCTTGGACACGTCGGTTCCTTTACCTGAGGTGAACGGTGGAGGGCTCTGGTGGCGCTGCGGGCTCTGCGGGCGCGATGGCTCGGGCGCGGCTCAGCGCCGGCCGCCCTTGGGGCTGAAGTACTTCGAGATGAGGCGGGCCGCGAGGTTGAGCAGCATGACCAGGATGATGAGGGTCAGCGCCCCGGCCCAGGCTCGCTCCATGGCGGCGGCCTCCCCACGGGAGTACTGGTCGTAGACGAGTACCGGCAGGGTGGACATGGAGCCGTCGAGCGGGTTGGTGTTGGTGCGGATCGTCAGGCCCACGGTGATGAGCAGCGGGGCGGTCTCACCGATGACGCGGGCGATGGCGATCATGACGGAGGTGGTGATGCCGGCCACCGCGGTGCGCAGCACGACCTTGACGATGGTGAGCCACTTGGGCACGCCCAGCGCGTAGGAGGCCTCACGCAGGTGAGAGGGGACAAGCTTGAGCATCTCCTCCACGCCGCGGATGACCACCGGCGTCATGAGGACGCTTAAGGCGACGGCGCCAATGATGCCGGCCTGGTAGCGGGGGCCGGCCACGATGAGGAAGATCGAGTAGGCGAACAGCCCGGCCACGATCGAGGGGATGCCGGTCATGACATCGACGAGGAAGGTGATGGCCCGGGCGATCCAGCCGCCGTTGTACTCCACGAGGAAGACGGCGGTGAACAGCCCCAGCGGCACCGAGATAAGGGTGGCGATCCCCGTGATCTGGAGGGTGCCGACGATGCCGTGGTAGAAGCCGCCGTTGGAGGCGTCGGCGCCGCGCATGTTCGTGGTCAGGAAGTCGTAGCCGAAGCGGGCCGAGCCGCCGGAAAGGACCATCCACACCAGGGAGACCAGAGGCACCATGACGACGGCGAAGGACAGGTAGATGAGGAGAGTCACCAGGGTGTTGCGACCCCAGCGCTCGCCCTCGCGCACCCAGGAGACGGCCGTGGCGCCCACCACCCACACCAGGGCGGTCAGGGTGACGATGGCGGCGATGCCCCACCCGGCCAGCAGGCCGATCCCGCCGACGACGACGAAGGCGGCTCCCAGAGCGGCCCAGATGAACCAGTCGGGCAGGCGGTAGGAGGTCAGTGGCACGCCCTCGATGGTGGGCGGGTCGGCCAGGGGGTCGACGGGGGCCGCCGGGGCCTCGGCGGCCGCGAGCGCGGCCTTGAGGGACTTGGGCGCGGGGGCACCGGGGGCGCCGGTGGAACCGTCAGCAGCCGGCGCGGGCCGGGAGGCTGCGCCGTTGGAAGCGCCATTGGCAGCAGCGTTGGCAGCGGGGTCGGGCGTGTTCGTGGGCGTCATGTCAGCTGGCTCCTGAGAACTCGGAGCGGCGCGCGATGATCCACCGCGCCAGGGAGTTGACCGCGAAGGTGATGATGAACAGGACCAGGCCGGTGGCGATGAGCACGTTGACGCTCAGGCCGTAGGCCTCACGGAACTGCGAGGCGATGTTGGCGGCGATGGTCTGGTGCTGGCCGGCCTGGAGGACACGGAGGTTCACCCCCATGCCGGGCGAGAGGATCATGAGGACGGCCATGGTCTCGCCCAGGGCGCGTCCGAGCCCCAGCATGGAGGCGGAGATGATGCCGGAGCGGCCAAACGGCAGGACGGCCTGGCGGATCATCTCGTAGCGGGTGGCGCCCAGAGCCAGGGAGGCCTCCTCCTGAAGCGTCGGCGTCTGGAGGAAGATCTCACGGACGGTGGCGGTGATGATCGGCAGGATCATGACGGCCAGGACCAGCGAGGCGGTGGTGATGTTCTTGGCCGGAGCCGTGTAGTCGGCGAACAGCGGGATGAATCCGAGGTGCTCGCTCAGCCAGGTGTTGATGGGGTCGAGCATGGGCACGAGCCACAGGAAGCCCCACAGGCCGAAGACCACGGAGGGGATCGCGGCCAGCAGGTCCACCATGTAGCCCAGGGCCTGGGCCAGGCGGCGCGGGGCGAAGTGGGAGATGAACAGGGCCACCCCGATGCTCAGCGGCACCGCGACGCCCAGGGCGATGGTCGAGGACAGCAGGGTGCCGAAGACGAGCGGGGCGACGTAGCCCCACAGGCTGCGATCGCGCATGAAGGAGACCGACTCCAGGGTCTCGCGCGAGGCCGTCAGGGCGGGCAGGGCCTCCCGGATGAGGAAGGCGGCCACGAGGGCGAGCACCACCATGATGAGGGTGCCGGCCCCGTAGGACAGGCTGGTGAAGATCCGGTTACCGGTCTGCCCGGGGGCCTTGCCGGGCTGGATGACGGCGTCGTCGGCGCTGCTGGAGGCGGTCGCGGCGCCCGCTGGGGACGGCGACGACGACGGTGCGGTGGTGCTGGCCACGGCTGACCCTCCTCGGGGTGTCTGGGGCGGCGGCTGGGCGGGTAGGTGCTGGCTGGACATGTGGTTCGGTGCGGCGTCGTGGTGGCCGGCCGGCGGTCTCAGGCGGCGATCTTGTCGATGGCGGCGTTGATCTTCTCGCGCATCTGGCGGGTGATGGGGGCGCAGCCGGTGGCCTTGGCAGAGGCGTCCTGGCCCCTGGTGGAGGCCGCGAAGCGCAGGTAGGCCTTGACGACGGCGGCGACCTGGGCATCGTCGTAGCTCAGGCGGGCGGCGAGGTAGGAGACCAGGACGATGGGGTAGGCGCCCTCGGCGTCGTGGCTGGGCTGGTAGAGCAGGCGGGTCTCGTCGGCCTCGGCGCCCAGGGTGGCGGCGTCGAGGGCGGCGGCTGCGGCCTTGGCGGAGACGGGCACGTAGGTCCCGTGGCTGCCGACGGCGACGGTGCCCAGGGTGGCGGGGACCTTGGAGGCGTCGGCGTAGCCGATGGTGCCGGTGGCCGCGGAGACGGTCTGGATCATGCCTGCGGTGCCGTCGCCGGACTGGCCGCCGCGCAGCGGCCAGGTCTCCTCGGGCTCGTGGGTCCACACCTTGGGGGCGATGGTGGCCAGGTAGGTGGTCAGGGCCTTGGTGGTGCCGGAGTCGTCGGAACGGCCGACGACGATGATCCGTTGGTCCGGCAGCGCGGCGCCGGGGTTGAGAGCGGCCAGGGCGGGGTCGTTCCAGCGGGTGATGGCCCCGGAGAGGACCTTGGCGAGGACCTCGCCGGTCATGTTGACGTGGGACTCGCCGGTGAAGCCGGGCAGGTTGTAGGCCACGGCGATCGGGGAGATGTAGAGGGGCAGCTCGACGACGCCGCCGATCCTGCTGATCTCGTCGGCGGTCATGGGGGTGTCGGTGCCGGCGAAGTCGATGGCGCCCTCGACGAGCTTGGTGCGTCCGGCCCCGGAGCCGCCGCCGGCGTAGTCGACGGTGGCGCGCAGGTTGGCGCCCATGAAGGCGTTCATCCAGGCGTCCTGCGCGTCGGACTGGGAGGTGGCGCCCGCGCCGCGGATATCCCCCTTCAGGTCGCTGGAGGCGTTGGGGTCGGCGGGTCCGGCGTCACGCCCGCAGGCGGCCAGCGTGGTCAGGGCGGCCGCGCTCAGGGCGCCCAGGGCGCTGCGACGGGTCAGGAGCACGGGCTCTCCTCGCTCAGTCAGAGGGGGGCGGAGGGTTCAGTCGGATGCCGGGCGAATGTCAGGCAGCGGTCACGATAGGCGCCCCGGATGAAGGTTCCGGGTGACCGCGGTAAACGG
>CAUVMS010000101.1:0-9810 GCA_963552815.1 uncultured Actinomyces sp. | reverse complement strand
CTCACAACGACGAGCCATGCCACGACCATTCCCAGGACGCCTGCGATCGGAGTGGCGATGAGGGCCAAAATAGTTGTGTCGATCATGGCATCGTTGCCAATCCCGGAAAGCACGTACTGGAAGTTCTTGAGCGTGAAGGTGTTGTCCACTCCCAGAATTTTGACGAAGGATCCCAGGATGACGGTTGCGTAGATCGAGACGATGAATAGCGCCAGGGCCACCGTCGCAACAGACAGGATGGTTCGGGGTAGCAGAGCGCGGATCATGCGAACTCTCCCGGCGGGCTTACCGGTGACGGTGACCGCTGAGCTGCGGGAGGCCCAATAGCGTTGGATGATGAACACCAGCAGTGCCGGTATGAGCAGCGCCAGGGAGTACGCGCTTCCGGCTGCCGTGTTGTACTCACCGTTGACGGCGATGTAGGCGCGGGAGGCTAGAACGGTGAAGTCGCCTCCAATGACCAATGGGTTCGCCAGGTCGGCAATCGCCTCGACGAAGAGCAGCAGGAAGGAGGATGCGAAACCGGGGATGAGCATCGGCAGGGTTACCGTGCGGAAGATCGTCCAGGAGGAGGCGCCCAGTGAGGCAGCGGCCTCTTCCATAGCCGGATCCAGGTTGCGGAGCATGCCGAGCATGTTCATGTAGGCGACGGGGAAAAAGGAGAGCGAGAGCACCAGCGTGAGGCCAGGTAGACCGTAGATGTTCCACTGCTGACCCAGTAGCTGGGTGGAGATGATCCCATTGCGCCCAAACAGGGTAATCGAGGCCGTGGCCACAGCGAAGGGCGGGGAGACGATCGGAATGAGGCAGATGAGATGAAGCAGACGCTTACCGGGGATGTCGACGCGGGCCTGAACATAGGCGAAGAAGAAACCGACGAGCGTTCCTATGGCCCCCACGACGACGCCCAGCACGATGGTGTTGAGAGTGATCGTTCGGTTCGTCGTGGAGTTCACCAAACTGGTAAGCACCTCTGAGCCGGTGGCGGAGAAGGCTTGAGAGAGGATAGTAACGAGCGGAAGGAGGATGAGGCAGGTGAGGATGAGGGAGACAACGGTGACGATGCCGATGGTCACCGGGTCTCGTCGAACTTTCGTGGACCGCCGTACCTTTGCCGGTGTTGACCCGGGAGCGTGGGAAGAGGGTAGCGTTGAGGCCGCAGAAGACATGGAGGACTCCGATCGGGACAGGGGCCGCCCGCGCGCGGGCAACCGTCAAGGATGAGGGGGTGTTCTGGGGCCGTCAGGCCCCAGAACACGGGTAGCGAGGATCCGTCACTCCTTCGGCTGCGCGGCGATCTCCTCGTCGAAGCGTTTGGTCAGCGTGGGCTTCGCCTCCGCTGCGGCCTTGAAGTCGTAGTCGACCAGTGTGACGTCGTCGAGCTTGACCATCTTGTCGCTGACCTTGGCGTCGGGGTTGGTGGGAATCTGGTAGGAGCCCACGGTCTGCCCAATGTTCTGGGCGTCGGCCGAGAGCGCCCAGTCGATGTACTTCTTGGCAGCATCGGAATGGGAGGACTTGGCCACCAGGGCTACTCCACCGACTTCATATCCGGTGCCCTCCTTGGGGAAGGAGACCTGCAGATCGGACATCCCCTCATCCTGGTACTTCACGCAGTCGTGGGAGAAAACCAGGCCGACACCCACCTCGCCACGGCCGGCGATCTGGCCGGGGGCGGTGCCGGACTTGGTGTACTGCAGAACGTTGCCGTGCAGCTTCTTCATGTAGTCGAAGGCCTGGTCCTGGCCGCCCAGGCGAACGTTCTGGGTCCACAAGGTGGTGAAGGCGGTTCCGGAGGTTGAAGGGTGCGCAGTGGAGACCTGACCCTTGAGGGCAGGATTGAGCAGGTCGTCCCATGAAGCCGGGGCACTCACGCCCAGCTTGTTCAAAACGGTCTTGTTGGAGCAGAAGCCCAGGACCCCGACATAGACGCCGGTCCACTTGTGGTCGGCGTCCTTGTACTTGTCGGGGATCTTGGCGGCGTTCGGGGAGTCGTAGGCCTCGAGGAGGCCCTTGGTGGCGGCGGTGCCGTACCCGTCGGCCGGGCCGCCGTGCCAGACGTCGAACTCCGGGGAGTTCTTCGCCGAGTCCAGACGGGCAACGGCCTCACCGGAGGACAGACGTACATAGGTGGCCTGGATGCCGGTCTGCTCAGTGAAGGACTGGGTCCACTTCTGGCACAGGTCCTCCATGGCGCCGCAGGCGACGGTGATCGATTGAGTCTGCGCCTTGTCGACGGCACAACCGGCCAAGGCCAGAGCGCTCGCGGTGGCGACGGCGAGCAGAGCGGGGAATAACCGCTTCCTCATGGGATTCTCCTTTGAATCAAGTGGGATCGAGAGACGGGAGGTCATCGGGCTCTCGCACGACACCCCACCGATCGCCTCATCATTCCTGGTGGTGGAGGCCGGCGGGGTGATGGTCAGTAACGGTTGGTAACGTCTCCGTTACCGGGGCGGGTCACTGCGATGGGGGACGGTGCGACTGTGCTCCGGGGTCCACGCTCGTGCTCGGCGTGCTGCCCAGATCGCTCCGCTCCAGGCGGGGCATGGTGTATCCCTCTCCACGCACCGAGTGGATGTAGCGCCGTCCCTCCTCACCCAGGGCTCGGCGCACCCGGTAGGCGGTCGTCTTGATCATGTCCTTGCCGCCGCTGCGGTCCTCGGTGCCCCACACCTGGCTGAGCAGGTCCCGATAGGTGACGACCCGACCGATGTTGCGCGCCATGACCTCCAGAAACCTGACCTCGGTGTCGGTGATGTCCAGGGCCGAGCCGCCCAGGTGGACCCGGTGCGAAGCGGTGTCGATGACCAGGTCCCCGTTAGACAGTGTCTGGGCACGTCGACCGCGCCATCGACGCACGAGCGCCTGAGCCCTCAGCGTGAGCTCCCGAGGACTGAATGGCTTGGTGACGTAGTCGTCGGCCCCGGCCTCAAGACCCCGGATCCGGTCCGGCTCATCCGACAGTGCGGTGATCATCATGATGGGCACCTCCGAGACGGTCCGGATCCGCTCGGTCACGGTCACCCCGGAGACGGCCGGGATCATGAGATCCAGGATCACGAGGTCAAAGGACTGCTGCCTGAACAAGGACCAGGCCTGAGCGCCGTCGGCCGCGCCGACGACGACGAAGCCCGCGGTCTCCAGGGCGAAACGCATGATCATGAGGATCTGCGGCTCGTCGTCGACGACAAGGACCCGGGGCGCCTCTGGCGCCTCCATGACGTCACTCACCTGTAGTCGCCTCCTTGCGATCGGGCTCCCGCCATGTGCGTGGAAGAGTGAGAAACACGGTCGTCCCTTTTCGGGAGATGGTATCGACCAGGATCCTCCCGCCATGGAGCTCGACGATGCGCTGGGTGATCATCATCCCCAGGCCGGTCCCCGGGCGCCGGGAGCCGCCGGTGGCGAAGGGAGTGAACAAGAGGGCCCGGTCCTGCGGGGGCATACCCGCGCCGTCGTCGGAGACGGACACGGTGACGGTCTCATCGGACTCGGTGACACGCACAAGAATGGACACGCCTTCGCCCGCGTGCCGGGCGGCGTTGTTCACGACGTTGGTAACGGCCTGCCCCATCAGGCGGGGATCGACCTGCATACGCAGCGGTGCCCCGTGGTTATCCAGGCGGATGGAGGCGGTGTGCACCCGGCGCAGCTGGGCGACGCACTTGCGCACGAGCTGGCGCATCTCGGTCCACTCCAGGCGCAGGTTGAACAGATCGAGTTCCAGGCTGGCCTCGGCCAGGAGATCGGAGGCCATCTCGATGACCTGATTGGAGTTCTCGGCGATCGTTTGGACAAAGCACTTCTGATCGGGATTGAGGGGGCCGGCGCTCTCGTCCAGGAGCAGCTCGGCGGCACCGCGTACCACGGTCAGGGGAGTGCGCAGCTCATGGGACAGCACGTTGGGGCGGCGCATCTGCTCCTCATGAAAGGCGCGCAGACGGGCGAGCTCCCCGCGGGTGCGCTGTAGGGAGCACTGCGAACGGGCGAGAAGAACCGCGCAGACGATCAGGGCGAGAACAACCGAGCAGAGGGCCACAGTCCACCACATCATCCCTCGCTCGCCTCCCAGTGCTTCAGGCGTCGTCCGCGCGGTCTGGGCGGATATGGGCAACAAGCCTACTAGGGCCTGTTGAGAAAGTCTGTCGAAATCGGGGCGCCCAGGGGCGCACGGACGCACCGTCAGTCTCGCGGACTGCACCCGCGACGTCCGTCGTCGAGGGCCAAGGTGCGTCCGCGAGAACCGGGTGCTTGGCCGCGCCCCTGGGGTCGCTTTTGCTTCCGCAACGCGGCCTAGCGGCGTCGGGCACTCAGGACGGCGCAGACGGGCCGGTACGGTTCCAGCGAGCTGCGGCAGGCGCGTAAGGTGAGTGGCGCCAGCCGCACGCACCTGAGATGACCTTCCTGGAGGAGACATGCCCGCTTTCCACGCCCCCACCGACCAGAAGACCGACAAGGCGGTCGCCGTCTTCATCGCGCCGGGACTGGAGGAGGTCGAGGCGCTGGCGACCGTGGACATCCTCTTCCGCGCAGGCGTCCCGACGACGATGATCTCGGTGACTCCCGAGCGGGCCGTCACCTCCTCCCATAACATCGTGATCACCTGCGACCTCACCCTGGCCGAGGCCAACCTCGCCGACTACGACATGCTCGTCCTGCCCGGCGGCATCCCCGGCACCCCCAACCTCAAGGCCGTTGAGCCGCTCATGGCCGCGGTCACCGAACGGGTGCGCGCCGGGCGTCCGGTGGCCGCCATCTGCGCCGCCCCCTCGATCCTGGCCGAGCTGGGCCTGCTCGAGGGGCGCCGGGCGACGTCGAACCCCGGATTCATGGGCGTGCTCGCCGACCACGGGGCGCAGGTCAGCCAGGCCGCCGTCGTGGCCGACGGTCCCGTCATCACCTCCCGCGGCATGGGCACCGCCATCGACTTCGGCCTGGAGATCGTGCGCCACTACCTCGGCGAGGAGGCCGTCGACGACGTCAAGACCAAGATCGTTTACCAGGGCTGATGACTCGGAGACGTCATGCTCCGATCACAGTCAGAGACATGCCTGTGCTCCACTACCCATGTGGTGTTGTCAGTCATCTAGACGGCTTGTGTGTATTCCTCAGAAGAAGTGCTCTGCACCTGCGGGCCTGAATGTGAAGTATCGCGATGCCGGCAACCGTCTGAACCAGCACGACGACCAGAGGGATCAAGATCTGAATCGCGTCGTGGAGGGTCGCCTGAATGGCGAACAGGAGAGCCGAGTCGATGAAGACCACGCCGAGTCCCATGGTGGTCCCATGGTGGCCGGTGCGCATCGGGACTGCATCGTGTACCAGTTCTCCTCAGACCGGAGGGCGACCTGGTAGCGCACCCCCGCCCACGAGTTCGGCGGGAGCCTGCGCTGCGACATCCGGCGCCCCAGCCCCACGAGCGCGACTCCTGCCGCGCCCAGGACCAGGCTCATGAGCACGGAGAAAACTGTCTCAACCATCGATGTCCCTCATCCCCGTCGGCGTGGCAGAAGCTCTCGGTTGCGGCGAGTTCTCTCGGAATGCTAACCCCGCGCGGACGCACCTGAGGTCTCGCGTACCCGCCTGATGGAGGTAGGCGGCGAGTTCTCAGGTGCGTCCGCGCGCAGTGATGCTGATGTCGTGTCTCCTCACGTCAGCGACATGTGAGTGTCATGGCTTCTGAGGCGCAGGCAGGGCGGGCTGCCCGGGGAGCGAGACGTGACCGATGCTCGATTCCGCTGCCGGGGCGCCGGTAGGCCGGAGCCCTGCGAGCGGCGGCGAAGCGGATGTTGCCGCCCTGGCTACCGGGGCCGGCGGCAGGTCGGAGCCCTGCGAGTCCCCTGGCGCCGGGGCGATGAGTGTGATCCACCTCTGTCATCCCTTCTGGTGGGGATCGGGGTGGGCCTCGTCGTCCCAGCGACCTCGGCACGTTGGTCACGGTGCCCTCGTGGTTCTGCTGCACCGGGCTTCTTGGAGGGGGAAACGGCCTGTTGGTGTCCAGATCTGCAGCAAAGGACCTCCAGCCCCCAGGCCGAATCAACGAAAACCTTGGAATCATGCGGTTTTGCTCCGTGTGGATGAGAGTGATCCGAGCCTTTGTTGCAGATCTGGACACCCGACCCACTTCTGGCCCTTCTTCTAACTCCTGGCGGTGCCCGCTTGGCTCCTGGTGTCCCTCACCTGGCTCCCGATGGTGCTCGCTCAACGTCACTTCCGGCCGGGCCCCTTCAGGTCGGCTACTGCACGAGGGTGGGGCTGTACTGGCCAGGGGTTATCCGTACTGCACGCGGGTCGGGGTGTACTGGTCAGGGGTTGTGCGTACTGCACGAGACCCGGACCTTCGTGGAGTGGACCCGACTGTCGGCCAGTAGCACCCCACCCTCGTGCAGTACGTACCGAGTTCCTCCACAGCGACCAGGCCCGCCCCGGCCACAGCGCCTGCCCGAGTACACCCGCGCGCCGAGCGCCTCCACAGCGACCAGGCCTGCCACCCTTTCCGGCAGGGTGACCGGCGACTCCCGCCCCAAGCGGCCCAATCCACCGGTGTCTCAGATGTCATGACATCCGAAACTCCTAGAAACCGTGAGACAACACAGCGCAGTGATGCCGAGTGACGCCGGCGGCGGCATCAGGGCTTGATGCCGCTCCGCCTCTTAGGAATGAGGGCGACGATGACGAGCAGGATCCCCAGGCCCGCCAGGCAGGCGATCGCGGTCGTCGTGAAGTCGAAGCGCAGTCCCAGGCCCGCCGCAATGAGCAGTCCGCCCACGAGGAGCAGGAACGCCCCCCACAGGAGGGTGGAGCCCTTGATCTCCCGGGGCGCTGGCGGCTGCTGATCCTTGCCGGTCACCGTCCCGGCGCTCCACACGGGACTGGACGCCGATGACGCGGGTGTCGGGTCGGCTGACGTGCTGCTGTCCTCGCCGTTCTTGCCACCCCGACCGAAGGGATCGGCATCGAAGGAGGTGGAGAAACCGTCCTGGTTCGAGGCTGAGCTCGAGGCCGAAGAGACGAGGACATCGGTCTGTGCCACCGCCCCGCTTTCAGCATCGGCATCGCGGGGGCGAGAGTCCCGGTCGATGCTGCCCGGCGCCCCCTCGGTGCTCGGGACGTCGGTGGCGGCGCCGTTGGACATGGGACGCGGCGTGGTCGGTGACTGGGGCAGTGGCTGAGTCAGTGGCTGAGTCAGTGGCTGAGTCAGTGGCCGGGTGTCGTCCGAGGCCGGAAAGGGCCTCGTGGCGTCCTCGGCTGTCTCCTCAACGGCGTTTCCGCCTGTGTCCTCAGGTGATGTGGCGGACGGGGTGCTGCTCATGGGGGTCTCCTTACGTGAATGCCGGGGAATACCCGGGAAGAGGTCTGGGTGTCTCGAACGAGTGCGGGTGGCTGAGCCGATCAGCCGGCGTCTGCCGGGGTCTCGGCGGGAGCCTGCTGCTCGCTGGGTGTCTGGGGCGGCGCCGGCGTGGCTGTTCCTGAGGGGACCGGGCTCGCGCTCGGTTGGGCGGCGCCCTGCCCGGCCAGGGCCTTCTGCACGCAGGCGTCGTAGGAGGCGCGCTCCTTGGAGGTGAGATCGGATAGATCCCGCCAGCTGGCACTCCCACTGCGGTCATCGGCGTCCACGCTCTCGTGGGCGGAACGGATGCAGGCCTCGGCGTCGTCGACCGTGATGGCCTGGTGGTTCATGCCCGGAACCGGCAGGTCGCCGCCGTGGGCATCGCCCTTCTCGTCGTACCAGGCGCTGACGATCCACACGGGCTCCTCGGCGTTGCCGTACCAGGAGACGGTGTTGCTGCGCTCCTCGATGTTGATCGTCCCGGTGTCCACCGAGGCGTTGATGGTGACCTGCGGCCGCCCGTCATCGCTGCTGGGGGAGACCAGGGTGCGCTTGGCGTTCAGCCCGCCGCTGGAGCTGGTGTAGGTGGTAATGCTCTTGCCGGTCGCGTCGTAGCGGCGCGGGCCCTCGTCATCCTGATCCATCTGCCTGCCGTTGACGGTCCAGGCCCGGGCGACCTGTGAGTCGATCGCCCCCATGTCGACGTCGGCCTTGACCGTCACCCGCTGGTTGGTGTCGGTCTTGATGCGCAGGGTCCCGACGTCGAGGTGGGCGGTGATGGTGGAGAGCCTGCCGGCCTCCGTGGCGGGCATGCCGCGCAGGTCCAGGGTGAGGTCGCCGATGTTCTTGCGGCGGGTGACGCTGCCGCCGCTGGCCGACGCCGTCAGCTCCTGCCAGGTCACCGTGGTCGAGGCGGCGGTAGTCGAGTTCTTGAGGGTCTCGAAGGGCATGCGGGCCAGGCTCGTAGGGACGATTGAGGCGGTGGCCAGAGCGGGGATCGCCATGATGAACAGGACCGGCCAGCCCAGCACCGTCATCCAGCCGCCGTGCCGACGACGCAGACCACTGGCGACGATGCCCGCTCCTAGGAGGGCGACCAGGGTTCCGATGAGGATGAACTGGCCCTGGAGCAGACCGACGCGGTGGGTCGCGGTGGCGTACCAGATCCCCGCTCCGGTCAGGAGACCCAGGCCCAGGACAACCAACGACATCGAGGATCCGGGGCCGGGACGACGCGGACACGGTGGACGGACAGGTGCGGGAGTCGGCTGGTAGGGCTGGTACTGCCGGTAGGAGCGGTTCTGCCAGGTCGGGCCGCCGGCAGGCCGGCCGAAGGCTGAGGCGCCGGAGCCGGGTGCGGAGGAGGTGGAGGCGTCTGAGGCCGCCGATGACCCGGCCGCCGAGAAGGAGCCCGCAGGCGCGGCCTGACTGGTCTGGTCACCAGGGTGGCTTCTCGATGACTGCGCGGCGCCGTGCTGAGTGGTCTGCCAGGGTTGGGGACCCTGGGGACCCTGAGGGTCACGCCGATGTCCGCGACGGTTCTGAGCGAAACGAACGGCGAGGATGACAGCCAGGACAGTCAGCCCCAGCCAGAAGAGCGACCACACGGGAGCCGCCACCCGAGGGATACCCCACAGGTTGACGTACCAGCCGGGGATAAAACCGTTGTCGAGCGTCGACATGCCAACGATCGTCGTGCCGATGGCGCCCGCCAGACCGGCGCTGAAACGGCCGGCGAGAGCCTCCTCCAGGTGAATGCGTCCATCGGACTCCTCGGGAAGGAGCGCCCAGGCCACGCCGTAGAGGACCAGGCCGACGCCGGAGAAGATCGAGAGCACCACCCACACGCAGCGCACCAGGACGGGATCCAGTCCGAAGCGGTAGGCCACGCCGCCGGCCGCGCCGGCGACCCAGCGCTCGTTCGTGCGCATGAGACCCGAGCCGCGCAGGGAGTCGAAGAAACGGCGGGTCGAGCTGTTCTGGGGCTCCGGTCGGGGTCCCCCGTACTGCTGGTAGGGGGGAGTGGGCCCGGGCTGTGGCCGGTACTGCGGGCCCGCTTGAGAGCTGTACTGGGCGCCGCCGGCGCCGTGGGAGTCGGAAGGGGCGGAGGAATCGGAACCGGCGGGAGCGGCGCCGTCGGGCGGGGGAGCGGGCATGTCGTTCATGCCATCAATTCTTCGCGTTGGTGCGCTTCGCCACGATCAGGGGACCCCCTGAATGATCCCCGATTGTCCCCCGAATCCCCCGGGGGACCATCAGATCGGGGACCCTGACGTGCCACGATGGTGCCATGACGATGTCTCAGCAGTGGGGCGCGCAGCCCGGGCCCGCCCCCACCGGGCCGGGGCACCCGTGGCGCCCTCCGCCGCCGCCTCCGCAGCGGCCTCCTCTGCGTCGCCTGCCCCACCACCTGGGGCCGCCCCCAGCACCCCCAGCATCACGGTACCCGGATCGACCGAACCCTGCAGCATCACCCA
>CAUVMS010000100.1:0-9875 GCA_963552815.1 uncultured Actinomyces sp. | reverse complement strand
CCGACATCGCATCCAGGACCCGCCGGTAGGGGGCGTGCGTGAGCCCCAGGCGCAGAGCCCGGCCTCCGCGATCGCGGATCGCAGGCAGAGAGACAGCCGACCCTGCCGACCCTGACGACGAAGCACTGCCGGTGGTCTCGGGGGCGGGGAAGACATCACGGTCGGCGTGAGGGTCGTCGACGCCGACCAGCTCGATACGCCGCCCACCAACGGTGAGTGAGGCACGTCGGTTGGTCAGGTCCGCCCAGCCGGCGGCGGCCTGGAGGTCTCGGATCTGCTCCCAGGGCAGGGCCTCGATGTCCTCGTCGCGCACGCGGCTGGAGGCCTTGCGCGGGTCGCGGTGCAGGTAGCGCGTCGGCAGGCGGAAGACGGTGGTGCGGTAGTCGTGGTCGCCCATGACGAAGGCGCCGGGCAGACCCGTCAGCGGCTCCAGCGCCCGCCGCAGCGGCTCCAGCCCGGAGGCCAGGGACAGGTTGTCGCCGGTGTTGACGACGACGTCGGGCTGCAGCTGCGCCAGACGGCGCACCCACTTGACTCGCGCCTCGGTGTGGTCGGTCAGGTGCAGGTCGGACAGGTGCAGTACCGTCAAGGGCTCTTCGTCGGCCGCGAGGACCGGCACGTCGATGCGCCGCACGACGGGGCAGCGGGCCTCGATGAGGCTGTAGGCCAACGTGGCCGCCCCCAGGGCGGTGGTGGCGCCGACGACGGATAGGGCCGTGCGGCCGGCAGGGGAGGGCGTCATGGAGAGTCGGATCCTCTTCTGTTCAGTTGTTCACGGGCGGCCGGCGGTCACTAGTGGGAGGGGATCGGCAGCTTCGGTTCCTCTGCCAAGGCCTGGGACATGTAGTCACGCCACATGGGCACGGCCAAATCGCTACCGTACATTGTTCTGAAGTAGCGTCCGCCGATGGTCCTGCCTACAAGGCTCCGGCTGCTCTCCTTCGCGTCACCGATCCAGACCGCGGTGGACAGCTGCGGGGTGAAGCCCACGAACCAGGCGTTCTCGGCTTCGTCCGTGGTTCCGGTCTTGCCCGCAATCGGCCTCCCGATTCCGGCGTCCTTGGCGGTACCTCCAGGTTCCGACGTGGCCTGGAGTGTGATGGCCGTCTGATCAGCGGCTTTCTCATCCAGAGCCTGGGTGCAGTCGGCGCTGGGAACCGCCATCGAGGTGCCACTCGCATCCAAGATGGACTCGATGGCAATGGGCCTGCAGTACTTGCCTCCGGAAGCGAAGGTCGCGTAGACGTTGGCCATACTGAGCGGTGGCACGGGCTTGGAGCCCAGGGCCAGCGAGGGATCGGGATCCAACGGGCTCCCGTCCGCCTTGGTCACGCCGATGGAAGCGGCGAACTGCGTGACCTCGCAGACATCCAGCTGCTTGAGCATCTCGGTGAAGCCCACGTTCATGGATTGCTTCGTGGCCTCCCGGACAGTCATGTTGCCAGCAGTGGTGCCGGCAACGTTGTTCACGGTCCAGGAGCCAGCAGCGAGATCAGGGTCGCAAGGAACGTTGAATGTGTTGGGCGGGTAGGTTCTTGGCCCAGAGGCATTCACTACCTGACCGGCCGTGTGGCCGCTCCTGAGCCACTGGGCCAGGATGATGGCCTTGAACGTGGATCCCGGCTGGAAGCCGACAGTACCGTCGGCGAGCTCGACCCCACCGTGCTTGGCGTCCGCCGCGAAGACAAGCTGAGAATCCTCAAAGGTGGTGTTCTGAGCGATGGCTCGGATCTTTCCTGTACCGGGCTCGATCGAGGCGATTGTGGAATTAGCGTCGTCGGAGTCTCCGATCGGAGTGTTGGCCTGAATGATGCTGTCGGCGGCGCTCTGCCGCTTGAGGTCCAGGGTGGTGGTGATCTTCAGTCCGCCGCGTGTCAGGAGCTGACGGCGGGAGGCGACGTCGGGCCCGAAGTTCTCCGACCCGAGGATCTCGTTGACCACGTAGGTGCAGAAGTAGGCGGCGGTCCCGGCGGCGCCGCAGCCCGCTGGGGCATCCTGGACGTGAAGCATGCTCTCGATCGGGGTGGCGACGGCCTCGTCGTACTGCTCCTGGGTAATGAACTTCTCCTCCAGCATCTTGGCCAGCACCCAGTCCATGCGGTTCTTGGCCAGCTCCGGCTGACTGACGGGGTCGTAGGCGCTGGGGGCGTTGGTGGTGCCGGCCATGAGGGCGGCCTCGGCCACCGTCAGCTCACTGGCCGACTTGCTGAAGTAGTGCCGGGCGGAGGCCTCGACCCCGTAGGTCGACGGGCTGAAGGCGGCGATGTTGAGGTAGCCCTCGAGGATCTGCTGCTTGGAGTACTTCTGCTCCAGGCTGAGGGCGAACTTCATCTCCCGCAGCTTGCGGGCGACGGTGCTCTCGGTGGCGTCCCGGATGATCTTGTGGTCGTCGTTCCTCAGACCGGTCTCGATGAGCGTGTTACGCACGTACTGCTGCGTCAGGGTGGAGGCGCCCTGGCGTGAGCCGCCGGCGTTGTTGGAGACCAGGGCGCGCACCATGCCGGTGGGGTCGACTCCCTGGTGCTGGTAGAAGCGTTGATCCTCCACGGCGACGATGGCGTTCTGCATGTTGACCGAGATCTGGCTCAGGGGCACCACGATGCGGTTCTCCGCGTAGAACTGGGTGATCTCCTGGCCGTCGGACGCGTACAGGGTCGAGATCTGGCTGGGCTGCTGGACGTTGAAGTCGCTGGGGAGCTCCTCGAAGAGCTCGGCGGAGGCCTTGGTCAGGGCCGCCGTGACGCCCACGAAGGGGGTTGCGAAGCCTGCGGACAGGACCCCGCCGACGCCCGAGAGTGCCAGAAAGACCACGAGCATCGAGACGACCTGAGGTGGTGCCAGGGAGCGCCCGCGCGCAGAGGATTTCGCCATGGCGCCAGCCTACGTGGAATCACCAGGGCGATGCAGTGGCGTAGACCCCCTTCGGCCTGAGAAGACCCTAGGAGGTCGCCCCGGCGCCCCTCTCGTTTCAAGGGATGTGCACCGGCGGGCCGCCGTCGTCGGGACGGTCAGGAGCTGCCGGAGTGGCCAGATAGCGAGACAGATCTCGGCACTCAGAAGATTCCTAGGAAATGTTCAGGAGTGGATCACCGTGGGATCACGGCTCGCCGACGACGTTCGTGCTCCCGCGGGTGCCGCTCGGCTGTGAGAACCGGAATTCCCAACCTTGCGAAAGGTGAGATATCGGTGGACTCGACGTCCGGTAATCGGCTCGCTATCAGAGAACTCCTCCCGAATGGGCTGGTGTGCGCCGGTCCTGCCGGGCTCCGCGACGCCGAAGACGCCTGGACCACAGAAGTGGGATTTGGTGCGCGGCGCTCGGTTGCCATACGGTAACGGCTGTGACGTGTCTGACAACGGCGTCGGCCGTTGAGTGAATCGGGAGTGAGCATGACTCAAGACGACCAGACCTGGGCGACCCAAGCAGCCTGCGCATCTGTCGAACCCGACCAGCTTTTCGGCAAAGGGGCCGAGCAGCGCGATGCCAGATCACTGTGTTTCTCGTGTCCGGTTCGCATGGAGTGCCTGGCCGAGGCGCTCAACTCCGAGTCCAGCTTCGGGGTCTGGGGCGGACTCACCGAGCGGGAGAGGCGGGCGCTGTTGCGGCGCTTCCCCGAGGTGGACGACTGGGGTCTGTGGCTCCAGCGCGAGGACGACGAGCTCGTCGCCGAGATCCATGCCCGCCGCGCCCCCCGCATCCTGGCCCGGATGCGCTGCGCCTCCTGAGGGCGCTGCGCCTGCGGGAGGCTCCTGGAGACGTCGGACTCAACTCATGCCGTCGGATTTTCCGGTGCTCCGGGGCGGGCTCTAGGCTGAGCCCCATGACTGCAACCTCTGACCACGTGCCCGCGGCCGCCTCCCCAACCACTTGGGAGTACGCCACCGTCCCCCTCATCACCCACGCCACCAAGCAGATCCTCGACCAGTGGGGTGCTGACGGCTGGGAGCTCGTCCAGGTCGTCCCCGGCCCGTCGGGCACGGAGAACCTCGTCGCCTACCTCAAGCGCCCCAGGGGCTGACGGCGCTCGGACGGGTCCGCCGAGCCGTTGCGTCGTCGGGCTCCTGACCGCACCGACGACGCGGACTCGGCCCAGGCGGAGCGCAGATGCGGCGCCGAGTCTGCGGCCCGTGACGATTGGGCCGCAGACACGACGCTGCCAGTTTCGTCGGTGATGCTGGTGCTCAGCGCGGAAGCGAGCGGTGCGGAGGGCTCGTGACCCGAAACGGGCCCTCAGCGGGCGCGACGGCGCAGGCGGTCGACGTCGAGCAGCGTGACGGCGCGGCCCTCCAGACGGATCCAGCCGCGGGAGACGAACTCGGCCAGCGACTTGTTGACCGTCTCGCGTGAGGCGCCGACCAGCTGGGCGAGCTCCTCCTGGGTGAGGTCGTGGGGGACGTGAACGCCGTCGTCGGTGGGCGAGCCGAATCGGTCGGCCAGGTCCAGAAGGGCCTTGGCCACGCGGCCGGGCACGTCGGAGAAGACGAGGTCGGCCAGCGCCGTGTTGGTGCGGCGCAGGCGCTGGGCCAGGGCGCGCAGCATGTCCTTGGCCAGCTGCGGGTGGGACTCCACGAAGGTCATGAGCTGGTTGTGGTCCAGCGTCAGGAGCTCGGTGGGGGCCACGGCGGTGGCAGTGGTGGAGCGCGGGCCCGGGTCGAACAGGGTCAGCTCGCCGACGATCTCACCGGGGCCGAGCACCGCGAGCAGGTTCTCGCGGCCGTCGGCGCTGGCGTGGCCGAGCTTCACCTTCCCGGAGAGGAGAATGTAGAGGCGGTCGCCTGAATCGCCCTCATTGAAGAGGGTCTCGCCACGGCGCAGAGTCGTCTGCGTCATCATGGCGCGCAGTTCCTCCTGCTCATCCGGGCTCAGGCCCTCGAAGAGCGGGATCCTGGAGATAATGCTGTCTTCCACGGAGATCCTCCTGGTGGTTAGGGGGCTGGCGTCCCGCATGCGGGAGCCCTCGAGTCTATCCTGCCACGGCTTGTGACCTGTGGCACGCCGTCGAGCATTGTAGCCCCCGTGTGTTGCAGGTCAAAGGGAAGTGAGCAAAATCGGGTGCGTCCTGTAACACTCTTGAACGGCGTGCGGTTGCGGGTGGTCAGGAGGATCGGCTGCAATGGCCCTCCCATAAGAAGGGCTGCGGCGACGCCGGTGGGGCCGCCCTGAATACTGTGGGCGTCAGAGGACGTTAGTGGGCGTCAGCGGACATCCTGGACGTTATGGACGTTATGGACGTTATGGACGTTATGGACGTTAGCGGGCGTCGTGGGCGCTGCGCGTCCTGCCGGCCGGATCGCGAAGAGAGGATGAGGTGCCCAAGGTGACGAGCAGTGCCGCGGCGGCGGGATCCGCATCGAGGCCGGTGCCGGGGTCGACGTCGGGTTCCGGGACAGGGCCCATGCCGGGATCCATGCCAGGATCCATGCCGAGAACCATGCCGAGAACCACTGCGCCGGCGCAGGCAGCTGGGGTCGTCCCGCAGGTCCCGGAGGTGTCCGCCGTGGCGGACCCGGTCTGGCGCGCGGGCGCCGTCGACGACGAGCTCATCGCCCTCTACCCCGACGCCGCCTGCGCCCTCGACCACGACGGCCCCTTCCAGCTGCTCATCGCCACCGTCCTGTCAGCCCAGACCACCGATGCGCGCGTCAACACGGTCACGCCCGAGCTCTTCGCGCGCTACCCCGATGCCACCGCCCTGGGGGCCGCCCGACGCGAGGACCTCGAGGCGATCCTGCGGCCCCTGGGCTTCCAGCGGGCCAAAGCCGGTCACCTCCTAGGTATCGGTCAGGCGCTTGACGAGCGCTTCGGCGGCCGGGTTCCGCGCAGCCTCGAGGAACTCGTCTCGCTGCCGGGCGTGGGGCGCAAGACCGCGAACGTCGTCCTCGGCAACGCCTTCGGGGAGCCCGCCATCACCGTGGACACCCACGTCGGGCGGCTCTCGCGCCGCCTGGGGTGGACGACGTCGAAGGACCCGGTGCGCGTGGAGAAGGACATCGCCGCCCTGTGGGAGTCGCGGCGCTGGACCGACGGCTGCCACCGGCTCATCGAGCACGGGCGCCGGGTGTGCCTGGCCCGTTCGCCCCGCTGCGGTGAGTGCGCACTGCTCGAGGCCGGGCTGTGCCCGCAAGTGGGCGTTTGATGGGCGTCTGAGAGCGGTGCCCGCGGCCCCGACGTCGAGCCGGGCATTTCTCGCCTAGCCCTACCGTTTTTCTGTAGGGCTACGCGAAAGATGACCGGCTCGAGGATGTCAGGTGGAGGCGTCCGAGGCTGATGTCGGGCTAGCCCCACCCCCGATTCGCCAGATGGCCGGATGGGATGGGAGGGCCGGCGCCGTCAGGCTGGAGGCATGACTGCACACCAGCCCCTCACCCCCTACGCTCGGGCCGTGCCGCCCTCCTCGGCAACACCTCCGCCTGGACCGGCCGCGTCGTTGGTCGCCATCCGCCTGCGCGGCCTCACTCGCGTCTACGAGGTCCCCGGACGCCAGGACGCCCGCGTCACCGCCCTGGACCACGTCGACGCCGACCTGCCCGAGGGCAGCTTCACCGCCGTTGTCGGGGCCTCAGGATCGGGCAAGTCGACGCTGCTGCACTGCATGGCCGGCCTCGATGAGCCCACTGACGGCCAGGTGACCATGCTCGGCACCGTCACCTCCGGGATGCGGCCGGCCGAGCGCGCCCGGTTCCGCGCCCGTCACATCGGCTTCGTCTTCCAGGAGTACAACCTCATCGCCTCCTTAAGCGCCGCCGACAACGTCTCCATGCCCTCGCGCCTGGCCGGGCGTCCCCTGAGTGACGCGCAGACCCGGGCAGCTCTCGACGCCGTCGGGCTCGGTCACCGCGCCGGTCTCAAGCCCCACCAGCTCTCCGGCGGAGAGCGCCAGCGCGTGGCGATCGCCCGCGTCATGGCCAGCCGGCCCCGGATCGTCTTCGCCGACGAGCCCACCGGCGCCCTCGACCTGGACTCCGCCGCCCTCGTCCTGGACTGGCTGCGCCGACTCACCGAGCAGGGCACCACTGTGGTCATGGTGACGCACGACGTCGAAGCCGCCGCCAAGGCCGATGCGGTCGCCGTCATGAGCCAGGGGCACCTGGTGCAGTGGACCAGCTGCCGTGACGCCCGCCAGATCGCCGAGCTCGTCCACGCGGCCCGAGCCGCGCGCGCCGCCTGACCGGGACAGGAGCAGGAGAGGATCGGAGAAGATCATGATCACACTCATCGGGAACGACCTGCGCCATCACGCCCGCCAGTGGCTGTGGTCGCTGCTCGTCGCCACGGTCGGCGGCGCCATCATCGGCGTCATCATCATCGCCTGGTACAGCGCCCTGAGCTGGGCTCAGGCCCAGGGGTCGGCAGAGCTCGTCAATGCCTCCCACATCATCGGCTCCAGCCTCGTGTCCTATGCGGGGCTGGCCACCGCCGTCATCCTGTCCACGACGCTGGGACTCACCGTCTCGGCCCAGCAGCGCTCCCACGCGCTGTGGAAGGTCCTGGGCATCCCCGGTAGCCGCATCCGTCGCATCATCCTGGGGCAGGTCGGGGCGGTCGGGCTGCTCGGAGGCACCCTCGGGGCGGTGGCCTCGCTGCCGCTGGCCCGCGTCTACCTGCTCACCTGGCGGGAGTTCGAGGTGTTTCCGCAGGATCTGCCCATCATCATGCCGGGCTTCGGGGTGCCGCTGGCCATCGCCGTGACGACGCTCTTTTGCATCCTCGGCGGGATGGGAGCGGCCCGGCGGGCGGCGTCGGTCCCCGAGATGCAGGCGCTGCGGGAGGCCTCGGCCCCGCAGACCCGGACCCGGTGGTGGCAGTGGGCGATCGTCGCCGTCCTGGTCCTGGCCCTGGTCCTGGTCCCCCTCGACAGCTCCATGCCTCTCGACGAGGCGGAGAGGGCGGAGATGGCCGCAGCCGGCGTCGATCTCAACGACCCGGGGGAACGCGCGGTCACCGGAGGCGCCATGGGGCTCATCGCCGCGATCGCGGCCCTCAGCGTGCCGAACTGGACCCTGCGTCCGCTGCTGACCGGATGGACCGCGCTCATCCCGGGCCGCAGCCCCGCCTGGTTCACCGCTCGCGCCAACGCCCGCCACCGCGCCACCCTGTCGATGACGACGATCGTCCCCTTCGCCATCGCCGTGGCTATGACCGGCACGGTCTACGCCGCTGTCGGCGCCGGGCAGGCCACCGGAGCCCAGGGGTCGGTCAATGGGTTCCTCACCGTCGGGGTGCCGATCTTCCTCATCGCCGGCATCGGTGGGATCGCCAACATCGCCATGGTGGGGCGGGCCCGGCGCCAGGAGGGAGCGCTGCTGGGCGTCATCGGGGCGCGGACAGGGACGGTCCTGGCCTCCACCGCGCTGGAGGGTGTCATCTACGCCGTCACCGGCATCCTCTTCGGGCTGGCGGCCACCGCCTTCAGCGCCGTCTACGCCGCGTTGTACTCCGGGGGCGGGATGACGGTCCTGGTCGCCTCGATCCCGGTGGGGCTGCTGGCGCTCGTCAGCGGGATCTCGCTGGCACTGGCGGTGGTGACCACCTGGCTGCCCGCGCAGCTCGACCGTCGTCCCCTCATGGACAACCTGCGCCAGCCGGTGTGAGCCGGCGCCGTGCCACACCTGCCGAGCCGGAGGGCGGGCGACGGCGTCGAACTGACTAGACTGCACCACACCCGCCGAGCCGGGCATTTTTCGCGTAGCCCTACCGTTTTTCTGTAGGGCTACGCGAGAAATGCCCGGCTCGAGGCGTGAAGGGAAGGCGTGGAGGGAAGGTCAGACGGAGGTGGCCGGGGCGACGTCGGCCAGGAAGGACAGCAGGACCCGGACGAGTTCGGCCGGGGCCTCCTCCTGGGGGAAGTGGCCGGAGCGGCGGATCGTCGCCTGGCGCAGGTTGCCGGTCACGTGGTGGGTGTCGCGCGCGTAGGCCTGGGCGGGCTGGACGGGGTCGAGCTCGCCCTGGACCGACAGGACGGGCACCGTCACCGGCCGCTCCAGCGCCGCCGTCTCCGCCCGAGACAGCATGAGGCTGCGCAGCGGCTCCAGGGCGCTGCGGGCGGCACCGGGCCTGGAGAGGAGCTCGGCGTAGTAGAAGGCCTCCTCGGCCACCGCCTCCCGGGTATGAGGCCCAGCCCAGGAGCGCAGCAGGCCCTCCAGGGCGCTGCGGCTGCGCAGGCGCCGCTCGGCCAGGCCCGGGATCTGCAGGCTCGCGTACTGCAGTGCCGGCCCCGACAGCGCCCGGGCCCGCAGCGACCGCAGTGCGAGCGGGTGGGGGGCGCCGACCGGGACGATCGCCGTCGTCAGGTCCGGGGCCACGTGCGGCAGCGCCCAGGCGACCTGGCCGCCGAGCCCCGCGCCGATGACCACGGCCCGCTCGTGGCCCAGGGAGCGGACCACGGCGGCCAGGTCCTGGGCCAGTGTCACCAGGTCGTAGCCCGACGGCGGCCGGTCCGAGCCGCCGAAGCCGCGCAGGTCGAGAGCCGCCACGCGGTGTCCTGCCTGTGCGAGGGCAGGGATGACATGACGCCAGGTCCACCAGCACTCGGGGAAGCCGTGGACCAGGAGAGTCAGGGAACCGGCACCGGTCAGGGCCTCCGGGCCCGCCAGCGCGACATGGAAACGGGTGCCGCGGGCGGTGAGGTCGCGGTGGGTCCAGGGGCCGGGGCGATTGACGTCAACAGGCACGGTCGCAGCCTACTGGCCGGTGCCCGGCCGCGCCCACGGGGGTGCCGGGCACCGTCGGCCCGGGCTGACTCGGCTCACCACGGACGGGGGCCATCTGCGCGGCCGGGTGCGTCCTCGAACGGACGGGGACCTTCTACGCGTAGGGGGACGGTGGGGTCTGGTGGTGGATGCACCACTCGTGGGAGGGGTGTTTTGTGTCTGGT
>CAUVMS010000099.1:0-9886 GCA_963552815.1 uncultured Actinomyces sp. | reverse complement strand
CCCCCGAGAGCGAGTCGGCCCCTGAGGCGGCCGTTCCCGAGAGCGAGTCGGCCCCTGAGGTCGCCGTTCCCGAGAGCGAGTCGGCCCCCGGAACCTCCGTTCCCGAGACCGCCGATGACGACTATCAGGAGAGGAGGTGAACCCATGCCCGAGATCACGATCGTCGAGGTCGAGGAGCGTCGCGCCGCGGAGACGGTGCTGGCGCCCAACTCGAACCACCACGGACACGTCGCGACGTCCTTCAGCTGGACCGGCTGACGCACCGGCGCGGGGAGCCGGCACCTCCGGCTCCCCGCGCCCCGGGTCCGCTCCCTTTCCCCACCCGAACCCGTCGAGAAGGACCAGATGAGCCCCGCACCCCCGCCCCGCAGCGCGTCCCCCCCGATCCTCGCCTCCGCGCAGGCGCCGACCACCGGCGCGGAGATCCGTCCGCTGGAGCCGGAACGATGCGTCCTCAGCATCGATGACAGGCACTTCACGATCGACGTTCCCGCGGAGGTCGCCCAGACGCTCCTGCTCCTGTGGCGCTGCGGGAGGGGGGACCTGATCGGTGAGGACCTCGCGCGGGCGGCCGAGCCCCTGCGCAGGCTCGTCGTGGATGCCGGCCGCCCCTCCGGGGCGGACGGCGGGACCGGCGAGGCCGCTGAGATCGGCGATACCGTCGTTGGAGCCGTTGAATGTGCTGAGACCATCGGGCGCCCGGCACCCTCCCGCCCCGGACTGCGGGCGGTCATGACCGGGGACCAGGAGATGGTCCGCGCCCTGACCCGGCGTCACCGCCCGGAGGGCTCCGTCCTGGAGCTCCCCTGGGAGGGCGCCAGGGCCGCGGTCAACCGGGCCTTCGAGCTGGGACTGCCCCTCGTCATCGCTCTGCGCGGCGCACGTGAGGACGACCTCATCGACATGGACCGCATCTGCCACGACATGAGGGTCCCCTGGATCCCCGTCGAGCTCGGCCGAGGGCGGCTGTGGGTGGGGCCCCTCGTCACTCCCGGCGTCGGCGCCTCCTACGAGGATGCCGCCGCCCGTCGCCTGGCAGCCGCGCGCGAGCCGCGCATCCACCGGCTGCTGCGGCGCTTCCCGCCCGGGGGCGACCAGGGGCCCGCGCCGGAGCGCCTGCCGGCACTGCTCGACGCCGGCCTGGACGTGCTCGCGGACGCCTGCGAGAGCCTCGACTCGTCGGCGGGCCCGGAAGCGGCCCACGGTGACGTGCTCCATGAGATCATCCCGGGCGCCGACGGCGTCGAGCATCTGCGGCATCCGGTGCTGCCCATGCCGGGGCGGCGGACCCGGTACCGGGACCACCCCCGGGAGCACCTGATCGATGAACGGACCGGAATAGTGCTGCGGGTGCGCGAGGTGGACCACCACCCCCGTGCACCCCGGTCGCTGATGACGCGGCAGGCCGACGTCGCGGACATCCGCGCCGTCACCCCCTGGGCGAACAACATCCTGTGCCAGGGCTCCGCCTTCTCCGACGCCGCCGGCGCGCGCCTGGCGGCTCTGGGGGAGTCGGTCGAGCGCTACTGCGGCAACGTCCTGGACACGCTCCCGGTCACCTGGGGCTCCTACGACGAGCTGCGGCGCCGGGGGCTGCCCGTGCTCGACCCCCGCGAGCTCGTCCTGTACAGCGAGGAGCAGTACGCGGCTCCCGGTTTCCCGTTCGTGCCCCTGAACCGGGACCTGCGAGTCCACTGGGTCCACGGCCGGTGGGTCGCGGACGACTCGCCGGTCCTCGTCCCCGCCTCCCTCGTCTACGTCAACTGGTACTCCGCGGGCCTGGCGGCCGCGCCTCCCACGAACTTCTGCTCCTTCGCGGGGATCGCCGCGGGGCCCGACGAGGCCTTCGCCGTGCGCAGCGCCCTGGAGGAGATCATCGAACGGCACGCCACGATGGTCTGGTGGCTGAACGCCCATCCCCTGCCCGCGGTGACCGGTCTCGGGGGTCCGGTCATCGAGCCGCCGTGCCGTGCGACGTACCTCAACCTCGACAACGAGTTCGGTGTGCCCGTCGCGGCCGCGATCGTGCACGATGATGACGCCCGGCTGGTCAACATCGGGTTCTCCGCCAGGCCCCGCTTCCGCCAGGGAGCGGTCAAGGCGCTGACGGAGGCCTTCACCCTCCAGGAGGGGTCACGCGATCTGCTGCGCTCCGACGGGCTGCACTGGAAGGTGATGGCGGCCGGAGAACTCAACGGGCGCGCCTTCAAGCCGTGGCGCCGGGACCGCCGCTACCTCGACGACTTCCGGTCGGACATGCACGACTGCGACGACTTGATGGTGCAGCAGCAGGTCTACCTCGATCCGCGCGCGGGACGGGCGATGAGCTCCCTGCTCGAGCCCTCGACCCACCGGGATCGGGCGACCGTGCCCGACATCGCCGGGGACCCCGCGGACCACTACTGCCGCGCGCTCGAACGCCACGGCATCGGCGCGATCGTCGTCGACATCACCACACCCGACGTCGCCAGCACCGGCATGCGGGTCGTGCGCGTCATCGCCCCCGGCACCGTCGGCAACGCCCCGGCCGCCTTCCCCTACCTCGGGCGGCGTCGCGTCCAGGATCTGGCCGTCGAGCTCGGGTGGCGGGAGCGCGCCCTGGACGAGGACCGGCTCAACTACTTCCCGCTGCCCCATGCCTGAGGGCGGCGGCCGTCCCGCGCCCCCGGCGGCCGGCCCGGGGCGCCTCTCAGCCGTCAGGCTCCGCCACGATGCTCCCTTCCCGCCCGACTTCCGCCACTACCAGTTGAGCATGCCGCAGGCGCCGGGGGTCGATGAACGAGCCGTCGCCGTCGCCATCGCGGAGGAGACGGAGGTGGACGATACCGCGCTCCTGCGCACTACTGCGGCGCGTCACTGGTGGTCGGCCGATCATGGGCAGCTGCCCGTGCGGATCGCATCGCCGCGGGAGCTGATCGACGGCGGCGAGCAGATCCTCGAGGTCCCGGCCCTGGGCCTGCTCGACCCCTCCCTGCTCGAGGAGCCCGGATGCCCGATCGAACGGGTGGATCCGACCAGGCCCCATGCCTGGGTGCCCGCCCGCCGCCTGGGGGACCGGCCGGCGGACGGCTGGGTCCCCTACTCCCTCGCCTTCGCGCGCCCCCACGACACCCGCCCCGACGAGCCCCGCACCCACCCGCCCCTGCTCGCGGGACTGGGAGCGGGGTCGTCCCGTCGTCGGGCCCGCCGCGCCGCATGGGCGTCCCTGTGCGCCGAGGATGCGCTGTGGACCTGGTGGTCCGATCCGAGCGCCCCGGCTCCCACGCCTCTGGACTCCGCCGGGGCCCAGGAGGACGCGCGGGCCTGGGGCGCCGACGGGCTATCGGTGGGATTCGGGATCCTTTCGGGAGGGCTCGGCTCCCGGGTGTGCCTGGCCGTCGTCGACGACGGCGGGATCACGGCCCTGGGCGCGGCCTCGGGGAGCGATCGCGGGGGACGACGACAGGCGTGCGCCAGGGCGCTGTGGCAGCTGGTCGTCGCCAGGGCGCTCGATGAGCCGGACGATCCCCTGCACCGCACGGCCGGCCACGTCCTGGGCGTCCTCAGCCCGCACCGGGAGGACCGCCGCTACCTCGACGCCTTCGGCCCGCTGCATCGGCGCCTCCTCGATCCTCTGTGCCACGTCCAGCTCCTCCTGGACCCCCGGATGAGAGCGGAGATCCGCCGTCGGACCGGGACCGTCGCGGCGGGGCCGGTGGCCGGTGCGGGGCGGGCCACCGGGCGGCCGGTGCGGACAGCGCGGATAACGCAGCCGGTGCCACCGGCACGGCCGGCGGGGTGCTTCCCACGAGGATGCGCATGGGAGGTTCTTCTCTCGGAGGGGTCCGCGCCGCAGGGGGATGTCTGCGTCCGCCTACTCGTTCCCGGCGCCTCCACGCTGCCGCTGGGCGCCTTCCCGCCCGATCCCGAGGTGGCGCGGTCCGCTCGTCGGCGCCTCGGCCGGTGGAGCGACGGGGAGAAGCGGGCGGGCGTTCCGCCGCGGACGAGCCCCTGGCCGTACCCCGGGTGGTGAGCACGGGCGCCGCCGATCATCGCCGTCGGCGTTCCCGGGGCGGCCGGCGTCGCCTGGGGGAGCGGCGCGGGATGGGCGGGGTGGCCGAATGCCGGCGGCTGGGGTGGATACGTCATCTCAGGACCCTTCTCGTTGGCTGACTCGGGTGGCGGGCGGAGCCGGTCGCTGGCATCGAGCTGCGGCCCGCACCGCCCTGCTGATGTGAGGGAGCCTAGAAATGGCGCCATTGCGCCGGAATGCGTCGAAGGGACGGACTGCAGTGGCGTCTCCGCCTTTCGATGGAGGACCGCTGATGCCGGTCAGCGGCGGGGCCCCATCACTTCGACCGAAACTTCATAGAAGACGCGGAGCCGTGTCGTTTATGAAGTTTCGGTCGAAGTTGGGCGCCCCACCCCAGGCGGATCGTGTCCTGGCTCTCACTTTGCGGCGGGCTGAAGATGTTTCGGTCCCCCCACAGTGCCGGGCCAACCGTTAGCCTGACCCTGTGACGATTCTTTCCGCCGCCGCCCCGGCCCCCCTGCCGGGGCGGGTGCCTCACGACCGGACGCTCCTCATGGGCGTCCTCAACGTCACCCCCGACTCCTTCTCCGACGGCGGCCGCTGGGTCGCCCCCGAGGCGGCCGTCGCCCACGCCCGCGAGCTCATCGCCCAAGGCGCCGACATCATCGACATCGGCGGGGAGTCCACCCGCCCCGGCGCCCAGAGGGTCGACGTCGACACCGAGATATCCCGCGTCCTGCCCGTGGTGCGCGCGCTCCTCGCCGACGGTGCCGATGATGGCAGCGGCAGCGCGATCATCTCGGTGGACACCATCCACGCCGCCACCGCCGAGGCCGCCATTGACGCCGGCGCCCACATCATCAACGACGTCTCCGGCGGCCTGGCCGACCCGGCCATGCACGGCCTCATCGCCCGCACCGGCGTCGTCTACGTCTGCCAGCACTGGCGCGGCGACCCCGAGACCATGGATCGGCTCACCGACTACCCGGGCGGTGTCGTCTCCGGGGTGGAGGCCGAGCTGCGCGAGCGCCTGTCCGAGCTCGACGCCGCCGGGGTCGACAGCTCCCAGGTGGTCCTGGATCCCGGCCTCGGCTTCGCCAAGACCCACGCCCAGTCCTGGGAGCTGCTGGCCGCCACCGCTCGCCTCATCGCGGACCTGGGCCAGCCGCTCCTGGTCGGCTCCTCCCGCAAGCGATTCCTCGCCCTGGCCGCCGAGGACGGGGCCACCCCCGTCCAGCGCGACGCCGTCACCGCCGCCACCACGGCCCTGGCCGCCGCCGCCGGCGCCTGGGCCGTCAGAGTCCATGAGGTCCCGGTCAACCGGGCCGCCGTCCGCACCGCCTCCCTCTGGAAGGAACACCAGTGAGCACCACTGTCTCCGCGACCACCGACCGGATCAGCCTCGTCGGCCTGTCCGCCCGTGGCCACCACGGCGTCCTGCCCTTCGAACGCGAGGAGGGCCAGCTCTTCGCGGTCGACGTCGTCCTCGACCTCGGGCAGCGCGGCACTGCCGTCGCCGCCGTCACCGACTCGCTGACCGACGCCGTCGACTACTCCCGCGTGGCCAACGGCATCGTGAGCATCATCGAGGGCGAGCCGGTCAACCTCATCGAGTCCCTGGCCGACCGGATCGCCGAACGGGTCCTGTCCTTCCCCCGCGTCGTCGCCGTCGAGGTCACCGTGCACAAGCCCGAGGCACCCCTGGACGTGGCCTTCGAGGACGTCTCGGTGACCATCCACCGGGTGGCCGACGCCGCCGCGGGCCACGGCGGGGCTCCCGCCACCAGCCAGGCCGCCTGGGCGGCCCAGGGCGAGGAGCCGGTCGCCGCCTCCGCCCCGCCCTTCGGGACGCCCTCGTCCCCGGCCTCGCCCGTGGCCGCTGCCTCGCCGGCCGCCCCCGCCTACGAGGCGCCCGCCGCGCCCCCCGCGGAGCCTCTCATCGGCGAGGTTCCCGACCTCACGGGCGCCGCGGTCACTGGAGTCGCTGCCGCGCCGATGGTGTCGACTCCCGAGCCTCCCATCACTCCGACGCCCTCGCCCGCCTCGGCCTTCGAGGCGCCTGCCCGCTCCTCCTTCGCGGCCGCCGCGCCCTCTGTGCCCACGCCGATCCCGGCTGAGTCCGACGTCTCCGGCGGTGCCGGTGCGGCGACGCAGTCCTGGGTACCGGACTGGTCCACGGACGCCTCCGCCTCCTCTCAGGTTCCTGAGGTCTCAGAGCCCTACAGCACGGCCACCGATGCCTCCGCCGCGGCGGGGCTGCTCGACATCCCGTCAACCAGTGCCCCCACCGCCGCCTCCGCCGGCAGGACCGCAGGCGCCGACGGCTTCGTGAGCCTGGCGGCCGATGCCTACTCCGCCCCCGAGGCGCACGCGGAGTCCGCTCTCCCCGCGGCAGCCGGGGAACCTGATGACCTCAAGCCCTTCAGCGGCTTCGGGCCCTCCGCCCCCACCTACGCCGATGAGGCGTCCGCCGATGCCGGTGCCCCTGCCGAGAGCGACTCCACCGCCGGCCAGCTGCCGGTCCAGCTGCCCCGGGAAGGCCGCCACGTGGCCTCCTCCGAGGAGGTCGAGCAGCATGCCGCCCCCATCGCAGGCAGCCCCGCGGACATCCTCGGAGGACCCGGCACCTACAGCGAGGCCACGTACAGCGAGACGGTCGGCGAGGCGTCCCAGGACTCCTTCTCGGTCCCGTCCGGTGCTGGAGGCTTCGACGGCGGACTCGGGGACGACCCGCTCTCCCGGCCTCTCACCGAGCCCGAGCCCAGTGCCTTCGCCACGGACCAGTCCTCGGCGCCGTCGTCCTTCGCGGCACCCGGCGAGTACCCCGGAGCCGTGGGCCTGGAGGACCGGGAGAGCGCCGCGGCGCCCCACTCCGACGGCTTCGCCTACTCCGACGACACCTCCTACTCCTCGCCGGCGCCGTCGGCACCGACCCAGCCTGGCTTCCCGGGGGCCGCGTCCCCCGGCACTGCCCCGGCGGGCGTGACAGCTCCGGCTGGGCCGGAGGTGCCCGCCGCCCCGGTCGACCCGCTCGCCGAGCGGCCCGCCCGCCCCATTGGCGTCGTCTTCAGCCTGGGAGCCAACGTGGGCGGGGTCGTGGAGTCCCTGCGCACGGCTGTCCTGAGCCTCAAGAGCACCGAGGGCATCGAGGTCACGCAGGTGGCGCCGCTGGCCCGCACCGTCGCCGTCGTCGCCGAGGGCGCCGAACCCCAGCCCGACTACCTCAACACAGTGGTCATCGCCCTGACGACCCTCTCCCCGCGCGAGCTGCTCGAGGTCTGCCACACCCTGGAGGCCGCCGCCGGGCGCGTGCGCACCGAGCCGTGGGGCGTGCGCACGCTTGACGTCGACCTCGTCGAGGTCGAGGGCATCACCTCCGCCGACCCGGTGCTGTCCCTGCCGCACCCGCGTGCCGCCGAGCGCGCCTTCGTCCTCGTGCCGTGGAGCCAGGCCGACCCCTTCGCCGAGCTGGCCGGGCACTCCGTCTCCGACCTCGCTGAGAACGCCCCCGACCGCGGCGGCCTGCGGTGGCTGGCCTTCGACTGGCTCGACTCCGACTCCCTGCCGGACAAGCCCACCGGCCCCTATGTGGAGCCCCCGGTGGCGCAGGCCGCCGGCGACGCCGAGCCGGGGCTCGTCCACGACGCCACCCGCGACGAGTCCTCCATGTCCGACGCCGCCCGGGCCGCCGACTACGTCAGCAGCATCTCGGGCAGCTCGCCCGCGGCCGCCGGGCCCGCCTCCTCGCAGCCCTTCGACGCTCAGGCGCCGGTGGAGCAGTCCCCCTTCGAGCAGGCACCGTTCGAGTCCTCGTACGACTCGAACGCCTGGTCCGGCCAGGCCCCGCAGATCGACTCGCCCTACCAGGCCTCCTCGGCTCCCGAGGCCTCCGGCTCGCAGGATTCCTACGCCCCGGGGCGGGTCGCCGGTGTCGGAGGGTTCCCCAGCGACCAGCAGGACGTCGGCAGCTACGCGAACTACGCCTCCAGTCAGCAGCAGGAGCAGGCCGGCACCGCGGCCCAGCCACAGCCGGATGACGCCGTCGAGGACGCCTGGCAGTCCCCGCCGCAGTGGAACGACGTCATCGGCGGCGGTGCCCCGGGGACAGGGCCCCGCCGGGACGCCTGATGCGGCGCACCCACTGGACCAGCGCCGTCACCTGGTTCACTGCCGCCGCCGTGGTCTCCTGGGTGGCCGGCGACCTCCTCCTGCGTCACCTCGGCTGGATCCCGGTCCTCACCTCCTGGGGTGCGGTGACCGCGCTGGTCATCGCCGCCATCGTCCTCGTGTGCGGCCTGGCGGTCAGGCGCTTGCGGGCGCGGGAGCGCACCTGGATCACGCCCACCGGCGCCGCCACCACGGCCGCCGCGGCCCAGGCCTCGGCCATCGTGGGCGCCGTCCTGGGCGGCGTCTACGCCGGCGGGATCATCCTGGCGCTGGTGACGCCGCGCTCACCGGCCATGACCCACCTGGCCTGGACCTCGGTAGGATGCCTGGCGGCCTGCCTGGTGTGGTGCGTCGTCGGCTTCGTCGTCGAGCAGTGGTGTTCCATCTCCGGTGACGGCGACGACGACGGCTCGTCCGGCTCCTCCGGGCGGGCTCCGGAGGGGCCGGGAGCTCCCGCATGACCGGTCCCGGCCCTATACCCAGCTCCGCACCTGACTCAGCCTTCTCATCCGCTTCCACCGCCGCCCCCGCCCCGACCCCCGGCCGGGTCTCCGAGCCGGCCCCGCGCCCACCGGCCGGAGGCGACCCCTTCGCCCCCGACGGCGTCGTCTTCCACCCGGTCTCGCACCGCCTCATCACCGCCCGACTCCTGGGGGCCGGCACCGTCAGCGCCGTCCTCATCATCAGCTTCGCCATCCCCGGTGTACTCGTCTCTCACGCGTTCTTCGTCCCGGCGGCGATCGCCGCGGTCCTGTTCATCTGGCAGCTCTGGCTCATCCCGCGCCAGGTGCGGGCCATGGGCTACGCCTTAGCGGACAACCACCTCCTGTGGCGCCACGGAGTCATGTTCCGCTCCATCACTGTCACCCCCTACGGGCGCATGCAGTTCGTGGACACCTCCCAGGGGCCGCTCGCCCGGTGGCTGGGCATCGCCGAGGTCAGGCTCCACACGGCCTCGGCCCGCACCGACGCCACGATCAACGGGCTGCCGGTGGCCGAGGCGGAGAACCTGCGCCAGGTCCTGTCCCGTCGCGGTGAGGAGAGGATGGCCGGACTGTGAGCCCCCGGCGGGGCCTCGGGTGGCAGAGCCGGCTGGAGGCCGCCCGCAAGGCCAGGGAGGAGACCGTGAAGGAGGGTGAGCCGCCTGCTGCCTCCCGGGGCCTGCCCCAGCCCGAGAATGTCACCTGGCACCGGGTCAGCGTCGTCACGCCGCTGCTGGAGGGCTGGAAGGTCGCCACCGGCATCCTCGCCTTCGTCACGGTCCAGAACCTCGACGACTTCATACGCGCCTACCGCTTCATCCGCGAGTACGGATTCTCCCTGGGCAACCAGATCGGCTACTACCTCCTCGGATTCATCGCGCTCATCATCCTGTGGGCGGGACTCGGTCTGCTCAGCTGGTGGCGGCGCGCCTACGCCGTGGACGCCGACGGCGTCTACCTGCGCTCGGGCATCCTCAGCCGCAAGCTCCGCACGGCCCGCCTGCCGCGCATCCAGTCCGTCGACGTCGTCCACCCCCTGCTCGGACGCATCCTCGGCATGGGCCAGCTGACCGTTGAGGTCGCCGGCGGCCGGGACTCGCGCATCGTCATCGGGTTCCTCACCACCCGCGAGCTCCAGACCCTGCGCGACCGGATCCTCGACCTGGCCGCGGGGCACGTCGAGGTCCCCGGAGCCGGCCCGGCAGCGGACGCCGTCGGGGCGCGC
>CAUVMS010000098.1:0-9912 GCA_963552815.1 uncultured Actinomyces sp. | reverse complement strand
CCCAGCCAGCTGCCCATCCTTCAGCCCGGCCGTCCCACCACTGACATGTCCGCAGGCATCGACCCGGACCTTCAGCCGGAATCCGAACCCCGAAGCATGTGGCGCACCATCGAGCAGTGGTATCACCGTTCCCCCGCAATCGCCGATGCGCTCATCGCTGTCGGGATCGTTCTGCTGAACCTATTGACGGTGTTCTTGGCCGCCGTAGATCCGGACGCCGACCCCGACGCCACCCTGCATCTGCCGATCACACTCTCCGCGCTGGGGCTCTGCGGAGTCGCACTGGCGCTGCGACGACGTTATCCCATATGGGTGTGGGCCGTTCTGCTGGCGATCCCTGAGATCTATTTCTTCATCCAGGTGTACGTCTATCACCTCAATGACGAGCAACGTAGCTCCATGGCATTCGGGATCGCCTTGATCCCTATCCTGGCCATGCCGATCTGCCTGGGCACCCTTGCCTCTCGCCGCCGAGCCTCCACCGCCTGGGCAGCCTGGGCGATCAACGCAGTCGTCTCCACCGCTGACATCTACCTCGTCACCTCCTACCCCCTTCTCATGCTCGTCAAGGACATCTTCATCAAGGGCCTCATCACCGTTATCGGTGTCCTGGTGGGTTTCAACGCCCGCAATGCTCGTCTGCGCATCGAGGCCCTTAAGGCCCGCTCAGCCCGGATGGCTCTGGCCGGTGAGCAGACCGCGCTGCTGGCGGCCGCCGAGGAGCGCAGCCGCATCGCCCGGGAGATGCACGACGTCGTCGCCCACTCCTTGGCCGTCATGATCACCATGGCTGATGGCGCCGCCGCCACCGTGGAGCGGAATCCAGCCGTCGCCAAGCAGGCCATGGAAACCCTCGCCGAGGCCGGACGCAGCGCCCTGGCCGACACCCGCCGTCTGGTGGGGGTCCTGCGGGAGGACCCCTCGGTCACCGGTCGCCCCGCCACCAGCCCGACCGCCTCAACGGGCCCCGCCGCCTCAACGGACTCGGGGCAGACCACAGCGTCTCCCGACTACGTCCCGCAGACGCCGCCAGCACCTCCCGCTGCGGCCGGCTCCCCGAAGTCCCCCACAGCCCCCGGGCACCCCACCTCCGCAGGTCGCTCCCGCTGGAGCTTCGGTCGAAAGACAGCAGCTACAGAGCCATCGGCGCTGTCAGCGCCCTTGGCGACCTCCGCACCGTCGGCCCACAGCCACGAGGTCCGCGACGTACCGGTACCCGAGTTCGCGCCACCGGGCACGGTGGCGCCGGTCGAGCCCAGCGCCCCCATCGCCAGCCTGCGCCAGCAGGCCACCGACAGCGGAACCGACCGCTCCCGGGGCGACCTGCCCCTGGCACCGGCCCCCGAGCAGGCCGACATCACCGAGCTGGTCAAGCGCTTCAAGGCGGCGGGCGTGCCCGTCAGCTACCGGTGGGTCGGCGCCGCCCTCCCGGAGGACAAGGCGCTCCAGCTCACGGTGTTCCGTATTGCCCAGGAGGCACTGACCAACGTGCTGCGCTACGCACCGACGACGCCGGCCGTCAGCGTCAACGTCGAGCGGCACATCGGCACCGTGGTCCTGATCGTGGACAACGATGCCGCCCCCGGTACTCGCCCGATGCACGGATCCGGCAAGGGGATCATCGGCATGCGGGAGCGTGCATCGGTCTATGGTGGGACCGTACAGGCCGGCCCGACCCCCACGGGCTGGCGAGTCCGCGCAGTCCTGCGCTGGGACGAGCATGATGAAGGGACTTCCTCGTGGCAGACGCCCCTGTGAGTAACGACCATCCACTCCAGCCCGGTGGGGCCGACCGGCCCGGTGAGGTCAGCGGGCCGATCAGCGTCGTGCTCGCGGACGACCAGGCCCTCATGCGGATGGGCTTCCGCATGGTGCTGGAGGCCGAGGACGACATCAACGTCGTCGGTGAGGCCTCCGACGGCACGGCCGCCCTGGCCCAGGCCAAGGCCCTGCACCCCGACGTCATCCTCATGGACGTGCGCATGCCGGGGATGAACGGCATCGAGGCCACCGAGCTCATCGCCCAGGAGTGCCCGGGCACGCGCGTGCTCATCCTGACCACCTTCGACCTGGACGAGTACGCCTTCGCCGGGCTGCGCGCCGGGGCGTCCGGGTTCCTGCTCAAGGACACCCGCCCCACCGAGCTCGCCGAGGCGATCCGCACGGTGGCCTCCGGGGAGGCGGTCGTCTCGCCGCGCATCACCCAGCGGATGCTGGAGATGTTCGCCTCCTCGCTACCGAACTCGGGCCAGCCGGCCCAGGCCACGGATCCACGCATCGACTCCCTGACCCCGCGTGAGAAGGAGATCCTGGTGCTCATGAGCCATGGCATGTCGAACGCGGAGATCGCGGACCACCTCGTCGTGTCGGCCACCACCGTCAAGACCCATGTGGGCAACGTGCTCGCCAAGCTCGACGTGCGCGACCGGGTCCAGGCCGTCGTCGTCGCCTACGAGACCGGTCTCATGGCCTGAGCCCGGGCAGCATCGTCGGGGCGGCTGTCGTCGGGGCGGGCGGGATAGGCGTTCTCGGCAGCCATCCGCGCCGCTCGTTCCTCATGGTGCTTGTGCCGGGCCCGTCCACGCCTTCGAGTCCCGGTTTCGCCTGCCCTGTGTGAGCAGCCTTTGTGTCAACGAGGAGCGTGGAGGCGCTGCTGGGCGTCGTCGAAGCCGAGGGTGACGACCTGCTCGACGACGTCGGCGGCCTGCTCCAGGGTGACGCCGAGGTCGGCGCGCTCACGGCCGGGGAAGTCGGACAGGACGAAGTCGGAGGGGTCCTGGCGGCCCGGTGGGCGGCCGATGCCCACGCGCAGGCGCGCGTAGTCCTTGGTGGAGACGGACTTGCTGATGGAGCGCAGGCCGTTGTGGCCGCCCTCGCCGCCGCCGCGTTTGAGTCGCAGCTCGTGGGCGGGCAGGTCGAGCTCGTCGTGAATAACGAGCAGGCGAGCTGCGGGGTCAACGCCGTAGTAGGAGACGAGCCCGGCCACGGGGCCGCCGGAGAGGTTCATGAGTACTGAGGGCTCGGCCAGGATGACGCGGGGTCCGGGGGCGCCGCCGGGCATGAGTCCCAAGCGTCCCTCGGCCACGCGGGCGCGGGCCTTCTTGTGGTGGGAGAACCGGGACCCGGTGCGCTCGGCCAGGACGTCGAGCACCATGTAGCCGACGTTGTGGCGGTTGCGGGCGTACCGGGTCCCGGGGTTCCCCAGCCCGACGACGAGCCAGGGCTCACTCATGCGGCCCGCCCCGGGGTGGGCCGGGTGCAGGCGGCACGGGAGGCGCCGGGGGCGCAGGCCGGCGCGTCGTCACGGCTGTTCATGCGGGTCACGCGCGGTTCACTCGGCCGCGGCCTCGGCGTCACCCTCGGCGGGGACGACCTCGGGGACCTCGGAGGCGACGACGTGCTCGTTGGCCACGTTGACCACGGCGGTCTCGGCGTCGGCGACGGCCTCCAGGCCCTCGGGCAGGGTGATGTCGGCGATGGTGAGGACGGTGCCGGCGGCGACGCCGGTGATGTCGACCTCGATGGCCTCGGGGACGGAGACGGCCGGGGCGGAGACCATGATGGTGGCGGCCTCGATCATGTGCATGGTGCCGGGCTCGGCGGTGCCGATGACGGTGACCGGAATTTCGACGTCGACGCGCTCGTTGCGGTTCACCAGGAGGAAGTCGACGTGCTGCACTCCGGGGCGGATGGGGTGGCGCTGCACGTCCTTGGCCAGGGCCAGGAGGGTCTCGCCGCCGGTGATGTCCAGCTCGACCAGGGCGTTGTCGTTGCTGCGCAGGGCCAGGCGGGTGGCGTGCTCCTCGAGCAGGAGGTGGCGGGGCTCAGTGCCGTGGCCGTAGACGACGACGGGGACCTGGCCGGCGCGGCGGGCCTGGCGGGCGGAGCCCTTGCCGAACTCGGTGCGGTCCTGGGCCTTGAGGGTGATGGCGTTGTTGGCCATGTGGCTCTCCTTGCGGATGAGGCGGGGCCCGGTGCCCCGCGGCTGATGGTGGTCCGGCTGGGCGCGACGACGCGCAGTACCGCCAGGTACCACCACGTCGATCACGGATGCGCGCCTTCTTAAGGCGCGTCCCTCGCCGGGGCAACGTGGGTAAGACTACGGCATGGGCAGGGCGGGCGAACAGCCGTGCCCTCGGTGGGGCGCCTCACCCAGGACCCGTTGTGGAGCCTGCACGGGCACTGAGCCCTTGTCGGGCCGGACCGGCTCACGCGGTCGTGCCTTAGGTCACCAGGTCGTTCCCACCTCTCGAACGCATGACCTTCCCTAGGAATGCGCAGGTAGCAGGTCTGCAGTCGGTCAGCCGAATCACGTGTGCCACTCCGTCGCAACGAGGATCAGGAGGTTGGAGTCGGCGCAGATGACGGCCTGATCGGTTTGGAAGTGGTGCGGCTCAACGATGTTCGGGTCATCCTGCATCATGTGCTCAACGTCGAGGATCTCGTCGGCCCTCTCCTTCGGGACCGTGGTGAAGACCTTGCCCTGGGGGACGTACGGGCGCAGGTCGGGATAGATGCCCGGGAGCGGATCGGCCTTTCCGGTCGAGGCCTCGGCGAGGGCCCGGGTGCTGGCGGGCTCGAGCGTCATCACCCCGTGTACCCATATCGGGCGGTCCTGCGGGGGCAGGAGCTCGCGTTTCTCCTGCCAGTACTGCGCGACCCAGTGGGCGGAGGAGATGGTGATACCCGGCATGCGTCTGTCGAGACGTCCCAGATCGGTTCGGATCTCCAGCTTGTCGGGGACGTACTCGGTGAAGCTCGCAAAATGACCATCCGATGTCGGCGTCGTCGCACCCGATCGCGGCCGACCATCCTGCGCTGAGGCGCAACCGCCCAGCGCCAGCGCCGCTGCACCGACGAGGCCCATGCCGACGACGCGACGCCGCCCGTACCCGGTCATGCTCGCCCCTCCTTCGTTCCCAGGCCCGCCTGCGACCCGCCCCGTCGCGAGGCACTGCGGGTGCAGCGAAGACTACTCGCGCCGTGCGACGACAGGCCCGCGACCACGGCGGCCGGCGACGGGCACTTGTCCCCATATCCCGGCACGGGGACACTCAACGAGCGAGAAACTGAGATCATCCGGGCAGGACAACGGCCCCAAAGCCCTACCGCGCCCCCTCGCGCCGTTGGCGGCGCTCCCACATCCGACGACCAGAAAGTAGACCATGAGGTACTTCGCCGAGTACATCGTCGGCAGGAACGGTCCCATCGACGTCTTCCTGCAGCCCCAGACCCCGCAGCTCATCGCCGAGGAGGTCGCCCGCAAGCTCACCTCGCCCGCCTACCTGGACGGCGCAAGACACTTTGCCATCGTGGTGTGGGCGCTGCCCGACGGGATGACGCACATGGACGAGGTCCCGGAGTCCTCCCCGGCGCGGGCCACCTTCATCCAGTGCGGCGGCTCCGCGGCAGCCATGAGCGTTGAGATCCGCGTGACCCACGAGGACGACTCCTACGAGCACTACGCCGTGGCCCGCGAGCCCATCGCCGCCCCCGGAACGTGGACCACGATCACGTGGGACAACGGGGGTACCGAGCCCTTCTCCCTGCGCCTGCACCCCGAGGAGGTCTTCACCGGCGAGCAGGCCGCCCCCGTCTTCCGCGCCTACATCGAGCACGGGGCTCTTCCACCCGCGGAGCTCCTGCGCAGGCTCGACGTCTAGCTTTCACCGGGCTCCACGCGTTCGTACCGTAGGGGCCGCGGTCGTACCCTCTGCCCCTCGAACGCGCGACCTACCCTACGACCGCGCTTGGATGACCGACCGGCACCGGCGCGAGCTCGCCAGGAGGAGGGGTCAGACCCGCAGCAGCTCCAGGCAACGGCGCACGTCCTGGATCGGCAGCTGACCAGGGGCGGATGCCCGGGTCTCCCCCTGCTCATCGGGGACGACGGCGAAGGTCAGCGCCGTCCCGAAGGCCGGAGCCACACGACTGACCGCACCGAGCGCCCCCATGGACATGGCGGCCACCGGTATCCCCAGGCCTGCCCCCTCCCCCGGGTCCGCCGTGGCCCGCGCGCACACGCCCAGGAGACGGGCGACGTCGTCGGCGCTCGTGGGCCACACGGCGATCTTGGCCAGGTCGGCCCCCTCGGAGGCCATGCGGGCCAGGACCTCCTCCAGGACCTCATCGGCGGGGGTGGTCTCGAAGTCGTGGAAGGAGGCGACGACGTCGATGCCCAGGCCATGGGCCTGCTGGGAGACCGCCGGCAGGCAGCCTCGCTGGACCTCGACATCGATGGCGGCCGGGCGGCGCTCGGGCGCCCAGTCGGCGAGCCCGTCGAGGACGGAGAGCAGAAGGGCACCGTAGGCAGCATCGTCCAGGTGGGCCCGGCCGCCCTCGGTGGCGGTCCGGCAGGTGAGCAGGAGAGGGACGCCGTCGACGACGTCGCCCATGCGGTGCAGGCACTCCAGGACCTGGGCGGACGCCGTGGCCACGACCATCGGGTCCGGGGCAACCGGCACCCCACCGTCTTGATCGTCGTCGCCCTCAGTACCCGAGCCGCCGGCTCCAGTCCGGCCCTCGGGCGCGGACGACGCCGTCGGGGCCGGGATGGAGGCCTTCGCTGACGCCGCAGCGGCCGAGGCCTCGGCGAAGGCGACCAGGGCGTCGGCCTCCTCGAGCAGGTCGACGCGCAGCTCGAGGACGTCGGCGCCGGCGTCGATGGCGCGGCGGGCCTGGGTCAGCGCGCGGGCCGAGGTCGGCCCGGTCAGGGAGACAGCCACCGCGGGCAGCTCCCCGGGGCCGCGGGTGATGGCGCGCCCTCCCCGGGTCGGAGACGTCGCTGCACTCACGCCTCGGCTCCTTCCAGGCCTGTCTGCGCGGGCACGAGCGACAGGGCGATGCCGTCGAGGATGTCGTAGAGGCTGGTGATGACCCGTTCCAGCGGGCGCCCGGCGGCGGTGGTCCGCTCCACGACGCGGGAGACGACCTCGCTCCACACGAGGGCGCCGGCGGCGATGACGTCGCGGCGCCCGGGGGCGAGGTAGCCCCAGGAGGCGCGCTGCTCGGCCGTGGAGTGGACGATCGCCTCGCAGGAGGCCAGGACGGCCTCCGGACTCAGCTCGGCGCCGTTCAGGGCCTGCGGGTCGAAGGCCTGAAGACCCAGGGCGTGGGCGGTGACGGTGGTGATGGTGCCGGCCAGTCCGACCAGCTGCCCGGGGGCGGACAGGTCGACGACCCGTTCGGCCTCATCGAGCAGGCCGCGCACCTCGGCGCGGGCGGCTGCCTCGGACTCGGGGGTGACGCCGCCTGACAGGAACCGCTCGGTGATGCGCACGCTGCCGGTGTCCAGGCTGATGGCGGCGCTGGGGGCGTCCACGCCCAGGACCAGCTCGGTGGAGCCGCCCCCGAGGTCGACGACGAGCCGCGGCGCCGGCGCGCACTCGCCCCGACCCCGTCCCGGTGTGTCCTCTCCCCCGCGGGCGCCCAGGAGCGAGCCGCTGAAGGACAGGCGGGCCTCCTCCTGGCCGCTGACGACCTCTGGCTCCACGCCCAGCAGCCGGCGCACGCCGGTCACGAAGTCCTCCCGGTTGCGGGCGTCGCGGGTGGCGGAGGTGGCCACGAAGCGCCGCACGGCCTCCCCGGGGGCGACGCCCAGCTCGTCGCAGTCGGAGGCGTAGGCGTCCACGACCGTCAGCGTGCGCTCGAGGGCCTCGGGGTCGAGCACACCGGTGCGATCCACGCCCTGGCCCAGGCGCACGATCTCGTTGCGGCGGCGCAGCACCTCCAGGCGGGGGCGGCCCAACCGATCACGGTCGGCCTCGGCGATGAGGAGGCGGATGGTGTTGGTGCCGCAGTCGATTGCGGCGACGCGGGTCATAGCGGTGGCCTCCTGGGCTGGGTCGGGAGGGAGAGGACGGGACAGACGGAAGCACGGGATCGTGCCTGAGGGCTCGGGAACGGCCCTCGAAGGTCGGTCTTGGAATCGTAAGGCACGGCCGCGAGGACGCGCAGGCTCCCCAGCAGGCGATCGAGCTTGTCCAACACGTCCCGGCCGGTCAGCAGAAGCAGCGCTCAGGATCCCACAGTCCGCGCTCGCGCAGAACCTCCAGCGTGCAGTCGCCGATCGGGTTGACACCGGGGCCGGCGGCCAGGGCGTGACCGAGCAGGGCGTGGAGGCACTTGACGCGCACGGGCATCCCGCCGGCGGAGACGCCGTCGATCTCGGGGACCTGCCCGAGCTCGGCGCGCCGGGCCAGGTAGTCGGCGTGGGCGGCGGCGTAGGCGGCAGCCAGCTCCTCATCGGCGGCCAGGTCAGCGTTGAAGGTCTCCATGAGGTGCTCGGCCTCCAGGGTGGAGCAGCCCTTCACGGCAGCCGGGTGGGTGAGGTAGTAGCTGGTCGGGAAGGGGGTGCCGTCGTCGAGGCGCGGGGCGGTGCGCACCACGGTGGGGCGCCCGCACACGCAGCGGGCCGCGATGGCGACGACGCCACGCGGCACCCGACCCAGCTGGGCAGCCAGGGCCTCGAGGTCAGCCGACGTCACCGACTCCGTCACCTGCCCAGTGGTCTGTTTACTGGCCTGCTCACTGGCCTGCCCAGTGGTCTGCTCGGGGGCAGGTTCACCGGTCGGCTCGGTCTGCTGCGTCTCGGGGGTCGGGCTCACGGGGTCTCCTTCGTCTGCGCAGTGGCGGCAGGGCTCGGCGAGGTCTTGGGCAGCTCCGACGGAGCCTGGCTGGGCTGGCCGGTGGGCAGGCCCTCCTGAGTGGGGTTGAGGGTCTTGCCGCCCGGACCGTTCTTGGAGCCGTCCTGCGCGGCCCCGTCGGCCTTGTCCTCGGTCTGGCCGGCGGCCTGCGCGGACTCCTTGAGCGTCTGGTACCAGGGGACGTCCTGGGAGCCCTGGGTGGCCCCGCCGCTGGCGCCGGGCTGCTTGACGGAGTCGGCGCCGACGACAACGTAGCTGGTGTCCCCGGGCATGACGTAGCCGAGGCGCTCACGCACCTGGGCGCGCACGTAAGTGTCGTCCTTCCACTGGGCCAGCTCGTTCTCCAGGCTGGTGGAGGTGTCGGAGGCCTCCTTGATCTTGGCGACGACGGCGTCGTACTGGGCCTGCTGGGACAGGTAGGCGCGCAGCGAGGTGAAGACGACGACGAAGGCCAGCAGGCACACGACCGCCAGGGTGACGACCCGGGGCGGCAGAACCCGCTCGGGCGCCGTCGTCGGCAGTCCCTGGGGCTGGGAGTCGGCCGAGCCGGAACCTGATCCAGCCGCGGAGGCCGCCCGCTCAGCCGGGACCTGACGGGGTCGGGCACCGCGGGCGACGCGACGCGTCCCGGACTGGGTGGAGGTGGGGCGGCGCGGAGTCATACCGGAATCCTGCCTCACCAGGGCGCATGTGAGAGTGCACCCCACCGGGCGCGTTGCTCACGCTTCGGATCGGTCCCGCCCCCTGGCGGAGGCACGGTAGGCCTCGAGGGCTGGGCCCCAGGAGCAGTCTGTGAGCTCTGGAGTGCATCCCCGCGACGGCGCAGATCTCGCGCCACACCACCTGCACCGCCGCAAACGCTCCGGGGCAGACGGGAGGACCCGTCTGCCCCGGAGCGGGAGCGTGCGCCGTCGTCGAGCAGCCGTGTCAGTCAGCTGCTCGACGGCGTCAGGCCGACTTCAGGCTCAGGCCTGGAAGCGGGGGAAGGCTCCGGCGCCGGCGTAGACCGCGGCGTCGCCGAGGGCCTCCTCGATGCGCAGGAGCTGGTTGTACTTGTTGACGCGCTCGCCGCGGGCGGGGGCGCCGGTCTTGATCTGGCCGGAGTTGGTGGCCACGGCCAGGTCGGCGATGGTGACGTCCTCGGTCTCACCGGAGCGGTGGGAGGTCATGGACTTGTAGCCGGCGCGGTGGGCCATCTCGACGGCCTCGAGGGTCTCGGTCAGGGAGCCGATCTGGTTGACCTTGACCAGCAGGGCGTTGGCGGCGC
>CAUVMS010000097.1:0-9989 GCA_963552815.1 uncultured Actinomyces sp. | reverse complement strand
CAAGTTCTCCACCTACGCCACCTGGTGGATCCGCCAGGCCATCACCCGCGCCATGGCGGACCAGGCCCGCACCATCCGCATCCCGGTGCACATGGTCGAGGTCATCAACAAGCTCGCCCGCGTGCAGCGCCAGATGCTCCAGGACCTGGGCCGCGAGCCCACCCCTGAGGAGCTGGCCGTCGAGCTGGACATGACCCCGGAGAAGGTGGTCGAGGTTCAGAAGTACGGGCGCGAGCCGATCTCCCTGCACACGCCCCTGGGTGAGGACGGGGACTCCGAGTTCGGCGACCTCATCGAGGACTCCGAGGCCGTGGTCCCGGCCGATGCGGTGAGCTTCACCCTCCTCCAGGAGCAGCTGCACGCCGTGCTCGACACCCTCTCGGAGCGCGAGGCCGGTGTGGTCTCCATGCGCTTCGGACTGACCGACGGCCAGCCCAAGACCCTCGACGAGATCGGCAAGGTCTACGGGGTCACCCGCGAGCGCATCCGCCAGATCGAGTCCAAGACCATGTCCAAGCTGCGCCACCCCTCGCGCAGCCAGGTCCTGCGCGACTACCTCGACTGACCGGATTCACCGGACAAGCGAGGAGCGTCACCGGCTCGCTCATCTCAACGGCGTCGGCCCCGGAACCATCAGGGTTCCGGGGCCGACGCCGTCGGTGCTAGTGTCTCAATCGTGACACGGGGTGCCACATGGCTGAGAACACACCCGTCGAACCTGTCCAGCTAGTACTGACGAAGGGATGTCACATGCACTGGGGCATGTCTGCTCCAGCGGCGTTTGAGGCGGTACGCCGCCACGCCCCGCTGGTCTCCTGCATCACCAACGCGGTGGTCACCAACATCACCGCCAACGTTCTCCTGTCCCTGGGCGCGGCGCCCGCCATGGTGGACATCACGGGGGAGGCGGGCCCCTTTGCCCGCGTCGCCTCCACGCTGCTCATCAACCTCGGTACGCCTCAGCCCGAGCAGCGGGACGCCGCCCGCGAGGCCGTGGCTGCGGCGGCTGACGCGGGCACGCCGTGGGTCCTCGACCCGGTGGCCATCGGCACACTGACGCACCGCACCGCACTGGCCCATGAGCTCCTCAGCCGCGGACCGAGCGTCGTACGGGGCAATGCCTCGGAGATCCTGGCTCTGGCCAGTGACGGCAGCGGTGGGCGGGGCGCCGAGACCGCCGACGACGTCGCCGCGGCGCTCGATCCGGCCTGCGACCTGGCCCGCAGCCACGGCTGCGTCGTCGCCGTCTCCGGGCCCGTCGACCTGGTCACCGACGGCGAGAGCGTCGTCCACATTCAGGGCGGCTCCTCGCTGCTGACCCGGATGACCGGCGGGGGCTGCGCTCTGGGTGCGGTGGTCGCGGCCTTTCTCGGGGCGGGGCGGAAAGAGGGCCTGGATGACGTGAGCGCCGTCGTCGCTGCGCACGCCGTCTACAGCGCTGCTGCCGAGCGCGCGGAGGCCCGATCAACCGGCCCCGGATCCTTCCCACCGGCCTTCCTCGACGCCCTGTACACCCTTGAGGCGCAGGACCTGCAAAACGTCAGTGTCAGTGCTACCGGGGCGACCGCCGCCGCGCAGGGAGGGCCGGCATGAGGGCCGCACCGGACCTGTCGGTTTACCTCATCACCGATGAGGGCCAGTGCCGCTCGCGCGGTAGAGACGTCCTGGCCACCGTTGAGGCCGCTGTCGACGGCGGAGTCACCTGCGTCCAGCTGCGCGCCAAGGGTGCCGACGGCGGACTCTTCCTGACTCAGGTGCTGGAGGTGGCCGAGGTGGTCGGTGATCAGGTCCCCGTCATCGTCAACGACCGCGTCGACATCTTCCTGGCAGCGCGCGATCAGGGAGCGCCCGTGGCCGGGGTACACCTCGGCCAGTCGGACCTGCCCGCCCGCATCGCACGCCGTCTCGTCGGGGAGGACGCCTACCTCGGGCTGTCGGCCGCGACTCCCGACGAGCTGCGCACCGCCCAGGAGCAGGGCGCCTGCGACCACGTCAGCATCGGCGTCGTTCACCCCACCGCCACCAAGGCCAACGCCCCGAAGAGCCTGGGGGTGAACGGCGTAGCGCGCATGGCTGCCCTGACCGATCTGCCTGCTGTGGCCATTGGCGGCATCACGGCCAGCGACCTGCCGGCCCTCCGGGCGGGTAGTCTGGCCGGTGCCGCCGTCGTATCAGCCATCTGCACGGCCGAGGACCCCAGGAGCGTCGCCGCCGACCTGCACCGCGCCTGGGGCGAAGGAGGTCGGCGATGAGCCAGCAGCGTTCGGCAACCGTGACCGCCTTGACCATCGCCGGCTCAGATCCCAGCGGTGGCGCCGGCATTCAGGCCGACATGAAGGCCATGAGCGCGCTTGGCGCCTACGCGATGAGTGTCATCACGGCGTTGACTGCCCAGTCGACGCGCGGTGTGGCCGGTGTGCACGCCGTGCCGGTCGACTTCGTCCGTCTCCAGATGGACACGCTGCTGGAGGACATCCTCCCCGATGCCACGAAGATCGGGATGCTCGCCACCGCCGAGCTGGCGGACGCGGTGGGGGAGTACCTGCCCGGACTCGCTCACACGGTGCTAGACCCGGTCATGGTGGCCACCTCCGGGGACCGCCTTCTCGACGAGCAGGCCGTCGGCGCCGTGCGCCGTCTGTGCGCCAAGGCCGATCTCATCACTCCTAACCTCCACGAGGCGGCCGTTCTGCTGGGGGAGGAGCCCGCGGCGACCCTCGGTGAGCTGCGCGGCCAGGCGCGCCGCCTGAGGGATCTGGGCGCACGACGGGTGCTGATCAAAGGCGGCCACCTCACCGGAGGCGCGGATCACTCGGGCGACGTCGGTGATGCCATCGACGTCTACGCCGATGCCGACGTCGTTGAGATCCTGCACGGTCGCAGGGTCGCTACGGGCAACACCCATGGCACGGGCTGCACGCTGTCCTCAGCGATCGCCTCGCTGCGACCGCGCCGGGCGACCTGGCTGGAGGCGGTGCGGGACGCCAAGGACTACCTCACCGGTGCCATCGAGCACGCCGACGCCCTGGGCGTCGGGCACGGGCACGGGCCCGTCCACCATTTTTACCGAGCCCGCATGAGAACCGGATGGTGAATGACGCCGTCATCGTTGACGACCTGAGCTCACTGCGGTGCACCTGCTGAAACGAGGTACGGACCGAGGTCTGCGACGTCGGCGAGGGCGCTTCGGGAGGCCCCTGGCTCTGCCGCTACGACGAGGCCACCGGACTCGGCTACGTGCGGTCGGTAACGAGGAACGTGGCGGTGCCGGCCGGCTCCACATGCCGGTGCGAGATCAGCCCGGACTCGTACTCCACGAGCCTCAGGTTCCACTTACCCAGCGTGGAGTGCACCGATACGTTCCCCAGTGGCGCCCAAGGTTCATGCAGCTCGACGTACGACTCAGGACTGGGTCAGGTGCTGTACAGCCCGGGCTCGTAAACTATGGACCGAGAGACGCCCTCGCTCAGGAGCGCTGAGATGGTTCACGCACGTACCGCCCTTGACCAGTCCGACACCCTGCGCCTGATCTGGCCCCAGTGGCAAGGGGCGGGGGAGTCCTCGGTGCGGAGCCTGCTGCCCGAGCTGCCCTACGGGGAGGCGCGGCGCGTCTACGCCCTGGGGACCCGGGTGCTCACGGCGCTCCTGCCCGAGCACGCAGGCCCCACGGAGATCGTCCCGGTCAGCGATGAGCCCACCGGCGAGGAGGTGCTTGTCACCAACGGCATGGAGTCACGCGCCCAGGTCCTGGCCGGGATCCGTGATGCCCGTGAGGCGATCGCCCGCCACGAGGCACCCAGGATCCTCACCCTGGGCGGGGATTGTGCCGTCTCGGTCGTTCCCTTCACCGAGCTCGCCGCCCGTTACGGGGAGGATCTGGCCGTCGTCTGGATCGACTCCCACCCGGACATCGGCACCTCGCACTCCCAGTACCCCGGATACCACGCCATGGCGGTCTCCCACATCATCGGTACCGGTGATGCCGAGGTGATGGAGGAGCTGGCGGCCTTCGTCTCACCGACCCGGGTGGCCCTGGCAGGTCTGCACTCCTGGACCGAGGACGACTACCCGAACATCGCCAGGTGGGGGCTGCACGTCTTCAGCCCGGCCAACCTGCGTGACTCGACGACGCCCCTGCTGAAGTGGCTGGAGGCAACCGGGTGCAGCCGGGTGGCCATCCACCTGGACGTCGACACCGTGGATGCCGACGAGGTCCGACTAGGGCTGGGCTACGACCGCGGCGGCTTGAGCGTGGCCCAGACCAATCGTGTGGTCAAGGACCTGGGGCGGGCGGCCGACGTCGTCGGACTGACGATCGCCGAGTACGTGCCCCGGCAGGTTGTTGCCCTCACCCATCTCCTGGAGGGGCTTCCGCTTCTGTGAACGGGCGAGGTCGTCCAGGCCGGCCAGGGGCGCCGGTGTTAGTCGGTGACGATCTTGGCGCCGGTCGTGTTCTTGGCCGCGTCGATGGTCCCCAGGTCGGTGACACTGGGGAAGCCTGCGTTGCGCATGACGCCGCTGGCCATCTTGGGCTGGTCGTCGGTGCCGTAGACCTGGTACTGGGAGCTGCGGTCCAGGCTCGAGATCTGGCTGGAGAAGTCACCCGATGAGAAGTCGTAGTTGACGGCCCCCTCCAGGTGCCCCTTCTTGTACTCCTCGGCTGAACGCAGGTCGATGATGACGACGGGGCCAGTAGCCTTCGCGTCCGCCGGGGCGGTGTGGGCGGAGGCGCTGGAGTCGGAGGACCCCGAGCAGCCGGTCAGTGCCAGCGCGCCGCAGGAGACGATCAGGGCGGAGAGGGCCAGGGCGCGGATAGGACGTTTCACAGACGGTTCCTTCGGGAGTCACGCGGCTTCATCGAGCCTGGGTGGGATGCTGGATCAGCGTAAGGCTCTGTGCCGGGAGACTCGGGGGCAGGAACAGGGGCAGGGCCTCAGAGACGAGGGTAAACGGGGTCTGGTGAGAACTGGCAGTGATACGCAGTGATATTCAGCCAACTGGAGCGTGAATAAAATGCCTACGTCACTGACCGCCGGTGAGGCTCGCGGTCTCGTCCTGGAAGAGCAGGGCGACCTCCTTGAGCTTCTCACCGTGCTGGCGAGCGTGGTGGGCGCAGAAGAAGAGCTCGCCGGTCAGCATGACGACTCGGACGTAGGCCTGCGCGTCGCAGACGTCGCAACGGTCGGCTGTGGTCAGCGGTCGCTCGCAGGAGTCGGCGGCAGGGGTGGTCTGCTCGTCCAGGGTGGTCACCGCCTGAGCGGCGGTCGGGGTTCCGGTTGTGCTCATGTACGCATTGCATCATGGCGCGGGTGCTCCCGACCGTCCGAAAGAGTCGTTTCCGCCTGAGGCGCACGAGCTTTCGCCCACGGCGCACCGCCCTCATGGCGCACCTCACCGAGGGGCCGACCGATCGGGCGGATGCTGGAGTCATCGTGACGAACAAGAGTTGACAAGAGCCGGAGAGGAGCAGCCGCGATGTCGGTGCAGGAGTTCCGCGACCACGAGATCTCGCGCCTGGAGCGCTCGGGCTGGGCGACCAACGCGGCCCTCCGCCAGGCGCTGAAGACCGCGGGCCTGCGGCCGCCTGTCCAGGTGGTCGCCGAGTGCCTGGATGAGGGCACGGGCGGCAGCGGGAGCACTGGCAGCCGCTGGGAGCGGGCTGAGCGTGCGGTGGCCCGTCTGCGCGAGCACTTCGCCTCCTTCCGCTTCGCCGACGACGTCGACTACGGGCTGCTCGCGATCCCCGTAGCGGACCGGCTCGATACCCGCGGCGGTGTCGATCCTCGTATTCGTCGCGGCCAGCAGCCAGACCTGGTCGAGGACCTCGTCGACCCCGCCCTGGGGGAGGGAACCGACCTCGCCGACCTCGCCGACGTCGATGGGCTTACGCTGGGCCGGGACGGCTGGATGATACTGGCCGGCGTCGTCGGCCAGTACGGGATCTCGGCGGGAAGCTACGAGGACGTCGCCGCCGCCCCGGCGGAGCGCTTCGTGGTCGACGGCGTCGACACTCGCGCCCTCATGACCCGCCAGGTCTGGGGCGCCCGCCTGCTGCAGTGCCCGCCCGGCCTCGTCCCCGACTCCGACTATGCCGAGCGGTGGACCTTTACCCTTTTCCCGGCCGAAGGACTGGTGAACGGGCGAGCCGTCTCGGGCACCGTACTCAAGAGGCGAGTGCGCTTCCGGCTGGGTAAGGCGGACCGCGGGATCGGCAGCGCCAGGGTGGCTCCCGCCCTCCCGCTTGACTAGGCGCCTCAACGACGCCATGGGGCCCGGCGGTTGCATGAGGTATGACGCCACACGCCTTCCGGCGGCGGGGCACGAGGCGCAGGCGGCGCTGATCGGCTAGATTCCCGGCGTGCCCTCATCCGAGAACAAGACCAGCCGGGGCGACTACTCCGCCCGCCACCTCTCCGTCCTGGAGGGGCTGGAGGCCGTGCGCAAGCGCCCGGGAATGTACATCGGCTCCACCGACCAGCGCGGGCTCATGCACTGCGTGTGGGAGATCATCGACAACGCCGTCGACGAGGCCCTCGAGGGGCACGGCGACGACATCTCGGTGACCGTCCACGACGACGGCTCCATTGAGGTGCGTGACAACGGGCGCGGCGTGCCCGTGGACATCGAGCCCTCCTCCGGCCTGACCGGCGTCGAGCTCGTCTACACCAAGCTGCACGCCGGCGGGAAGTTCGGCGGCGGATCCTACGGCGCCGCCGGCGGCCTGCACGGAGTAGGCGCCTCCGTCGTCAACGCCCTGGCCGAGCGCATGGACGTCGAGGTCGACCGCGGCGGCAAGACCTACGCCATGAGCTTCCACCGCGGCGAGCCCGGCATCTTCGACGACTCCGCCGGGCGCAGCCCCTCCTCACCCTTCACCGAGTTCACCAAGGCCTCCGAGCTGCGCGTCATCGGCAAGGTGCGCCGCGGCGTGACCGGCACCCGGGTGCGCTACTGGGCGGACCCCCAGATCTTCCCCCGGCCCACCGAGTACGACGCCGCCGCCCTGCGCGCCCGGCTGCGCCAGACCAGCTTCCTCGTCCCCGGACTCACCCTGCGCCTGGAGGACCGGCGCCCCGAGGCCGAGGCCATCGCCGCCTCCAGCACGCCCGCCGCCGACGCCGGCGAGACCGACGACGCCGTCCACGAGATCACCCTGCGGGCAGCCGCCAAGAACGCGACCGAGAACCGCGGAGACCTGTTCGACACCAGCGCCGATGAGGGCATCGAGGTCTTCCAGGCCCTGGGCGGTACCGCCGACTTCGTCGACTTCCTGGCCTCCGACGGCTCGGTCACCGACACCTTCCGCCTCACCGGCGAGGGCACCTACACCGAGACCGTCCAGCAGCTCGACCGCGCCACCGGGCACCTGCGGCCCGTGGAGGTCGAGCGCAGCTGCATGGTCGACGTCGCCCTGCGCTGGGGGATCGGGTACGAGACCACCGAGCGCTCCTTCGTCAACATCATCGCCACCCCCATGGGCGGCACCCACCTGACCGGCTTCGAGCAGGCCCTCACCAGGGTGCTGCGCAAGCGCATCGAGGCCGACTCCCGGGCCCTGAAGATCACCTCCAAGGACGGCCGGGTCGAGAAGGACGACATCATGGCGGGCCTGACCGCCGTCATCACCGTGCGCGTTCCCGAGCCCCAGTTCGAGGGCCAGACGAAGGAGGTCCTGGGCACCGGGCCTGTGCGCCAGATCGTCTCCAAGGTGGTCGAGCGCGAGCTCACCGCCCTGCTGACCTCCTCCAAACGGGACCTCAAGACCCAGGCGCGCGCCCTGGAGGAGAAGATCGTCGGTGAGATGCGCGCCCGCGTCTCGGCGCGCCTGCACAAGGAGATCACCCGCCGCAAGACCGCCCTGGAGACCTCCTCCCTGCCCGCCAAGCTCGCCGACTGCCGCAGCGACGACGTCGCCGCCTCCGAGCTGTTCATCGTCGAGGGCGACTCCGCCCTGGGGACCGCCAAGAACGCCCGCAACTCCGAGTTCCAGGCCCTCCTGCCGATCCGCGGCAAGATCCTCAACGTGCAGAAGGCCTCCCAGGCCGACATGCTGCGCAACGTCGAGTGCTCGGCCATCATCCAGGTGGTCGGCGCCGGCAGCGGACGCACCTTCGACCTCGAGGCCGCCCGCTACGGCAAGGTCATCCTCATGACCGACGCCGACGTCGACGGCGCCCACATCCGCACCCTCCTGCTGACCCTCTTCTTCCGCTACATGCGCCCCATGATCGAGGCGGGCCGGGTCTTCGCGGCCGTCCCACCCCTGCACCGCATCGAGGTCTCCGGCTCGGGACGGCGCAAGAAGGAGATCATCTACACCTACTCCGACGACGAGCTCGTCACCACCCTGCGCCGCCTGGAGCGCTCGGGCCGCAGCTTCAAGGAACCCCAGCGCTACAAGGGCCTGGGGGAGATGGACGCCCACCAGCTCGCCGAGACCACCATGGAGCCCCAGCACCGCACCCTGCGGCGCATCACGCTGGGGGACGAGGCCCAGGTCATGGAGGCCGAGTCCGTCTTCGAGCTCCTCATGGGCTCGTCGGTCGAGCCCCGCCGCGACTTCATCGTCGAGGGCGCCCGTGACGTTGATCGCGAGCGCATTGACGCCTGACAGAAGCGTCAATCGCTGGCGAATCCTTAAGGTAGCCTCGGTAACCTTCGCGTCACGGTCCCCGGGGCCGAGTCGCAGCACTGTCGGTTCGTACTCATGAGGGAGGTGCGCTTATGCCACCCGGTTACGGCACTCGTCGGGCAGGCTCCTCGCCGTGGCCCATCCTGCGCCCCGGGCCCCGCTCGGCCCTGTCGCGCGAGCTGTCCTGGCGGCCCCTGGGCCCCGAGGACAACCACGAGCTGGCCGAGCTCATCGCTCGCGCCGAGGCTGTCGACAACCCTCCCTACCGCACCAGCGAGCAGGAGACGGCCGACTACTTCCTCGACCCCACCTACTCCGGGGTTGCCGGCCGCGACGACGACGGCGTCATGCGCGCCTTCGGCCTGGTACGGCTGCGGCCGGCCGGAGATATCTACGCTTCCATGACCGGAACCGTGGACCCTGCCGTGCGTAAGCGCGGCATCGGCCGTGCTCTTCTGTACTGGCAGGCCGAGCGGGCCCGCCATCTCGTGGGCGCCGAGCGGGCCGGTTCCGTCCCGGGTAAAGGCTCGTCCCAGATTCCCGCGCACGTGGTCACCACCGTCATGGAGGACGACGAGCGCTTGCAGGGTCACCTCAAGGACATGGGGTTCAAGCCGACGCGCTGGTACCGCGAGGTGCGCCGCTTCCTGGGCGACGAGATCCCCGAGGTGGACCTGGACGGGTTCATCACCATCGACCCGTGGACCCCCGAGATCGACGACGATGTTCGCCGCGCCTACAACCAGGCCATGGCCGAGACCTGGAAGGCAGAGGACGTCACCCCCGAGGACTGGACCGCCGGCAGCGCCTACTTCGCCCCCCAGTGGAGCTTCGTGGCCATGGATCGTTCCGGTGACCGGGCCCGCGTCGCCGGGTACCTGCGCTCGGGCCGCTACGAGCAGGACTGGGAGGCCCTGGGCTGGCGGGAGGGATACACCGACGTGCTCGGGGTCCTCAGCGACTACCGCCACCGCCGGATCGGGCCCGCACTCCTGGTGGCCGCCATGCGCGCTTACGCGGCCGACGGCATGGAGTACGCCGCCGCCGGCGTCGACACCGACAACCCCAACGGCGCCGTCGACCTGTACGAGTCCCTGGGCTACGTGCCCACCCGCGGCACCATCCTCTACGTCCTCGACGTGTGAGCAGGTGACCGGCGGGCGTCTGTGACGGCTCAGAGGCCGCTCAGACGCGCTGGTGGGCCACGGCACCGGCCACGATCGTGGCCAGGGGGCGCACCCGCGCCAGCTCATCGGCCCCGAGGCGCAGGGGATCCTCGGCCAGGAGCACCAGATCGGCCTGAGAGCCCACCGCTACCGGGCCGGCCCCGTTGACGCTGGCCGCCAGGGCCTCCTCC
>CAUVMS010000096.1:0-10142 GCA_963552815.1 uncultured Actinomyces sp. | reverse complement strand
GTGGCGCGCAGGACGTCCAGGTCGCGGGCGACGTTGCGGGTGCCGACGTGGTCGAGCAGCTCGGGGACCTCCGAGTGCTGAGCGCACGCGGCGGTGTCGGCAGCGCCCCGATCCATCTTCTCCTGGGCCGACAGGCTCTTGGAGGAGATGGTGTTGGATGGCACGACGTCGGAGATCTTGCCGTTCTGGGCGTCGGTGAGGGCCTGGCTGATGTCCTCGTCGGTCCAGCAGGTGATCGGGGTGGACTGCCCCACGCCGCGCGGATCGAAGCCGACGATGTCATAGCCGGCTCGGAGCTCCTCAGGCAGGGCGGTGGCCTGGGCCTCCAGCTCCCGGATCCCGCTGCCGCCGGGGCCTCCTGGGTTGGTGAACAGGGAGCCGTGCTCGGCGTCGCCGTCGGAGGCGGGAAGCTTCTTCAGGGCGATCGTGATGGTTTGGCCGCCAGGGTTGTTGTAGTCCAGGGGGACGGTGACCGTCCCGCACTGGAAGGGTGAGGTGCCGTCTGAGCAGTCCTGCCAGTCGATGTCCTGGTTGTAGAAGCTCTCCAGTCCTTGCGGGACGCTGGTCTGGGAGGAGTCGTCGGAGCTGTCAGTGGAGTTGCCGGCCTGGTCGGTGGGTGTCGGTGCGGAGGGGGTTGCGGCGCCGGCGGCGGAGATCTGTGGCTGGCACGCTGCCAGGGCTGCCGACAGCATCAGTGCTGTCAGGGTTGCGCTCGCTTTCCGCGCGGTGAGGGGTGTCGGTCTCATAGGACTTCTGCTCCTTGGGGTGTCGAGATTGTGTCCGGGCTGTCTGCCCCGTCCGGGCTGCGCTCCTGCAGTGCCCGGACCTTTGTGACGCTAAAGGCGAGGCGGTGCCGGTTTCGTCGGCCGCCGGGGCGGACTCGGTTGGCCTGCCGGGGGAGACGGACGACGGTGTCCTCCCCCAGGTGGTCGCTGCGTTCGTACCTTCCGGCTCAGGGTCGGTGGGTCAGGACCCGAAGGCGCGGCGTGGGGTACGAACGCGACGCCAGGGCCGGGCCGGCTCAGGCCTTGGGCCAGGCGACGACCAGGCAGACGGCGACGAAGGCGGCGGCCAGCACCACCTGCGTCCAGCCGAGCCAGGCCCGGCGGCGCGGCAGCGGAGGCAGCTCCGGCCACAGCGTGATGCCCCGGACGATGCCGTACAGGCCGGGCAGCGACGCCACCGCCAGGATCCAGGTGGGCACGTGCGCCCAGGGCCCGGAGGCCGCGGCCGCCGCCAAGCAGGTGAGGAGTGCGGACACGCGGCAGACCACCGCCATGCGGCTGGGCACGCTCGCCGCGCGGGCGGCCGTGTACAGGCCCATGACCAGCACAAGGATGGTGAAGATGCCGAGGATCATGCCCTGGAGCAGCATCTCGGCCGGCACCGGTATGCGCGCCGTCGAGACTTTCTGACCGTCGGTCAGAAGCGTCGCGGCGAGCGCGGCGGCAGTGCCGTCCGTGTTCTGGTCGGTGTAGACCATGACGGCCTTGCCCGACTCCTTGTCGATGGCCAGGTGCGTCATGTACTCCATCGTGGTGCCGCCGTGGCCGATGATCGTGCGCCCATCGACGACGTCGGTGTACCAGGTGTAACCGACCTTCTCGCCCGGCAGCTGGAAGCCGGCCATGACCTTCGCGGGCCACCGCGCCTCCTGAGGAGCGGCCCCGCCGGGGACGGTGCCGGTCAGAACCGCCTGGGCGTAGCGGGTCATGTCCTCCGGGGTGCTCCATATCCCGGCGCCGGCCGGGTTGGATCCCGGGCCGCTGAGCGACTGGCCGCGGCGCCCATTGGCCTGGATTCCGTGGATGGCGCCGTCGGGAATCTCCGACTGGCCGGAGGTGAGGGTTGTGTGCTCCATGCCCAGGGGCGTGAAGAGCCGCTCCGAGACGTAGTCCTCCCAGGACTCGGCCCCGGCGGCGCGCCTGAGTGCCTCGCCCAGCAGCGAGATGCCCAGGTTGGAGTAGGCGAACTCGCCGCGCTTGCCCATCTCGGTGGTGCGGGTCTTCTCGATGAGCTGGTCGGTGCTGTCGGTGAAGGGGTTGAGTCCCAAGATGTTGCCTCGCAGCACGAACTCACTCAGGTCGCGGGAGGGGACGCCCGGGATGCCGGAGCGGTGCGAGGCGACCTCCTCCAGGGTGGCCTCGCCCGCCGGGGTGCCGGCGAGCTCGGGCAGGTGGGTGGACAGCGGGTCGCTGGCTTTGACCTCGCCGCGCGCGATGGCGTCGGCCAGGAGCTGGCCGCTGAAGGTCTTGGTGATAGAGCCGATCTCCATGGGGGTGGTGGACGTGTACTGCTGGCCGGAGGCGGCGGTGCCGATGCCGGCGTGACGGGCGCCGTCGGCGGTGATGACGGAGACGTGGATGCCGCGGGCCTGGTAGTCGTCGGGCAGGAGGCCGATGACCTGCTGGGCCAGGTCCTTGTCACCGGTGATGGAGGAGGTGTCGGCCTTCGGTGTGTGCGGCCCGGCGGCGAAGACCACCAGGGCCAGGCAGACCGCCAGGACCGCGCAGGCCCAGCGGGGGAGGAGGCCTCGTGACGTCCGGGTGGGAGAGACGACCCTGACCTGCGGTGATGGCGGCCGGGGATGAGGGGCTGGAGAAGTTGCGGTGCTCATGGAACCAGACTGTCCTGGCGCTCTCACCGGGACGATCCAGCCAGCCAGTCAACTCATGTCGGGCCAGCCCGACCAAATAATGTCGGTCGGTCTGGTTAGGCGATCAGATCAGGTTGGAGGGAGGACTACCTGCAAGACAGGGCGACCTGGCGTGCCAAGAACTCTACGTAGGGACTGGTGCCCGCTGGGGCGAACATATCGACTAGAGCCCTTGCGCACTCGAGTTACGACGTCGTTGTGCAACCGGGTAACTGTTCGTGCTGGGTTGGACATCTCCAAAACCTCAGTAGTCCTTCTACCTTCGGCGGTGACATGGCGATGTCCGCACGCGTGAGCTTCGAGGGCATCTTTACTCCGGTTCTGCTCAATGCGGTCATGATTCCGATTGTGCCCCTCCCGACGGTCCTGATACGAGTCCTGGTGCGGTTCGCGGTCTTCCTCATTGCATCGCCGATCATCTGGTGTACCACGTACTCTGCACACTCACCAGGCCCCGATGATGTTCCACCAGATCGGCCCGGCCACCAGCCAGATGGCCATGTGGACGATGCCCAGGACGAGCCCCGTCCTCCACCACGCCCCGAGCTCGACGTACCCGCTGCCGAAGTACAGCGGCGCCGGCCCGTTGCCATAGTGGGTGAGGCACCCCATGAGGGTTGGGATCGCGCCCAGCAGCACAGTCAGCGGCACCCCGGGTAGCCCCAGCGCCAGCCCTACCCCGAGGAATACCGAGAACATCGACGCCGTGTGCGCCGTCCCCGAGGCGAACAGGTAGTGGGTCAGCGCGTACACGCCGGCCAGGGCAGCGAAGGCGGTGATCGTCCCCAAACCATCCATCATGCCGCCCACATGCTCGCCCAACCAGCCGATGAAACCGAGGTCGTTGAGTGCGGTGCCCATCATGACGAGGGCCGCGAACCAGGTGAGCGTGTCCCAGGCTGACTTCTCCGCCTTCATCTGCGCCCACGTGAGCGCCCCTGTCAGCAGCAGTGCCCCCAGCCCGAGCAGCGCCACCGTGGTCGCGCTCATGAACGAGTCGCCGACGACCCATAGGACGATCATGCACACGAAGACCGCGAGCGTCGTCCACTCGTGAGCCGTCACCGGCCCGAGTCGCCGCAGCTCGCGCGAGGCCATCGCGGAGGCGTCGGGCGTGCGTCGGATCTCCGGCCGGTTGAGCCGGTAGATGACCAGCGGAACCGCGATGACCCCGATCAGTCCCGGAACCACCGAGGCCATGAGCCATCCCGGCCAGTTGACCTGGACCCCGGCCACTGCCGCCAGCCGCGAGGCCATGGCGTTCGGCGCCGCGCCGGTGAAGAAGATGACCGAGACCGCCAGGTTGAGGTTGTAGGTCGTCAGCGCCAGGTAGGAGCCGAGGCGTTGGTGGGTCTCCGGCCTGCCCGGCTCGGACCCGAACGCCCTGGCCACGCTCATCATGACTGGGTACACGTAGCCCGAGCGCGCGGTGTTGGACGGGATCGCCGGTGAGGTGAGCAGGTCGGCGAGCCCCAACCCGTAGGCGAGCCCGATGGTCGACCTGCCGAAGATCTTGACGAACAGATAGGCCAGCCGCTCACCGAGCCCCGAGGCGATGACGGCACGCGCCGCGAAGAAGGCCGAGACGATCAGCCAGATCGTCGAATTGGAGAATCCCGACAGGGCGGCCGAGATCCTGTCACTGGCGTCCCCATCGGGAGCGACGACCCCGGTGGCTGCGCACAGCGCCATCGCGATGACGGATAGCGCGCCCATGGGCGCCGCCTTGCCGATGATGCCGACGATCGTCGCCAGGAAGATCGCGAAGAGGTGCCAGGCGGCGGGCTCCAGGCCCGACGGCGTCGGGATGAACCAGGTGATGAGGCCGACGGCGAGGCATACGACCAGCGCCAGCGGTCGGGTCTCCCGCCCCAGGCCCGGACGGCTGTCGGCCGACGACGTGGACGGCCCTACCGCCTCCGGGTTGCGTTCGCCCGCGGGCTCGCGGGCATCCAGGGTGGGTGCTGGCCCCGATGCCGATTCGGCCGGTTCTCGCTGGCTGTTACCGGCGCTGCCACCGCTGGCGGCTCCGTTGTCTCCGTCGTTTCTGTCCGGCGCGACGGTGCCGGTGTCCGCGGAGCTCATTTGATGTACCGAACCTTCTGCTCCAGGGCGGCCAATGCCCGCTCCTTGCGCTCGTTATAGACAACCTTCTGTTGCTCGAAGAGGTTGTTGCCCTCGGCGTCGATCGAGACGATGAGCGGACCGAACTGCTTGACCCGGAATACCCACAGGGTCTCGGGCATGCCCAGTTCACGCCAGTAGCCGCCCTCTACCTCCTCAACCTCGATGGCCGCGATGACGGCGTTGCCAGCCGGGAAGACGCAGTGCAGGGCGCCGTAGGCCCGGCAGCCGGCCTCAGTTCCCGGCCCCATGCCGCCCTTGCCGACGATGAGGCGCACCCCGGTCTGCCGGATGAACTCCTCCTCGAACTTCTCCATGCGCATTGAGGTGGTCGGCCCCACCGAGACGACTTCGAACCGGCTGGCCTCCTCGTCGATGACCCGGATGATCGGGCCGGCGTGGAGGATGGCCCCCTCGCGGATGTCGACGGGCAGCTCGCGACCGAGCTCGATGAGCCGTCGGTGCGCGACGTCGCGGCAGGTGACGATGTGCCCGTCCAGGAAGATGACGTCGCCGACTCTGATGCCCTCAAGATCCTCGCGTTTGATTGGCGTCGTCAGCGTGATGTGGTGGCCGGTGGTCCCGGCCTTAGCCTCAGTTTCGGAGACAGTCTCCGTAGTCTCTGCGGTCGCCTCCACCCGCGTAGCGGTTTCGACGGCGATCTCGTTCGTGGTGCTCATAGCTCGACTCCCTTGTGCGTGATGAGCTCGTAGTTCAGGTCCTTGTCGAAGTGGACGGTGCCGCGCCGGTGCGACCAGCAGCCGGTGTTGACCGCGACGGAGAGCACCGAGGGATGACGCGCCGAGTTCTCGATGTTGACGCCCATCGTCGAGCTGCTCCCACCCAGGCCCTGGGGGCCGAGCCCGATGGAGTCGATGGCCTTTTGGAGATCATCCTCGAGCTGGGCCACCTTCGGGTTGGAGGAGTGGGAACCAACCGGCCGCATGAGTGCCAGTTTGGACATGTAGCCGGCTGCGTCGATCGACGAGCCGATGCCCACACCCACGAGCAGCGGCGGGCAGGCGTTAAGACCGTAGGAGGTCATGACGTCCAGGACGAACCGCATGGCCGCCTCGTAGCCCTCGCCCGGCATGAGGGTCTTGCCCTGTCCGGGAAGGGAGCAGCCACCGCCGGCCAGGTAGACGTGCAGTGTGAGGTCGTCACGGCCCTCCGCGACGTCCCAGTAGATCCACGGCGACTTCGAGCCGACGTTGGTACCGGTGTTGAATTCGTCGAAGGTCTCCACGGTGTTGTGCCGCAGAGGTGCGATCCTCGTGGCCTCGGCGATGGCGGTCTTGAACGCCTCGGACAGGCCGTCGGTGTAGGGGAAGTGGCTACCGACGGTGGCGAAGATCTGGACCAGCCCGGTGTCCTGGCACGAGGGGCGCTTGAGGGTCTCGGCCAGTTCCTGGTTGCGCTGCATGGTCCGGTAGATCATCGTCGCCATCGGGTTGGTCTCCGCCTCGGCCAGTGCTTTGAGGCGGGCGGTGACGTCGTCGGGCAGGCGCCTGCTGACCAAGGAGGTGAAGCGTGCGACGACGTCGGTGAGCTGGGACAGCTGGCCGCGGGCGTCCACGGTCGCGATCGTGTCGAGACTGTCTGCGGTGATGGTCACGATGGTTCCTCCTTCGGTATCGGACCGATCCGTACCCACCACCACTGTCCCGCGACGGCGCGTCAGAATCCTTCCGTTCCATCAGGAGGTCGGCAGGGCCCCAGGTCCTACTCCCGCCGGCTGCCCGGCCCCGCCGATGTCTCCGGCGGCCGGCACGATCTGAGGATTCGCCCATCTCGTCTCACGCGCGGTGCGCGTCATGGCGCGTGGTGTGCGGGCCAGCCGAGCCGTCGGGAGGCCTGGCGCGCATCGTTGGCCTACAGATTCACCCACCCGGGAGTTACGCTGACAATGTTGACGGGAAGGCTGGGTATGGGGCCCGACTCGTCTCCTTGGCGGCTTGACGAGGGGTCTTACCATGGTGACCGGTCAGAGGATGAGGAGGGGCGTCATGGTGACCACTGTTGCTGTGAGGCCGCCCGTTCTCGAATGGGCGCAGCGCCGCAGTGGCCGCGCGGACGACGACATGCGATCTAAGTTCACGAACTGGGATCAGTGGTTGTCCGAGGAGCGGCAACTGCGGTTCACTGAGGTCGAGGCCGTCGCCCAGTACACCCATGTCCCTGTCGGGTACCTGTTCTTGTCTGAGCCTCCTCGCGAGGAGCTACCGATCCCCGATTTCCGGGATGGTCGAGGCGAGACTGAAGCGCCGACGGATGATCTTCTCGAGACGATTTATCTTAATCAACGTCGCCAAAAGTGGTATGAGGACTATCTGGCTGAGCTTGGCGATGATGAACTGCTGACATTCGTCGGCTCTGCCCGCCATGCCTCTGTGGAGGCTGCTGCGGCAGATATTCGTCAGTCCTTAGGTTATGAGGTTGAATCTCGTCAAATAATGAGAACTTTCGATGAGGTCAGAAATCACCTCATCAACTCCTTCGAGGGGCTCGGCGGTCTGGTGGTCATTAATTCCATGGTTGAGAACAATAGTCACCGCATGCTAGACCTCGATGAATTTCGTGGATTCACTCTGCAGTCCCCTGTTGCGCCGCTCGTTTTTGTCAATGCTCGGGACACTAAGCGGGGGCAGGTGTTTTCTCTTCTTCATGAATTCGCACACGTATGGCGTGGCGAGTTTGGTGTCAGTGCAGGCGGGGGATTGCCGCAAGATCGCCATAATCGTGTTGAAAGGTGGTGTGACGCTGTGGCCGCTGAAGTTGCGGTGCCGGCCGACGACCTTCGTGTTCAGTTCAATGCCAAGCTCGGCCTGACGCAAGAGCTGGATCGCTTGTCCAATCGCTACAAGTGCTCCACCCTCGTTGTCCTGATCAAACTGCGTGACCTGAAGGTTCTGGATCGTAAGGACTTTCAGAAGATCTATGACGATGAGGTCAAGCGGTTGCTGGAGCTTGCGGAGCGAGTGCCGCACGGCAGGGGTGGGGACTTCTATGGCAATCAGTCGTTTCGGGTGGGGCGAACATTGAGTCGAGCGATTATCCGAGACACTCTTCGTGGTACTACCTCTATGACCGAGGCGTTGCGCCTGATGTCTTTCAAGAAGGTGTCAGTATTTGATAGGTATGCTGACCGCCTTCGAGAGGTGGGCTGATGTTGTTCCTGCTGGACTCAAATGTCTTCATTAATGCCTCTCGACTATATTATCATCCAGATATGGCGCCTACGTTTTGGGAGTGGTTGACCGAGCAGAATCGAATGGGACGCATCGCTTCAGTGTCTCGCGTTAAGGATGAGATTAATGATGGTAAGGGTGGATATCTCCAAAAGTGGTCATCGGAACTGTCGAGTGCCTTCTGGCTTCAACCAGGTGAGAACGCGATGGAGTCGATGGCTCGGCTTGCCGACTGGGCAATGCATCCGGACCGGCCGTACAGGGATTCTGCTCGAGCCGAGTTTCTGAACGTGGCCGACTACTATCTTGTGGCTCAGGCGCACAGCACCAAGGCTGCTGTGGTGACCTTTGAGTTGCCTGCGCCCAGTTCGAGAAGGCGAGTACTCATCCCAGATGCGTGTGATGCTATGGGGGTCACTTATTGCGAACCCTTCGATGTCTATCGGAGACTTGGTCTTCGCTTCTACTAGTTCTATTAGTTGCTCCCGTGGCACATAGATGATGCCCGGAAGGTTGCGCTTGCTACCGGATCTGGGCGGCTAGCTCCTCCAGGCACGCCGACAGGGCGCGGGTCAGTTCGAGGGCTTCCTCTGCGGGAGACAGGCGGGCCAAGCGTGATGCGGTCTCGCAGGGAACCTCGCCGGCTCCGTCGTCGGTCGCCAAGGGTAAGCTCGCCCAGTGGCGCAGGATCCGCGTGACCTTGGCGTCCGTGCGAGAGACGTAGTTCTGGTGGAAGACCGAATCCGCTTCGCGCGTGTCCTCGGTGAGCAATCGACGGTAGGTCGACGGCGTGCGCCCGAAGGTGCGTCGGAACGCCGTGTTGAAGGCCTTGACGTCCGGGAACCCGTTGTTCAGGGCGATCTTGGCGATGAGATGGTCGGTCTCGCCCAGTTCGCGGGTGGCCTGCCGCAGCCGTACCCGCGTGAGGTACTCGGAGAAGGTCATGCCCACATGCTGGGGGAATAGTTGGGAGAGGTAGCCCGGGCTGAAGCCCGAGTGCTGGGCGAGCAGGTCGAGCGTGACACGCTCACGGAAGCTCTGGTCCACGTAGGCCACCGCGCGGCACAGGGCCCGGTGGCTCTCGATGGTAGCGGGTAGATCGGTAGCCGGTTCCCGGGAGGGCTCGGGCGGGAAGTGATCGAAGAGGGTGGCGACGACGCTCAGCAGCCCGGCCTCCCAGGCGGCCTCACTTCCGGGGCCGGGGCGATCGCTGGTAAGCATCATCCGCGCCAGGAGCATGCGCAGACGCGCGAAGCCTGGCTGGTCGCGGGCGCCCCCGGTGGAACGGCAGCTGAAGCGGGGGACAGAGCCGTCCTGCGTGAAGCCGGCCAGGTAGCCGGCGTCGATGTGCAGCAACAGTACGGTCGTGTGCGGCTGCGTGGCGAGAGTGGCGTGGCCGTCATTGGAATTGATGACTATGACGTCGCCGGGTTCGCAGCGCTCCACTCTGCTGTCCGCGCACACCTCCATTCCGCCGGTGATGACGACGAGGATTTCCAGGGCCGGGTGCCAGTTGTAGTGGTAGGAGCCAATCCCGTAGACGTACTGGCGAGCCTTGAGGCCGCGCGCTTCGCCCCGGTGCTCGTAGTAGAGCTCTCCGTTCACGTGGCGGCTCGCGGTGGCGTCCATGGAAACCATCGTAAAGGCGGCGAGGATCTGACGTGCCGTCGTGAATGGCGTCGTCCCAACACGCCGGGCGGGAGTGATCTGGGCCTCATATGTGCGCTCCGGGCGGTCCTGTCGGCTTGCGTTCCAGCTCCGACGACATCCGCGAGATCGCGCGGGAAGGCGTTGTCTATCAGGACGAAAGTCCTCGCCTCTATCGCAAGATGTTGTGGTCGAGATACAATATAGGCACAAGATGATGTGTCGCACCGGTGTGATTTGGGAGTATGGTCGGCATCGGTGCCGCCACCCGGGTCGCTCCCGGCAGGCAGTGGCGACACCCCTCGGGTCCGGCCGTCCCGGAGCCCGACGCCGCCGAGAACAGTCCCAACTCACGTGCATCAACCAACGGAGAGACCCGTGCTCGAGAAGAACCTTGCCTCCACCGCCCCCGCGGCCGACGGCTCCGCGCAGCCGACGGCCGAGGTCCCCCCAGAACCGAAGACCACACCTCTGAACACCACACACAACACCGAATCTGGTATGGGGGCCAGAGGAATAAAAAAAAA
>CAUVMS010000095.1:0-10290 GCA_963552815.1 uncultured Actinomyces sp. | reverse complement strand
AAGCCGTCGAGGACTCGGAACGCTGCGAGCGGGGCGGAGCCGGCCTCGGGCCGGACGACGGCTGAGAGGACGGTGCTTGATCGTGCTGCTTGGGCCGGACCGGCTCGGCGGAGCCGGTTGCCGCGCCCTCGGAGACGCCCGACGGCGTCGAGGACTTCTGGGAGAGTGCGTCGCTGACGGCCTTAGAGGCGGTGCGTCCGAGCAGAGTGAGGATCCGGTTGAGCAGGCTGGCCATGGGCGCCACCTTACCGCCGGGCGTCAGGGGCTGTTCGCAGACGACTCGGCGGTCCTCTCCCCGGCGCGAGGAGAGGACCGCCGGTCATGCTGCCGATTGCGGCTGGTGCGGTGCGGCGCTCCCGAGAAGCTCAGTTCCTCGTGCGCGTCACGGTGGTGCAGACCGAGAACGTCCCGGCCTCGATGCCGGCGCCGCTGTCGGCGACGTCGACCAGGGTGGTCAGCCCCTTGGAGGGGTTCCTGGGGTCGCAGGTGCCCAGTGCCTTCCAGCCATCCTCGGTGATCGCGTCGGCGTTGACCGTGTAGGTGTTCCAGAAGGTCATGGTTGTTGACGACCCGGCCACCAGCAGGTCGCCTGTGGGCAGCGAGATGGAGCCATCCGGTTGAGGGGCGTATGCGTCGAGGTCTATCCACCACGGGACGCCGCTGCCCCACACGTTCTCCAGTGTGAAGCCGGTGGGAAGCTGGGGTCGCAGAACGATATCGGAGCCGCGCCCGTCGGCGTCGGTCTTGTTGGTGAAGGTGACGGTGTAGCCGACCTTGACCTCGTAGGTGCCGGAGGGGGCGGCTTCGACGTTGCTGTCAGTGCCCTGGACCGAGACCTCGCCCACTGGGCGGTCGTCGACGTAGTCGCTGGAGAAGGACTCCTTGCCCGTCGTGATCGCTGCCGTCACCGTGTTGCGCCCGACGACGCCGCTCAGCTCCACCTGGCAGGTGGCCTCCTGACCACTGGGTACCTTCGCCTTGCCGCTGGAGACCTTGAGGGCCTCGGCCGGGCCCTTGGCGGAGACGACCTCGCCGCCGAAGGCGGTCAGGTCGCACGTCAGGCCGGTGACCTGGGCCTGTCCCCTGGAGCGGCCCGCGGAGATGGTGAAGTCGGACAGGGGCGTGGTCGAGTCGTTCTTCGCCTTCATCGTGAAGCGCCCGGCGTCCTTGGCGGCGCCGTCGGCCTTGACCGCCTCGGTGGTGACGGTGGCGTGGGTAGCGCTGGCGGCAGGCTTTAGCGCCGTGGCGGTGGGTGTCAGCACAAGACTGCCCGATGAGGTCGCGATTGTCGGGGCGAAGCCGTAGCTGCGCGCATCCGCGCCGGGGGCCGCCACTGTGGTCCCGATGTCCAGGTCGAGGTAGGAGCTCTGGTCCCAGGCGGCGTCGAAGTTCACCTCGTAGGTCAGGCTCAGGTGCTCCGGAGTGCAGGTGACGGCCTTGACGGAGCCGGCACTGTCACCGTGGTGGTTGTAGTACAGGTGGCTGAAGAAGCCCAGGCCGGAGTCGGCCAGCTTCGACGCGGGCTCGCCCTGACCCTTCTTGATGTAGAAGGCGGCTGTCCCGGCCACCTTGTCCCCGTCCGGCGAGGGGCACGACCAGGTCCACTGACCCGGCACGGAGTCGGCCTCGATGGTGACGGTGGTGGACGTGTTCGGGGCGATGTCGGAGGGGACACGAACCCGCCAGCTCAGGCAGCCGGCGGCGTCGTCGGAGCCGTGGCAGCCGGCACCGGCCGTGTTGTAGCGGCCCTCCACGGTGATACCGGTGTCAGGGGCGGTGGAAGGGGGAGCGGCGCTTGCCGGAGCAGCGACGGCGCCCCCAGCGAGCAGGGGAAGGGACATGGCGACGCCCAGGAGGCGTCGCCGCAGCCGGGTGGGTTGAGAAGGTGGGGTGTGCATGAGCACGCCTTTCTCCGGGGTGATCGGGATGGGAACCAATTGCCTCATTAATATATCGCCAAGAAGAACATTATCGAAAGGTTGAATCGGTTCTACCGGTCTCCGGTTTCTCGTCCCGTAAGAAAATAAGGGAATGGGTGTGCTTGCCGGTTCCCGAGGTCACCGTGGTCGTTTCAGAGCTCAGATCGAGGTACGAGCCTTCCGAGCGCACCAGGTCATCGATCTTGTCGGTGATGCTCAGATGCTCCGGGGTGCACGTGATGGCGTCGACCTGTCCGGCGCTGTCCCCGTCTATTCCGGAATAGAGGTGCACCAAGAATCTGAGGGGGCCGCTGCCCCTGACTCTCAGCCATCACCCGGAAGGCGGCCGGTTCAGTGCCTGCGCGTGGCCTCCTTCATGGCGGTGGTGAAGGCGATGAGCTCGTTGCGCAGCGCCTCGAGCGCGTAGTGGCGGCGCTCCTCGCTACCGCGCTCATCGTGCTCCCCGGAGGCAGCGGCCACGATGTCGGGGGCGTAGCGTTCCACGATCTTGACCGTGGCCGAGCCGCTGATCGCACCGTCGGCACCGGCTGCGATGGCCTCGGCGACCTGCTCGGGCGTGGAGATGCCGAAGCCCAGCATGACGGGTGCGGCGGCGTCGGCGCGCAGACGTTCCACCGACTCGGCCAGCCCCACGGTGGACGAGGCCCTCTCTGTGCCGGTCACGCCCACCCGGGAGACGGCGTAGACGTAGCCGCGTGAGGCCGCCGCCACCGCGTCCAAGGTCTTGGCGGCGGCCGACGGCGGCGCGATGTAGACGGCGTCGACGCCGGCCGCCTCAGCGGCCTGGCTGAAGGCATCCGACTCGCGGATCGGGACATCGGGCAGCAGGACCGAGTCGATACCGGCCTGCGCGCACTCGGCGTAGAAACGCTCCAGGCCCATCGCGAAGGGGACGTTGCCGTAGATGAGCATGCCGATGGGCAGCTGCGGGTGACGCCGGCGCACCCGCGCGACCACCTCCAGGCAGTCGCGGAAGCCCACCCCCGCCGCCAGAGCCCGCACGTGGGCCTTCTGGATCGTGGGTCCGTCAGCGACCGGGTCGGTGAAGGGCACACCCAGCTCCAGGGCGTCGGCCCCGCCGGCGATGAGGGCCTCGATGACGGTCTCGCTGGTGGACGGGTCGGGGTCACCGACCATGACGAAGGGGACGAAGGCTCCCTCGCCGCGCTCCTGGAGGGCGGCGAACATCGCGGAATAACGGCTCATCTCAGAACTCCTCGTCCGGGCCGGTGGTCATGCTGGTGCTCGCGGCGGCGCTCAGAGCGACGTACTCGGTGCGCTTACCCATCTGCTCCACCATGCGCGAGGCCCGAGCCACGGCACCGTCGGTGGAGAAGGAGCCGCCCAGTCGCGCCCGCACCTGGTCGAGGTCCTTGTCCCCGCGGCCGGACAGGCACACCAGCAGGATCGGGGGCTCGTCGCCATCGGGCACCTCCCGGGCCATGGCCAGGGCCTGGGCCAGGGCGTGCGCCGACTCCACGGCCGGGATGATCCCCTCGTGGCGTGAGAGCAGTCGGAAGGCCTCGATCGCGTCGTCGTCGCTGATACCCACGTAGCGGGCCCTGCCGGTGTCCGACAGCCAGGCGTGCTCGGGACCCACGCCGGGGTAGTCCAGGCCCGCCGAGACGGAGAAGGACTCCTCGACCTGGCCCTCGGAGGTGCGCATGAGGTAGCTGCGCGCCCCGTGGAGGATGCCCACCAGGCCCTTGTTGATGGGGGCGCCGTGGCGGGACGTGTCCAGCCCCTCGCCGGCGGGCTCGACGCCGATGAGCTCGACGCCGGGGTCGTCGATGAACTCCGCGAACATGCCGATCGCGTTGGATCCCCCGCCCACGCAGGCGATGACCGAGTCCGGCAGGCGCCCCGTGAGCCCCAGCACCTGGGCTCGGGCCTCCCGGGAGATCACCCGGTGGTACTCGCGCACAATCGTGGGGAAGGGGTGGGGACCGGCGGCCGTGCCCAGCAGGTAGTGGGTGTCGGCGAAGGACGCCGTCCAGTCGCGCAGCGCCTCGTTGACGGCGTCCTTGAGCGTGCCTGCGCCGCTGTCCACCGGCACCACCGTGGCACCCATGAGCTCCATGCGCTCGACGTTGGGCGCCTGGCGCACGACGTCGGTGGCCCCCATGTAGATGGTGCAGTCCAGTCCCAGCAGGGCGCAGACCATGGCGGTGGCCGTCCCGTGCTGGCCGGCGCCGGTCTCGGCGATGATGCGCTGCTTGCCCATGCGCTTGGCCAGGAGGGCCTGGCCCATCACCTGGTTGCCCTTGTGGGCGCCGCCGTGGACCAGGTCCTCGCGCTTGAGCAGGATGCGGGCGTTACCCTCCAGGGGCAGGTTGCGCAGCTCGGTGACAGCCGTGGGGCGCCCCAGGTAGCGGGTCATGAGCGTGTCCAGCTCGGCGGCGAAGGCGGGGTCCGCCTGGGCATCGATGAAGGCGTCCTCGAGCTGGTCCAGGGCAGGAATGAGCAGCTCGGGCACGAACTGGCCGCCGTAGGGGCCGAAGAACGCGGGGAGGCGCGGGTGGTGCCCCGCCTGCCCTCCCTCGCCCGGCTCCTGGCCCGACGACGCCGCGTCCTGGATCTGGGGCTGTCCGTCCCGCTGGGGCAGCGGGACCGCGGTGGCCAGATCCCGGGCGGCCTCGGCCGGGTCCGGGGCGCCGGACAGGGACGAGCCCACCAGGAGGGCGTCCACCAGTCCGGACAGGCGCCGCACGTCGTCGGGTGCACTGACCCCCGACTCGCCGACGAGGACCACCCCGGCCGGGGCCAGCGGGGCCATCTCCTCGGTGCGCGCCAGGTCCGTCTCCAGGGTGCGCAGGTCGCGGTTGTTGATGCCGATGACCTCGGCGCCCAGCGCCGCAGCCCGGTGCATCTCCTCCGGCGTGGAGACCTCCGTGAGCACCTCCATACCCAAGGAGTGCGCCAGCGCGGCCAGCTCGCGGTAGACGTCGTCGGGCACGACCGAGAGCATGAGCAGGACCGCGTCCGCCCCCAGGCTCCGGGCCGCCAGCACCTGGACCTCATCGACGATGAAGTCCTTGCACAGGACGGGTACGTCCACCACCTGGCGCACGGCCGCCAGGTCGTCGAAGGAGCCGTTGAAGCGGTCGGGCTCGGTGAGCACCGAGACCGCGGCGGCGTAGGGCGCGTACTGCGCGGCCAGCGAGGCCGGGTCGTAGTCGGGGCGGATGGTGCCGCGCGAGGGCGAGGCCGCCTTGCACTCCATGATGAGAGCCGGCTGCGGGCTGTACCTCTGGCCGCTGCGGGTGCGCAGGGCGGCGGCGAAGGAGCGTTGCGAGTGCGGCAGATCCTCGGCGCTCAGGTGCCCGAAGCGGGCGCGCAGCTCGTCGATGCGCTCACGGCGCGCCTGGACGATCGAGTCCAGGACCGTGCCCGTGGCGATGAGCCGTGCCTCAACCGGCTCACGGTGCGCGCGCTCGCCGGGGCCCGGGAGCGGGGAGCCGGCATCCACGGAGTCAGCGGGGGCGGTGTCGGGGGTGGTCACGGTCTCTCCTCAAGCCTGCTCGGCGGCTGAATCACTGGCCAGATCACTGGCTTTGGTCATGGACTCCAGGTGGTGGGCCACTTCGCCCGAGCGGATCTGCTCCAGCGCCATGGCGGTCCCGTCGGCCAGGTTGTCGGCAGGGCCGGCCAGATACAGCAGGGCGCCGGCGTTGACGGCGATGGCGTCGCGGTGGGCGGGTCTTCCCTCACCCGAGATGGCCTCGCGCAGCAGGCGGGCGTTGTCGGCCGGCTCCCCGCCCAGCAGGTCGGCCAGCTCGTAGGTCTCCACCCCCAGCTCCTCGGGCGTGACCTTGTAGGCCTTGACCCCGCGGGGGGTCGCCTCACGCACGAGGGTCGGCCCATGGACGGCGATCTCGTCCAGGCCCGAGCCGTGCACGACGAGCGCCCGCTTGCGCTCCAGCTGGACCATCGCCTCGGCGATCATGTCCAGCATGTTCGGGTCCCACACGCCCATGAGCTGGAAGGTCAGGTGAGCCGGATTCACCAGCGGCCCCAGGACGTTGAAGATCGTGGGGGTCGCCAGCGCCCGGCGCACCGGGGCCACGTGCCGCATGGCCGGGTGGTAAGCCTGCGCGAACAGGAAGGTGAAGTGGTCGCGGGCCAGCAGCTCGACCGCCGTGGCCGGCTCCACGTCCAGGGGCAGCCCCAGCTCGGCGATGACGTCGGCCGCACCCGTCTTGGAGGAGACGGCCCGGTTGCCGTGCTTGGCCACCGCGATCCCCATCGAGGCGGCCACGAGGCCCGCCCCCGTGGAGATATTGATGGTGCCCACGCCATCGCCCCCGGTGCCGACGACGTCCACCAGCGGGAAGGTCACTGACGGGAAGGCCCGGGCGGCCTGGCGGAAGGCGCTCGCGGCCCCGGCGACCTCCTGGGGCTCCTCGCCGCGGGCGTGCAGCGCCGCCAGCAGCGCCGCCGTCTCCGCCTCGGACAGGTCCCCGGCGCCCAGGGCCGCGAAGACCGTGGAGGCCTGCTCGCGGGTCAGGCGCCTGCCCTGAACGACTTCGCGCAGCAGCTCGTGGGCCTCCTGCGCCGTGACAACATGCGTGCCGTCCGCAGCGGCGGGGGCCGCGCTGTTGGTCTCACTCATCGGTCTGTGGCTCCTTCACGGGTGGTTGAGGCTTGGGGCGCTCGGGGATGATTCTGCCCGAGCGGTGCAGCAGCTGTCGGGATCTGCGGGACAGTGCGGGGACGGCGTGGCTCAGGGGGTCCGGGCCAGGTCGGTGGTGATGGCCTTGAGCAGGGCCGGCCCCTGCGGGGTGAGGATCGACTCGGGGTGGAACTGCAGTCCGATCGCGGGCAGCGACCGGTGCCGGGCCGCCATGACGATGCCGCCGCCTCCGCCGTCGACGCCCACCACCGATGCGGTGCGGGCCAGGCTGACGAGAGCCTCAGGCAGCGTGCGCGTGCCCAGGGAGTGGTAGCGGGCAACGTCCAGTGGTCCGCCGTCGAGCACCGTGAAGGCCGGGTCAGCTCGGCCCACCTCGGTGACCTCGACGCGGTCGGAGCGGCCGTGGACCGGACCGACCGGGGCGACCCGCCCGCCGCAGGCCTCGACAAGGGCCTGGAAGCCCAGGCAGATGCCCAGCGTGGGGATCGCCCGCTCCAGGGCGGTGACGATGAGCTCCATGAGGCAGCCCGACGTCGCCGGGTAGCCCGGCCCGGGGGACAGGCACAGGACCGGGCGGCGCCCGGCCTCGCGCTCGGCCCCGGTGGGCTCAAGGGCGGTGAGCACCCGGGAGGCCTGCACGTTGTTTCGGTAGACCTCGATCTGGGAGCCGAGCGTGGCGAACTGATCGACGAGGTTGTAGACGAAGGAGTCGCGGTTGTCGAGCAGGACCACGCGGGCCGGGGCCTGGGCCGCTGCGGTGCTGTCCTCGAAGTGCCCGGCCGTGTCCTGTCCGTGGTGCTCAGTGCTGGTGACGGTCATGGCTCAGGCCTCCCTGTTGGTCTGGTCGATGACGAGCGTGGCTCCCTGCGCGGCGGCGACCGCCTCCAGGACGGCGCGGGCCTTGTGGACGGTCTCGGCGGCCTCGGCCGCCGGGGAGGATGCCGCCACGATCCCGGCCCCGGCCTGGACCAGGGCGGTCCCGTGCGTCACGAAGCCCGAGCGGATGACGATGCAGGTGTCCAGCTCGCCGTCTCCGCGGATGTAGCCCACTGATCCGCCGTAGGAGCCGCGGCGCACACCCTCGGCCTGGCGGATGAGCTCGGCGGCCCGCAGCTTGGGGGCGCCGGTGAGGGTTCCCATCGTCATGGAGGCGCGGAAGGCGTCCAGGGCGTCCAGGTCGTCGGCGAGCTCACCGCAGACCTCGGAGACCAGGTGCATCACCCGGCTGTAGCGGTCCACGCGCAGAAGGTCCTGGACGCTGCGGGTACCGGGGCGGCTGACTCGGGCGACGTCGTTGCGGGCCAGGTCCACGAGCATGACGTGCTCGGCGACCTCCTTGGTGTCGGTGCGCAGCTCGAGCTCCAGGCGGGTGTCGCGCTCGTGGTCCACCGTGCCGTCGGGGTGCAGCCCGCGCGGCCGGGTCCCGGCGATCGGGCGGATGGCGACGCGGCCGGTGCGCGCCGAGTGCAGCAGCGCCGACTCGGGGGAGGCGCCGAAGAGCTCGAAGTCCGGTGCGGCCAGGTAGAACATGTAGGGGCTGGGGTTGGCGTGGCGCAGCACGTGGTAGGCGGCCAGCGTGTCCGGGCAGGCGATGGTGAAGCCGCGCGAGGGCACCACCTGGTAGACGTCGCCGTCGGCGATGTAGCCGCGCATCTCTTCGACAACCGCCTCGAAGTCGGCATCCGAGGTGGTGGGCACGGCGTGCAGGACCGGGGAGCCGGCTGCGGGCGCGGGTGAGGTTGGGGCCTCGTCGGCTGTGTCGGCTGTGTCGGCTGTGTCGGACGCAGTGTCGATGGCACGGGCCAGCGCGTCCATGCGTCGCTCCAGGTCCGCGGCGTCGACCGAGGCCCCCACCAGGGTCGCCTCCTGCGTGGGGTGGTCCACGACCAGGATGATGCGAGCGTCGTAGAAGAGGTAGTCCGGGCAGGTGTTGGCGCCCTGGGCCACCTCGGGCAGCGACTCGAAGGTGGACAGGTAGTCGAAGGCGAAGGCCCCCGCCTCCAGCGGCAGGTGGGGGTGGGCGACCTCCGCCTGGGCCAGCACCCGCAGGGGCTCGATCGTGGACAGGGCCGTCAGGCGCTCGCGCTCCTCGATGGTGGGGTCGTCGTCGGCGCTGGTGGGCAGGGTGAGGGTGAGCCGGCCGGGGGAGCGGTCGGTGACGTGCTCGCCCAGGTGCGCCTCCAGGCGGGCCAGGGCCGCGAGGCCATCGGGTCCGGGATCCTCGCCGCCGACGACGTCCAGGGCCTCGGCGGTCACGGTCCCGCCCCAGCAGGTCAGCCTGGCTGAGGCCTCCAGGACGGCGACCGTGGTACGTGAGGCCTTCGTCGTGATGTCGGCGCTCTCCAGCAGCACGCAGTCCACGGGGCGTGCAGCCGCGTTCCCGTCTGCCGGGTTGCTGGTGGTGCGCAGCAGGCCGGCTCGGGTCAGGCGCTCCAGCAGTGCCCCGCCGTCGGCGTGGTAGCGCACCGGGCGCGTGAGGACAGTGGGTGAGGACGCAGACGGCGCGGCCGGAGGTGCGGTGTCTGACACAGTGGGTGGCATGTGGCCTCTTTCCTGAGATCGTGGGTCAGGCGGGCCTCTCACTCATACGTCGGGCGGGCCCGCGGTGAGCGAGCCGGTATGTCCTAGCGCGTCAGGATGGCGGCTCGCCTCAAGGGGAGCCACCACCAGGTCGTGCGCCGTGTCGTCATGGCGGTCACTCTAACGCTGCCGACCCCGGGAGACGAAACCAGTCTCACCAGCTGGCTGGCGATCATGCCCCGCCGTCAACGACTGAAGGCCGCGCGGACGCGCTCACGGGAGGTCTTAATTCCGGTATCGCCCTGGCCGCCGGCGTCATCTCCCATGGGGCCGTTACTGGAAGCATCGCCGGAAGCGTCACTGCGTTGGCGACGGCGGCGCACCACGATGGAGGTGGTCAGTGCCGCGGCGGCCAGGATGATGACGACGCGGCCGATCGGGCCGGTGAGCCAGGCCGTCACAATCGCCATGCCGATGGTCGTGTAGACGGCTGCCCAGACGATTGCCCCGGCGGCTGTGGCCACCACGTAGCGGCGCAAAGGCATGCGGGCCACGCCCGCGGAGATCTGGATGAAGCTCTGCACGCCTACGGTCAGGAAGGACATCGGTACGGCCAGCACGCCCCAGCGGGCCGACCATGACTGGGCGTGGGCGTACATGGGTGACTCGAGCAGCGAGGACCAACGGGTGCGCGCGGTGCCCGCCGTGACGCCCCGGCCGATCCAGTACATGGTGTGCGAGCGCATCATGCCCAGGCACCAGAAGAACAGGAAGACCCAGGGATAGGGCAGGCTGTGGATCCATTCCAGCATGCGAGGAAGGCTAGCCTAAGCCGATCGGTACCCGGTTGTGGGCTCGCCTACGCCTGTGCCGACGGGAATCAGCCAGCGGCCGCACCTCACACCGCGGGCGGGCCCGGCGGGCTGGGGCGGCGGGCTGCCGTCGTGGGACACTTGGGCCAGACCCATGCCAGTTTTTGAGGAAGAGCCAGGAACCGATCTCCGTGTCACCGATCCCCACACCAGAGCAGATGACCAGCGTCCAGCCCGCCGCCACCGAGCAGGCCCGGCTGCGCAACTTCTGCATCATCGCGCACATCGACCACGGCAAGTCCACCCTGGCCGACCGCATGCTCCAGGCCACCGGCGTCGTCGCCCCCCGCGACATGCGCGCCCAGTACCTGGACCGCATGGACAT
>CAUVMS010000094.1:0-10319 GCA_963552815.1 uncultured Actinomyces sp. | reverse complement strand
GCCCCGGCGTCTCACGCGAGCAAGGACGCCGACGGGCTCAGTCGATGAAAAGTCCCAAGAACCCTACCGACACGGGATCTCAGCAGTGGCTCCCTAGATGACGCCAGGAACCGGGGCGGAAGCGCTCCCCGGGCTGACGGACTTCGAGGCTCGCTCAGGCGGCGAGGGCGAAGTCGGTGCGAGTGTTATCGGCACCTATTGGTTCGCGCAGAGCGTTGACGAGATGACTGCGCATCCTCGACCCGCTTCTCCTGAACCTACGACCGTCGTCGAAACCGATCATCCCCTGTGCAGTTGTCACCGGCAGCCCTGAGGCCTCCCGGAACACGCCCTCAACGGGCCAAATAAGTCTAGCAGGAAGAGGACGACCGGTGTCGGAGGACTACACCACACAACATCTCGGCAACCTGGTCACCTGCGGCGATGGCGGGTCAGCGACTCGAACGAATATCATGACAGAACAGGCCGGTTACCTCGTGGTGGCCTCGGTCCTCCTCTGCACAGCGTCAAGGAGAGTGTCATGGACACACGCCTGTTTCCCGCCCTGGGCCGCGAGATCCCAGTCATCGGCACTGGTACGTGGCAACTGGGCATTGATCTGAGCGAAGTCGATCCTTCTCGTGCCTTCAGCAATCTCGATGCAGCGTGCGCCTCGGGGGTCACCTTCATCGATACGGCCGACGCCTATGACAACGGCGCCTCAGAGAGGTTCCTCGGCGAGTTCTTCTCCGCTCGTCCTCGCACCGGACTCACGGTGGCCACGAAGATGGGGAGGAGCAGTGGAGAGAGGACGTATCCCACCGACGGCTTCAGTCGAGACCTTGTTCTTCACTGGAACGACCGCTCCCGGAAAAATCTCGGCACCGAGACCATCGACATTGTCCATCTGCATGCTCCTCCCATCGAGCTACTTCAACGCCAGCACCTGTGGGAGCTCCTCGACGAGCTGGTCGAGACCGAGCGGATACGCTGCTACGGAGTGAGCGTCCTCACCTGCGCCGAGGCTCTCGAGGCGATCCGGCACCCGGGTTGCGCGAGCGTGGAGATCATCGTGAACGTCTTCCGGCACAAGCCCCTGGAGGAAGTTCTCCCCGCTGCGCGCGAGTCCGGGACCGCAGTGATCGCGAGGGTTCCGCTACCTGATGGGCTGCTGTCCCATAACCGTCGTCGTGGTAGTACACCCGCACCGCCCGGATCAGTGGCGGCCCTCGACGCCGGCTGGATCTACTCCGTGGTCCCCGACGAGGTGGGAATGCAAGCCGCCCACGAGTTCTCCGGCCTGTGCCGCCGGCTCGGCCCCGAGCATGTTCCACCGGTCCAGGTCGCCCTGCGGTGGCTCCTGGATCAGGAGGGCATCACCTGCATCCTGCCTGACGCTCATAGTCTCAATCAGGTACGCTCCAACGCCCGTGCAGCCGAGCTGTCACCGCTGAGTCAGGAGATGCACACTGCGGTGAGAGAGCTCTACGACCGTCTCATCAGGCCCTACGTACACCAGCACTGGTAGGACCGGACGACACGAGTGAGGGCCGCGCAGGCTATACAAGCCGTGCGGATGATCACGGCGGCCTCAGCCCCGACGTCGGTTGGCGGCGGCCATGGCCCGGGCAGCCTCCCGCTTGTCCTGCGCCTCGCGCAGGGCCTGGCGCTTGTCCCAGTCCTGCTTGCCTCGGGCAAGGGCGATCTCCAGCTTGGCGCGGCCACCGATGAAGTACAGCTCCAGCGGGACCACGGTGTAGCCCTTGGCCTGCACCCTGGTCTTAAGACGCTCGAGCTCGCTGCGGTGCAGGAGCAGCTTGCGCTTGCGACGTGGGGAGTGGTTGTTCCACGTGCCCTGCAGGTACTCGGGGATATGAGCGCCGTGAAGCCAGGCCTCGCCATAGCGGTCGATCTCGATCCAGGCCTCGGTGAGCGAGGCGCGTCCCATGCGCAACGCCTTGACCTCGGTGCCGGTGAGAACCAGCCCTGCCTCATATCGGTCCTCGATGAAGTAGTCGTGAGTCGCCTTACGGTTACGAGCCACTGTCTTGCGGGCGTCGGAGGCGGCCTTGGCCTTCTGCCCGGCGGTGGGCTTGGTGGCCCGAGCAGATCTTCCGGCGGGAGTCATCGGCCTGTCCTTTCACGAGTACGGAGTGTGGGCGCGCCCGCGTCAGGAACCCACGGAGCGTGCCCCGACGCGCCCCGAGTCAGCCCCGCAGCCGGATCCCGGCGCCGCACTGCGGAACGATGACGCGCAGGATCAGGAGTCTACGGCGTCCGTCAAGGACGATTCGCTAGAAGCCGGGCAGCGACATCGGGTCGATGTAGACCCCGTCCTGAGCCACCTGGAAGTGGACGTGCGGCCCGGTGGCGTAACCGGTCGACCCGGTCGACCCCACGACGTCGCCGCGGTTGACGTACTGGCCGTCGGCGACGGCCCGCCCCGAGAGGTGGCACAGGGTGACGACGTAGGAGTGGCCGTCGATGATGCCGCCGTTGATGTCGATGCCGATACCGCAGGACTCGGAGTTCCAGTAGGTGGCCACTCCGGAGACCGCGGCGTACTGCGGTGTGCCCTCGCTCGCGGCGAAGTCGACACCCTGGTGCCCGGTTCCGGTACCGGTCACCGGGTGGACGCGGTAACCGAAGGGAGAGGTCACCTCAAGAGGGCCGGTGATCGGGTGACCGATGTACCCGTCTCCCAGGGAGTCCGAGGCGATGGAGCTGGAGGGAACCGATGGCATCGTTCCCGCGCTGGCCGCGGCCCGGTTGGCGGCGTCGATCTCCGCGACGCGAGCGGCGGCTGCTGCTGCGTCCGCGTTGGCCTGGTCGAGCTGCGTCTGCAGATCGCTCTTTCGGGTCTCCAGCGTTGAAGCGGCTGCCTGCTTTTCAGAAGCCAGCTTGGCGACCTCGTCCCGCTTGGTCTGCGCGGAATCCCGAGCAGTCTTGGCATCCGCCTCAGCGGCGTCGGCCTCGGTCTTGAGGGTGCTGACCCGTGTCGTGGCGGCGTTCTGCCGAGCCTCACGGTTGGCGTTCTGGGCGCGCTCGACCTCAGCGGCGGAGAGCACGGCCTCCTGAACCCCGGATCCGATCTCGACGGCGGAGGCACGCCGGTTGAGATCATCGACGTTCTGCGAGGCGAGGACGTAGCTCCACGAGGTGACTGAGTTGTCTCCCTGGTAGGTGGATACCACGATCTCCGCCACGGAGTCGGAGGTCTCTGAGGCGGTCTTCTTAGAGGCCTCGGACTCCTGCTTGACCGTGTCGAGGCTGGTCTGTGCCGTGGTCAGGCGGTCGCTGGCGATCTGCTTCTCGCGCTCCTTCTCAGACAAGGTCGCCTCGGCGCTGGTCAGCTCCGTCTCCGCCGCGGCCAAGGAGGTCTGGGCATTCTGCAGCGAGATGTATGCCTGCCCCAGGTCGGCGCTGACCCCCTCGAGGGAGGAGATGACCTCCTGCTGCTTGCGCTCGGCCTCATTCTTGTTCGCGACCGCGTCATCACGTTCATCGGCCAGGGAGATGTCACCCGAGTAGAAGAAAGCGAGGCTGGCGGCAGCGAGCGCGCAGACCGCGGCACGTCGACGTGAACGGCGGAGGAACGGACGAGACAGCATGAGCGATCAGACCCTCGTGTACTTGGACAAGGAGAAGGCGGACGAGACGGCGGCCAAGGCGATGGCCGCCAGAATGAGCCAGGGAGACAGGAAGAGAACGTCTTTGGTGGTGATGAACGCACTCGTGAAGGAGATCGAGGAGGCCAGCCACCCCTCCACGACATAGCGGACCCCTACCCACAGGGTGACCACGGCCAGCACGGCTCCGGTGAGGGCCGCAATCACTCCTTCAAGGATGAAGGGCAGCTGGATGAAGAGGTTCGAGGCGCCCACCAGGCGCATGATGCCCGTCTGTCGAGATCGGGACATGGCGGACAGCCTGATGGTCGTCGAGATGAGCAGGACCGCGGCCACCGCCATGATGGTTGCCAGCCCCCCGGTGATCCAGGAGGCCCGGTTCATCACGAGGAAGAGAGGCTCCAGGGTGGAGCGCTGGTCAACCACCCGCTCAACACCGCTGTGTCCCTCGAACTGCTCGGCCACCAGCTTGTAGTTCTCCGCGTCCTTGAGCTTGATGCGGAAGGAGACGGGCATCATGTCCTCGGTGGCGTTTCGCCCCACGGCTGACTTGGCGTAGGCCTTCATGAAGTTCTTGTAGGCCTCGGCCTTGGTCTCCATCTGGTAGGACTTGACGTAGCCGGAGGGGGCGCCGCTGGTGATGAGCTTCTCGACGTCGCTGATCTGGGCCGCGGTGGCCTCGCCGTTGGTGCAGTTGGAGGAGGCTGACGACTTCGGGCACATGTAGACCGAGACCTCGACCTTGTCGTACCAATCGCCCTTCATGGTGGAGATCTGGCTCTGCAGGAGGGACGAGGCGCCCACGAAGAGCAGGGACACGAAGGCGACGAGAATGACGGACACCGTCATCGCCAGATTGCGGGACATGCCCTTGGCGGTCTCCGAGAGGATGAAACGCAGTCTCACAGTTCTTCTCTTCTCCTTCAGCGGTCCGAGCCGTAGACGCCGCGGTCCTGGTCACGTACGACTTCGCCGCCCTTGAGCTCAATGACACGTTTGCGCATCTGGTCGACGATCTCGTCGTCGTGAGTGGCCATCACAACCGTGGTCCCCTGCCGGTTGATACGGTCGAGCAGACGCATGATGCCCACCGAGGTCGAGGGATCCAGGTTTCCCGTGGGCTCGTCGGCCAGGAGCAGCTTGGGGCGGTTGACCATGGCGCGGGCGATCGCGACGCGCTGCTGCTCACCTCCGGAGAGCTCGTGCGGGAGGCGCTTCTCCTTGCCTGCCAGCCCCACCAGGTCAAGGGCCTCTGGCACAGCGGAGAGGATGTAGTGACGGGGCTTACCAATAACCTGAGAGGCCAGAGCCACGTTCTCCAGAACGTTCTTGTTCTCCAGGAGCCGGAAGTCCTGGAAGACGAAGCCGATCTCCCGCCGCAGCTGAGGCACCTTCCACGAGGAGATCTGCGACAGATCACGTCCCAGGACGTGGATACGCCCCTTGGTAGGACGCTCCTCTCGCAGAACCAGGCGCAGGAAGGTCGACTTTCCCGACCCCGAGGCGCCCACGAGGAACACGAACTCGTCGCGGTTGACCTTGATGTCGACATCGTCAAGCGCTGGACGCGCCCCTCGCTTGTAGACCTTCGAGACGTGGTCGAAGCGGATCATCTGCTCGTTGCCCCTCTGCTGTGCCCCGAGCACGGCACCCGGGTTCATGGCGTTATGGCCACGGTATGCGCCAACACGCCAATTTCCGTCCGTGACACGCCCACCAGGGATGTGGCTTGTTCCGGCAACGACAAGGTGTGATCCTCTTGTGATCGAACGACTCGTGAGCTCCCGCGCTCCCACAGCTCGCCAGTCCCACGTCCTAGGCTTGAGCGCATGAGTGAGATCTCCTTGTCCCACGCGTTGTCACGGACCTTCGAGGATCGTGTGGACCTGGGTTCCTGGGCACGTTTCACCCCGTCTCTGGCTCGGTTCCTGGAGCAGGTGTGCCTGCCTGCGCCGAGGCCGGCCACGCAGCGAGCGGAGGCACCGGAGTCTGCCATCGAGCCCATCGTTGATCCATCCGGGGCAACCCTGCTGCTGACTGCTCCAGCCCCCATCGTCAAGGTCGAGGAACTGTCCCAGGAGGGGCGGTGGTCACGACTCCTGTCGAGGCTGACACGAGGTGCTCCGCCCGTCCCCTCCCCCGATCTGCCGGGTGTTGTCCTGACAGGGCACGCGGAGGGGATCGAGGTGTCTCTTCCGGAGCTCGATGCACAAGGGCGAGTGCTACTGGGACCTACCGAGCAGGGGATCCTGGACGGGATCGGCTGGCAGGAGACCGGTCATGTCTTCACACGTCTGCTTCCCGACGGTGATGAGACCGCTGAGATGGTGACACGTATCCTCATCGAGGTGCTCGAGGTCGCCCATCCCGCAGACCTCGACTACCTCCTTCGTGCACATTCCGACGTCAGCTGATCGGTGCAGCCTCTTGCGCGAGATCGTCGGCGAGCTCATAGGGGGGCCACTGCTCCTCGGGCTCCGAGGACACCGGGCCGATGACGACGGGCTCAGCGCTCTCAGACCGGTCCCCGCAGGACTCGGACGAGCTCACAGGTCGCTCGCCCTCCTGCGCCGTCGAAGACGTGACGCCTCCTGCCGTCTCCGCAGTGTCCCAGTGATCGGGTGAGACGTGGTACTCGGTGCGCTCAGTGCCCGACTCGGGCACGGTCGGGTCGGTACCGGCTCCTGAGGAGGCCGACGGCGCCGACTCCGCGCTCCTGACTCGAGCGAAGCGAGACTCTCCCCTGGTCAGGTCATGGCCTGCGGCCTGCAGCGTGATGACGTTGGTCTCGTGCTTCCTGCCGTCACTCTCCCAGGACTCCTGAGAGAAGCGTCCGGTGAGCAGAACCGCGTCGCCCTTGCGCACCGAGTGACTCAGGTTGGCGGCGAGCTGGCCCCACGCCTTGGCGGTGAACCAGATGGTCTCGGCGTTGTTCCAGCCCTGATCGGTACGGTAGGTCGGCGTGACAGCGACTCGGAAACGGCAGTAGGGGCGGGCCTTGTCCCCAACACGGGACAGGACCGGATTCGTTCCGACGACGCCCTGGACGGTGAGGTCGAGCTGACGAGTCATGAGGAAGCTCCTTGGTTGTGGGCGGGCGACGCTCTGCCGCCCCTGCCCCACCACCGTGCTCGTCGCGTTCCTCAGTTGCCCAGCGGAAGCCTGCCCGCCTCCCCATACCGGGCGCGGGCAAGCACGGAACCGTTGCCTGTGGCCACTGGCAGGCCTCGGCAAGAGACGACTTACAGCCCCAGGGCGGCCTGCAGCACCCGGTGCTTCTCCAGGACCCTGGCGGCGGGTTGGCTCAGCCCTCGCTCCACCACCGACTCCAGTCGGGCGCGCACCTGCTGCCCATATCGTTCGGCCTCGCGGCGTGCTCTGATCCGCCGGCGTGCCGTGGCCAGCAGCGCTGCCACCACCCCGAGCACGATGAGGCAGACCGGGACGATCTCGATGCTGTGGCGCAACGCCTCGATCCCGTCCCGGACCACGGCAGTGGTCAACCACGCCACCCCGCCGATCACTAGGAGCAGACCACCCCACCACAGCAGGTCGATCACCGGTTGACGGTGCCCCGGAAGCGGGACGGAGCCGACCGCCTCGGCCGTCTGCCCCGCCAGGGTCTCGGGCGGGACGACGGAGGACTCGACGCTTCGCACCCAGGCCGGAGGCAGCCCCTGGGAGGTGCGGTGCACCCAGGTGGAGTGCGCCGAGGCCACCACGGTACGCGAAGGAGGCTCGGGGCGGGCCAGTGCCCTGGGCAGGATCTTGGACAGACCGGCTCTCACCGAGTCCTCCACGGCCTGAGCACCGGAGGCCTGCAGCAGCACCTTGGTGGCGTCCTCGGCGAGGTCGGTGTTGAGCTCCACCTTATTCTTGGCGACCGTGGGACGCAGGCGTCGCGTGATCGCGTCGAGCTCGGCCGAGGCCGTACGAGCCGCGTTGGACTCCCGCGCGACGCGCTGGCGCAGAAGATCGCGCACAATCTCGAGGTTGTCGCCGCGCACCGCCGATACCGGAAGCACCTGGACCCGACTGAGACCGTCCTCCTTGAGGAGGGAACCGACGTCGTCGAGCAGACTCGCCAACCCGCTCTCGGGGAGGGTGTCCACCTGGTTGACCAGGAGGAGCATGTCCTCCTGGCGGGCGCCGAGCCCACGCAGGTAGCCGTCGTGCAGGGCCGCGTCGGCATACTTCTGAGGATCCACGACCCACACGAGGATGTCGGCCAGCGGCACGAGCCGGTCCACCTGCAACGAGTGCTCCGTGGTCACCGAGTCGTAGTCGGGCACGTCGAGCAGGACCAGGCCCGCCAGGCTTCCCTGGTCCTCGGCGTCCAGAATCGAGTCTCGCCGGATGCGCCTCTCTGTGGAGACCCCTAGGAAGTCCAGGAGCGGTCCGGCGGCGTCGCCCCAGGAGCAGGCGGCCGCCCGAGACGTCGTGGGCCGCCGGGCACCGACATCGGCGAAGTCCAGCTGTGTCAAGGCGTTGAACAGGGACGACTTGCCCGAGCCGGTGCCGCCGAACAGCGCCACGACGGTGTGATCCACCCCCAGCGCGAGACGCTGCGCCACGGCGTCGAGCGCCTTGTGAGCAGGGATCGACAGCGAGGCAGGTACCTCGGTGGGACACATGCGCAGGGCTTCGCGAACCGCGTTCAGGCGGGCATCGAGGTGCTCGGCGTCGAGTACCTCGAAGTCCGTCTGCACAGTGGGCTCGGAGGAGGTGAGGGGCGTGTCGGACTGGCTCATGCTGTGGCTCCGGGACGGGTGAAGGGCTTGAGCTCACCTGAGCGCAGACGTAGCGCTGCGGCGAACCCGGGGGCGGGGGCGAGTGAGGTCGCCGTCCCCTTGGGGACTGTTGCGGTCAGCGCCTCCGTGACCGCTTCCACCAGGAGCGTGCCTGCCTGGGCGGTCTGCTCCTCCAGGCCCAGACGCCTGGAGGCCATGACGGCTCCGTCAACACCGGCGGCCGCGGAGATCAGGAGGTCGACGACGCTGTCGGGGGCCAGTCTACGAATCGAGTGCGGAATCTCGATATTGGCCTCGAGGTAACCGACCCAGGCGTTCACGGTCGCTACCGCCTCGTCACCCTCTCCTAGGATCTTGCGTACACGGTCGCCGGCTCCCGCCTCGGTCCAGGCACGCTCCGTCTCGGCACGCAGGGACACGATCGCGGCCTCGAGCTGGTTGGCCAGTGCCTGGCGGGCGTCAGCGGCCAGCTGGGCGAGTCCTTCGGCACGAGCCTTGTCCGCCCGCCCCAGGAATCCTCGGCGCAGCCTGCCGCCTTGAGCCAACGAGGCCAACGGACCACCGGAGGAGGCCAGAGTGATCCACCGGGTGGCGGTCGCACCCTGACCCGCGGAACCGGCCTTGATGTCGCCGCTCAACGACTCGATTGCCGCGTTCCTCAGCGCCTGACACTCCTTCTCCAGGTCCTGTGCCGCCACCTCCTGGGCGTCGACGTCGTCGGCCAGCTGCTCCAGATTCGTGCGTAACGTGCTCCATACGCCTCTACCTGTTCGGCGCACGAGGCCGGCCGCACGGTGACGGCCGGCGAGGAGCTGCAACCAGTCACGCAGCTCGGTCACGCCGTCACCCGACAGCAGCCCCTCGTGCGGTCCGGCGTCCGGGATGACGAAGAACGGCGCCTCCGACAGTCCCAGCCCCTGCAGACGGGTGATGAGGTCCCGACGCACCTCCGACAGGATCGTCGCCGGTACCCGGTTGAGGACCACACCGATGGGGGTCTCGCGCCGAGCGGCCTCCTCCAGGGTCGCCCACGGCGTCTGGTCGCCGTAGCGCGCTGCAGTGGTGACGAAGAGCCACAGGTCAGCGGCCTCCAGCAGCCTGCCGGCCAGCGCCCGGTTGGCCTCATGGACCGAGTCCAGGTCAGAGGCATCGATGAGGGCCAGGCCCGCCGGTATGGCGGCGGAGACCTCCTGGCAGCAGACCTCCATCAGAGGGTGCTCGCCCAGAGACTCCATGTCCTCGGGGTTGGCCACCAGGACCGGCGTCCGCGTGGTGGGCCGCAGCACCCCCGCCTCCGAGACCTCCTGACCCAGCACGGAGTTGACGAGGGTGGACTTTCCAGCACCCGTAGACCCCCCGATTACCACGATGGAGGGGATGTCGGCATCCTGCAGACGGGGAATCACCTGATCGCGGACCTGTCCGATGAGACCGTCACGCAGCGTACGTGCAGCCTCGACGCCGTCGGCGCTCAGAGTCAGGTCGAGGCGCTCGAGGTCCCTGACCAGGTCGGTGAGGACATCGAGGAGCTGAGCGCGACTCAGCGAGGAGACGGGAGCATCATCCTCGGAGCGGCGCGAGGGGACAGGAGCGGGCATGTGCCAACACTATGAGCACTGCGCAGCAGAGTCGACGATTGATCTCGACAGTCCACCCCACGGGTGTCGTGCGCCCGGTGGGAATCTCCTGTTACTCCGCTGTGACAAGCGGAACGAGGCGCCCACCAGCCCGAAGGAGACGAATCAATACCTCCCGGAGGCGGGAAAGGCGGAGCCACTGCCACTGGCTCCCGGGACGGGAAGGTCTGCCCCCACCGGCGCAGCAGCATTGCCAGCTCCATTCAGCCCTGCGACCCGAACGGTCGATAGTCGGCAGAATTTCAAGCCTCCCTTGGACCTCTCCTGAGTGCCCCCGGCCGGACTCGAACCGGCAACCTGCGGATTAGAAGGCCGATGCTCTA
>CAUVMS010000093.1:0-10362 GCA_963552815.1 uncultured Actinomyces sp. | reverse complement strand
GCGCTGCACGTGCCCGCCACCAGTGCCGACGGGCACGCCGTCGCCGCGGCCCTGCGTGAGGCGGGCCTGGGCTCCATGGTCCTGGACCTCACCGAGGACGCCGCCTGGCGCCAGCACGCCTCCGAGGGCATCCGCGAGAGCCTGGGCGTCCAGCCGCCCCAGCTCGACGTCGCCGAGATCATCTCCCTGCGCGACCGGCTCACCGCTGTCCGCTCCCGTCTGGACCGCTACGTGCGGGCCCTGCACCGGTCCCGCGAACCCTGGTCGGTCTCCGCCTACGAGGCCCTCCAGAAGCTCGCCGAGCTCACCAGCCGCCGTGACCGCGCCACCACCCGGGCCCGCATCGCCGCCGAGCACCTGGGTCGCCTCGACGAGGATGGCAGGGACCGGGCCCTCGCCCTCCTGCGGCGCGGGTACTCCCTGGGGCTGTTCACCCCGGAGGTCTCCTCCAGCGCCTGGAACGGGATCCCGGTGGAGGACATGGACGAGGCCACCGACGCGCTCATCCACCTGCGCGCCCTGGCCAACGACCTGCTGCCCTCCATCCAGGAGCACGTGGCCACGGTCGCCCGCACCACGGGCCTCAGCCGGGCCCGCAACCTCGGCCAGTGGATCGAGCAGCTCGACATGTTCGACGGCGTACGCGAGTCCCTGGATGTCTTCCTGCCCGAGGTCTTCGAGCGCTCCGCCGCCGACATGGTCATCGCCACCGCCTCCAAGCGTTGGCGCGATGAGCGGGGCATCCACATGGACGGCTCGCGTCGCCGGCGCTTCACGCGTCAGGCCAACGACCTGGTGAGGCCGGGCCGCGTCGTCGACGACCTGCACGCCGAGCTGGTCAAGGTCCAGCGCCGCCGCGAGGTGTGGCGCCGCCACGACCCCGACGGCGGCTGGCCCCGCCTGCCCCAGGGCCTGGACGAGATGCGGCGCACCGCCGGCCGGGCTCGAGGAGCCGTCGCCGAGGTCCAGCCGCTCCTGGGACGGGCCCAGGACTCACCGGTGCTCATGGACATGCCCCTGGAGGACCTCCTGGAGCTCACCCGCTCCCTGGCCGCGGACGACCTCACCGCCCAGAAGCTCCCCGAGGTCAACCGCATCCGCACCGACCTTGAGGAGATGGGGCTGAGTGACTTCGTGGCGGACATGGCCGCCCGGAGCGTCCAGGACGAGCAGCTCGAGCCCGAGCTCACCTACTGCTGGTGGTCCTCGCTGCTGGCCCAGACCCTCGCTGCCGACCCCGACCTCGGCGGCCTCGACGCGCGTGCCCTGTCCCACATGGCCGTCTCACTGCGCGAGCTCGACGCCGCCCACACCCGCTCCCTGTCCGGCCCCGTGGCCCAGGCCTGCGCCCGCCGGGTGCGTGCCGCCGTCGAGCAGGACAAGGCCGATGCCCGCGCCCTGTACATCGCGCTGGCCCGCGAGGACGGCGTCCCGCTGCGCGAGATCATCGACGCCCACCCCATGGCCCTGCTGGCCCGGCCGATCTGGATCGTCCCGCCCACGCTCGTGCCCCAGATCTTCTCGCCCACGGCAGTGGTGGACCTGGCCGTCCTGGACGCCTCCACACCCATGCCGGTCCCGCAGGTGCTGCCCGCCTTCGTGCGCGCCGAGCAGGTGCTCGTCGTCGGCGACTCCCGGCGCGCGACGACGGGCCTGGCCGCCGAGCTCGGCCCGCTCCTGCCTGCCCGCACCCTGCCGACCGCCCGTAACAGCCTGGATGCCGGAATCGCGTCCTTCCTCGCGGCCAACGGCTACGAGGGTGTCGTCGAGGCCGTCCCCTCCCCGCCGGGGGAGGCCTACCTGTCCCTGGAGCTCGTGGACGGCAAGGGGATGCCGGCGCCCGGGCAGACCGCGGTCGAGACCGTGGAGGCGGAGGTCTCCCGCGTCGTCGACATGGTCATTGACCGGGCCCTGACCCGGCCCGAGGAGTCCCTGGCCGTCATCGCCCTCAACCGCCTGCACGGCGACGCCCTGCGCTCGGCCATCGCCCGGGCGTCCGCCGGCGCTCCGGCCCTGGAGGAGTTCTTCGCACCCGGCGCGGCCGAGCCCTTCACCGTCGTCGAGCTGGCTGAGGCTCGCGCGCTGCGACGCGACCACATCATCATCTCGGTGGGCTACGCCAAGACCCCGCACGGGCGCACCATCCACAACTTCGGCCCTGTCTCCGACCACAGCGGCATGGTGGGGCTCGTCGAGGCCCTGTGCGCCTCGCGGGGCAGCACCCAGGTGGTCTCCTGCCTGGCCGCCGGCGACATCGACCGCGACCGCCTGCGCGCTCCCGGGGCGCGCCTGCTGCGCGAGGTCCTGGCCCGCGCCGAGGATGCTTCCCAGACTGGCAACTCCGCCGGCAAGGTGCCCGACCGCCTCCTGGTGGACCTGGCCGAGCACCTGTGGCGCAAGGGCCTGTCCGTCGTCCCACGCTACGGGACCGACGGCGGCGTGCGGATCCCGCTGGCCATCGGCCACCCCGACTACCCCGACGAGCTGCTGGTGGCGGTCCTGACCGACGACGTCGACTACATCTCCGAGCCCAGCCTGCGTCGGCGTGACCGGCACCGCGTCGAGCGCCTCGAGCGGCGCGGCTGGCGCGTCCACATGGCCTTCTCCGCCGGGGTGTTCGTGGACCCGGAGGCCGAGGCCAAGGCCGTCGAGGACCTTGTTCTGTCCGTCCTCGTGGAGCGCCAGGGCGACGCTGCTCCGCCGATGGAGGCCGTGCCCGACCGGGTCGACGACTCGGCGCGCGCCGTCCCCGAGGCGCCTGAGCCCGATCCTGGCGAGGTGCATGAGCGCACCGAGCGCCCCCGCATCGCCCAAGGGCTGCCGTTGCAGGCCTACTCCGACGATCAGCTCGACGACCTCATGGCCTGGATCCGCTCCGACGGCGTGGGCCGCTCCGAGGCCCGGGAGGTCGAGGAGCTGAGGTCGGCCCTGGCCCTGCGCCGCCGCGGTTCGGGTATCGACGCCGTCCTGGCTAACGCCGTGCGACGCACCCGCTGAGCCGCCCGAGTGATCCCGAGCAGCACAGTGCATGACGGTGACACTGCTAATGACGCGGCCAATGGCGCTCCCTGTGGCGCGGCGGCGATAAGCGGCGTGGGGAGCGCCTCAACTCCGGACGGAGAACCTGCGCCGCACCATGACGGAGCTCCTGGGCGCAGAGGCGCCCGGCGTCGTCGGCGGGTCGTCGCCCTGTCCGCCCGGGACCAGGAACGTGTGTCCCGCGGCGAGAACCCAGAGGATCTGGCCCGGGCCGACTACGAGCACGATGCCCTCAGCGGCGTCGGAGGGGGACTCGATGCTCCCCAGACCGGTGGCGCCGGCTCCAACGACGCTCGCCTCAAACGCGAGGTCCCCCCGCACTGGGGCTGATGGGCGCTATCGAGCAGCTGTGTGCGAATGCCGACAAACCTTCGTTGGTGCTGCAAGAAGAGAAAAGCGGAGGGCCCCGCCGATCACGTGGATCGACGGGGCCCTGCGGCAAAGCGACTACGGGATCGCTGCGGGACTCACCGCCTGGGGGTCCCGGCGGAGAGCAGGTCGCGGATCTCGGTGAGGAGCTGGACGTCGGTGACCTCCTTGGCCTCCTCCTCGGCCTTCTGCTTGGCCAGGCGCTCCTTGACCTTGTTCATCGGCAGGACGATCGCGAAGTAGACGGCGACGGCGATGAGGAGGAAGTTGATCACCGTGGTCACGATCGTCCCGGGCATCACGTAGCCGTCGGGGTTGGCGGCGAGCTCCTCAGCGGTGGCCATGTGGAAGGTGTAGCTGCCGTTCTCATACAGGGAGAATGCTCCCAACGAGTCGAAGTTGGGCTGGCCAATGAGCTGCCCGATGATGGTCATGATGACCTTCGTGATGGAATCGACGATCGGCTTGAAGGCAGCACCGATGATGACGGCGACGGCGAGCTCGAGGGCGTTGCCCTGCGCGATGAACTCCTTGAATCCCTTGATCATGGCGATCCTTTCGTAGCGGCGCGGGCAGGCGTCTGCCATGGGTGCGCCATCGGGGACTAGTGAAAGCGAAGCGCCTTATCCTCTGTGTAAGGCGCTGCAGCGGCATTACGGACTCAGCACAATGCCGAGCGTGTTATTGGTAGCCGCACTAACTACCAGAATAGCGCTACCGGCAGGAATGGCCAGTGTGATGAGTGTTACTTTCTTATTTCCTGTCCAGCGGCTACCCTCTCCGACCTCCTGAATCATGATGACTCGCGCTCCGGTGCAGAGCACCGTACTGCGTTGTCCGAATGAACCGACAGGTATTCCTTGAGAAAGACTTTGAGGAGGCTTCTGAATTCCTGGTGGCTCCTGGTTCGATGATGACGGTGACGATGAAGGTAAAGCCGTCGGCTCGGAATTAGCCGGTTCGTCAGTGGCTGAACCGTTTTCCGGACCGGATTGCGCGGATGCTTCCATCTGCCCGTCGGAGCCTGCTCCCGGGGCGCTGAGTGAGGCTCCGTCCTGCGCCTGTCCGATGACGTCGACCCGGGCACCGGGGCGAGCGAGCTCGGCTCCGACGTCGACTGGCACCTGGACCAGTCGTTCGTCAGGTCCTAGCTGTTGGGCCATGTTTCCGCTGGTCATCGAGGTGGTCAGAACGGTACCCGGCTCCAGGGCGATAGCCGCCCGGGTTCCGACGACCTGCTCCTTGGAGGCCAGGCCGGATTGGGGGAGCGCTGAGGCCGGGAGACTGCTCGTCGTGATGTCCTGCTCGGTGATGAGCGCCCCGGCGCTGACCGGTTGTGCCGCGACAAGCACCTGCTGGCCCTGTGTGGGCCCTGGACGCAGCACGCTGAGTGCTACGAGGACGGCGGTTCCCAGGCACACGGCCACGACCAGGTGGCGATGACGCCACAGCAGGAGCGAGGGGCGCTGTGCGGCAAGCCTGCTGCGGCGAGACGACGGCCGGGCGGCGGGCCCGGATGACCGGGGCGATCTGAGGGACGAGCCGTGGGATGCCTGGCGGGATTCATGACGAGAAGGACGGTGATGGAGTCGCATGCCTCCAGGATCAGGGGAGTGGTACCGCTCGGCACGATCCAACTGTCAGGCCTGTGGACGGGCGCTGCACCAGAGGGCCTGTGGCCCCCGGGTGCGCGCTTCTCGCTTGCTCTCAGGCCTCCGGGGACCGGGCGTGTGCCGGCGAGCCGGCAGCCAGCAGGAACCACTCCTGAGCCGTGATGACAGCATCCACGGGCTCATCGTGCTCCTCCACGGGAAGCGGCCCGGCCACCAGCTCCTCGGGGTGGATGATCGCGAAGGTGTGGGTCCCCGAGGCCCGCAGTGGCAGCATCCGGTCGTACCAGCCGCCTCCCTGGCCCAGCCGCCGGCCGTCGTGGTCCACGGCGAGTGCCGGAATGAGGAGCGCCTCGGACTCGCGCACCGCCTCGGCCGGCAGTGCCGGGCCGCTGGGCTCCGGAGGGCGCCGTGGCGCCCGTTCCGCCAGGTCTGCAACTCCCTGGAACCGCCCCCAGCAGCGCGCCAGCTGCGGCCCGAGCACCGGCAGCAGCACCTCGACCCCGGCCTCGTGAAGCCTCTCCAGCAGCAGCCGGGTGCAGGGTTCGGCCCCCACCGACACGAAGGTCGCCACGCTCGCCGCGCCGGCCACCGCCTCCAGGGCGTGCTCGGTCAGAGCCTCGCAGGCCGCCGTGTGCGCCGAGGAGGGGTGATGGTGATGGGTGCGTCGGTGCGACCGCAGCACCTTGCGCAGCTCATCCTTGGCGTCGTCGACCTCGAGTCCGCTTGTATCAGGAAGGTCCAGCGCGCCGCTCGTCATGGGGACATCTTCGCAGGTGGTGATGCCTAGCATCTGAAACGTTCGTCCCGGCGGGGCACGCCGTGTGTCGCAAACCTGACGGTAGCCTGAGTGTCATGAGAACAGTGGCCGAACACCTGGCCGCCTGCCTGGAGATCGCCCAGGCGGCTGCGCCCCTCGACGTAGTCCTTCCCGACGCCGTCGGATGCGTCCTGGCCCAGGACGTCGTCGCCGGAATCGACCTGCCCGCTGTGGACCTGGCCGGCCAGGACGGCTACGCCGTCATCGCCAAGGACATCGCCGCGGCCGGCCAGAGCGACCCGCTCGAGCTCGATGTCGTCGACGCGGTGCGCGCCGGCGACATGCGCCCCTGCCACCTCGTCTCCGGGGCGGCCGTCCTCATCGACTCCGGCGCCCCCATGCCGTTGGGGGCCGACGCCGTCGTCCCCTGGGCCGACACCGACCGCGGAGAGTCCCGGGTCAGCATCCACCGCGCCGTCGCGGCCGGTGACAACGTACGCCGTCGCGCCGAGGACGTCAGGTCCGGAACCACCGTCCTCAAACGGGGCTCACGCGTCAGCGCCCGGCAGATCGCCCTCCTGGCCGGCCTCGGGCTGCACCGGGTGCGAGTGCATCCTGCCCCACGCGTCGTCGTGGTCTCCATCGGCGACGAGCTGGTCGAGCCTGGCCAGTCCCGCGAGGCCGGCGACGTCTTCGACGCCAACGGCCACGCCCTGGCCTGCGCGGTCACCGACGCCGGCGGTCAGGCCTTCCGCGTGGCCGCAGTCCCCGACGAGCTGCGCGCCCTGGCCGAGACCATCGAGGACCAGCTGGTGCGCGCCGACGTCCTCATCACCACCGGGGGCCTGAGCGTCGGCCAGGGCGACACGGTCAAGGAGGTCCTCGCCCCCCTGGGCTCGGTGCGGTTCGACGCCGTCGCCATGTCTCCGGGCCGTCAGCTGGGCGTGGGAACGGTCGAGGGCACTCCGATCTTCTGCCTGCCCGGCGACCCGGTCAGCGCCCAGATCGCCTTCGAGACCTTCGTGCGCCCGGTCCTGCGCCAGATCGCCGGACGCACCTCCCTGCACCGCTCCAGCCTGCCCGCCACCATGTCCGAGGGCTGGCACTCACCGATCGGCAAGCGCGAGTTCGTCCCCGTGCACGTCAGCGGCTCGCCGGCCCGCGGCTACCGCGCCGAGCCGACGACGCCGCCCGGCACCGTCCGGCTGCACGGCCTGTCCGCGGCCAACGCCATCGCCGTCGTCCCTGAGGACACGAGCACCGTGGTGGCCGGCGACACCCTCCACTGCCTCCTCCTGGACGCCTGATGCCGGAAACGGGGCGGGGACCGCACGACGACGCCGAGGGCCGGTCCCCGGAGTCGAGGACTCTGGGCGGCGCTCTGAGAGGAGGAGTCCGGCGTGCCGCTGCCGGCCTGCTGCTCGGGGCGGGCTCTGCGTCGCGCTTCACCTGGCCGGTGCGCCTCGAGCCCGAACCGCCCCGAGGAGGGGCGGGGCCCGGCGCGCCGACCGGTTCTGCTCGCCCTGCCCGTCCGTCCATCGTGGTGCGCGAGCTTCGTGCCGACGACGAGGAGGCCTGGAGGACGCTGCGACTGGCGGAGAACGATCGGCTCGCCCCCTGGGAGGCCACTCTGCCGGCCGGCGGGGGAGAGGCGATGAGCGCCTTCCCGGTCTTCGTGCGCCGCCAGACGCGGCGGGCGAGGCTGGGAGAGGCGATGCCATTCGTCGTCGAGGTCGACAACGCCTTCGCCGGGCAGGTCGCCGTCGACCCGATCAGCTGGGGCTCGATCCGCAGCGCCCAGGTGGGTTACTGGATCGGCTCGGCCTGGCAGGGGCGCGGAATCATGCGCCTGTCAGTCGCCCTGGTCCTCGACCACCTCCTGGGACCGGTCGGGCTGCACCGCGTGGAGATCAACGTGCGCCCCGAGAATGAGCGGAGCCTGGCGCTGTGTCGCGGGCTCGGGCTGCGTGAGGAGGGGCTGCGGCGCGGCTACATGCACATCAACGGGGCCTGGGCCGATCATGTTTCCTTCGCCGCCACTGCCGAGGAGGCTCACGGGCCCGATGGCGTCACCTTCCAACGGAGACTCGCCCGCGGCTAAGGTTTTTCACGGCCCGACCCAGGGTTGGGGACGAGGGGCTGGAGGTGCGCTCGCGGGGCGTCTGGGAGGGGTACGGCCCGACCGCTGACCGGCAGGCGAGGCGTGAACGTCGAGACGGAAGAAACTGGTGTGACTCATGTGATGACAGAGGTGTCATGCTGACAGCGTGACGTCTTGAGTCCCAGGCATTTCGCAGGAAAACCGGAGTGTTCCTCCGCAGGGGTGAGGGTACTCGCGCCTACGGTTGCGGTGTGGGAATCGAGATCTGGGCAGTCATCGCCCTCATCGCGGTTCTCTCCGTATACCTCTTTCCGTATTTGGTGGGGCGCCGTGAGATGGCGCGGCGCTCCAACGTCCAGGACCGCTACTCGGCCGAGCTGCGTGTCCTGGCCACGGGCGCGGCCGCCGTCGAGCGCGACGACACCTGTGCGAGCAGTGGGCATGCGGAGCTCTTTCGACGTCGACCGGAGGTGAGGGTGATGAACAGGCCCGCCGTGAGGAATGTGCGCGCCCTGCGCACCGAGCGTGAGCTCGACCAAGCCCGTCAGGCTCACGCCCAGGGGCGTGAGCGCCGCCGGGTCGCCGCCTCACACCGCGGGATTGTTGCCAGCGTCCTGCTCGGGATCTCCCTGGGCGCCTGGGTTCTGGGCTTTGTGACGGCCCTGCCGTGGTGGCCTGCTCTGCTGCCCACCGCCCTGCTGGGGGTCTCCATGGTGGCCGGACGCCGTGCCGCCCTGGCCTCCGCGGCGGCGGACCGCCGTGAGCGCCGTCGGATCGCCGAGCTCGAACACACCCTGGTGACACTGACCGGTCGGCGCTCGGCCGCCTCGGTCGTGGCCGCGCCCCGCTCTGTCGTCGACGGCGTGCGCAGCGCCACCAGCGGTGCCTCCAGCTCCAGCAGCGCCAGTGCCGCCTCGCCCGTCACGTCGGCAGATGAGTCCGTTTCCGCGCAGGACCCGTTCATGGAGCGGCTCGCTCGCGAGGGGGCGCAGAGGGCGGCTGCGCGCTCCGCGACGTCGACCCGGGAGACGACTGCCGAGGGTGCCGCAGAGGCGCCTGCTGAGACGGCCACTGGGTCCGCTGACGCCAAGGCTCCCCGCGCCGCCGCCTCCGAGGCGGAGCGTCTTGCCGGGCTCGATGCCGACCTCGACGCGGAGACGGCCGCGGCCGTGGCCGCCGAGCGCGAGGCGACCCGCCGCGCCTCGGTGTACGTGCCCTCGCGCCACGCCGGCAAGGTCTCCCGGGACATGGGCGTGCGCGACGCGGTCTCACGCGACGGCGACGAGGAGAGCTCGCCGGGCACCAAGGACTTCGTCGCCTCCCTGTCGACCTCGACCTCTTCACGCCGCCCGACCGGCTGGGGGGAGCTCCTCGCCGAGGCGAGCGCCATCGAGCAGGAGGCGCAGGCGCAGGAGGCCGCGACGTCGGCCTCCGAGGCTCCTGCGCGCCCCCAGCAGGCCGCTGGTCCGGTCTCCTCCCCGGTCGCCGCCGAGCCGTCGCGTCCGGCCACCGGCCCGCAGACTTCTGCGGCCAGTGCCCCTGCCGAGGCGGAGCCCGTGACCAAGGATGCGACGACGTCGACCCCGCCCCAGGGCTGGCGGCCGGTCCACGTGCCCGCACCGACCTACACGTTGGCGGCCCGGGCGCCCCGGCGCTCCTACGCCGACCCGGTGGTCGAGCCCGGCACCTCGGCGCCGGTTCCCGCGCGCCCGCAGACGGCTCGCGCCTACATCCCTGCTCCGGTGGAGGACGAGGAAGAGCTCTTCCACCCCATCGACCTCGACGCCATCCTCGAGGGGCGGCGCGCGGCCGGAGAGTAGGGCGGGCGTGGTCCTCGTCTCGGTTGTAGCGCGGTTCCGGCGCGGTGGGCGGGCTCACCGCCACCGAACTTGCCAGGACGACCGGCGACGATGCTAGGATCAACCCCGCACCTGGGGCTATGGCGCAGTTGGTAGCGCGTCTCGTTCGCAATGAGAAGGTCGGGGGTTCGAATCCCCCTAGCTCCACCACATGAGAGGTCTGCCCCGCCAGGAAACTGGCGGGGCAGCCTTTTTCCGCTTCCCGCGTGAGTGGCTTAGTGCCCATGCAGCGGACATGGCGGCTCCATGGCTGATGTGGCTGGTGGGCAGCCCTTGGAATCAGGCGGTTCTCGCTTGGGTCCCGATTTCTCCGCGGTGGTTGTATCCGCTGTGGGGACTCCGCGCCACCAGTCAGCCGCCCCTGTCGACAACCATCGCGACAAGCCCCGTGAATAGGTCTTCCCGTCTGCGCGACATTATTGCCGTCGTCGATTTGGAAGCCGATGGGCCCGTCGCCGGTTCTCGCTGTTGCTGTGAGGCGGCCGTTTTTTCACCCTCTCGTACTGTACGAGGGTGGGGCGCTACTGGCTGACAGGTGGGTGTACTCCACGAAGGTCGGGGTCTCGTGCAGTATGGATAACCCCTGGCCAGTACAACCCCACCCTCGTGCAGTACCAGAGGCCA
>CAUVMS010000092.1:0-10398 GCA_963552815.1 uncultured Actinomyces sp. | reverse complement strand
GTGGAGTCCGCCACCTGGGAGGCCGGCCTGTTCGAGGAGAACGACTTCCACGACTTCAAGATCTCCGTCAAGCACCACGACGTGGTCACCATGGTCCAGGCCTACCAGTTGCTGTCCGAGAGCGGCGACTGGCCCCTGCACCTGGGGGTGACCGAGGCCGGCCCCGCCTTCCAGGGCACGATCAAGTCCTGCGCCGCCTTCGGCACCCTGCTCGCCGAGGGCATCGGTGACACCATCCGCGTCTCTCTGTCCGCGCCTCCGGTCGAGGAGGTCAAGGTGGGCACCAAGCTCCTGGAGTTCATGGGCCTGCGTCAGCGCCAGCTCGAGATCGTCTCCTGCCCCTCCTGCGGCCGCGCTCAGGTGGATGTGTGGACCCTGGCCGAGGAGGTGGAGGCCGGGCTCAAGGAGGTCACCGCCCCGCTGCGCGTGGCCGTCATGGGCTGCGTCGTCAACGGCCCCGGTGAGGCCCGTGAGGCGGACCTGGGCTGCGCCTCGGGCAACGGCAAGGGGCAGATCTTCGTACGCGGCCAGGTCGTCGAGACCGTCCCCGAGGACCAGGTCGTCGAGACCCTTCTCAAACACGCCGAGGTCATGGCCGCCGAGATGGCCGAGGAGCTCGGTGAGGAGGCCCTGGTCGGCACCAGCCCCATGGTCTCCGCCGCCGGCTGAGGACCGGTGAGGGCGAGGGCGCCGAGGCCCCGCTCGAACCTGGTGGGTATGAGCTTCCTGCGACACCGCGATCGCGGACGCGTTCAGCGCGGCGCTGACCGTTTGACACCGGTCCCCTCCGACCAGGTGTCAGGGGTCATGTCTCTGTGCGCCCTCGAGCCGGTCAGCGCCGTGGGCCTGGTCCAGCAGATGCAGCGCTGGTCTCGTTGGGGCCGCGGTGACGTCGTCGCCCTGGGTGGCCTGGCCCACCCCATCGCGGCGGCGTGGGCGGTCGGCTCGCTCATGCCCTTCGGCCTGGCCGGACGCCCCGAGCACGGCCTGCGAGCCGCGGACTCCGGAGAGATCTGGGCTCTGGCCGAGCATGCCAGACCTCGGCTGTCCCGTCGCGGCTCGGTCTCAGGACCGGCTCAGGACGTCGCCGCCGTCTGGGGCGCTCTGAGCGAGCAGGGGCAGCGCTCCCGCCACGAGCGCTGGAGGCAGCCGGTCCTCACCGCCCCTCACATGGGGGGCGGGCTGGTGAGCGCGTACCTGGGGCGTCGTTCGTCTCAGGCGTGGGTGGTGCAGGCGGTTCGTCCGGCCCGGCCGGACGAGGAGGAGCTGGTCCTGCCGGCCTCGGTGGACATGTTCGTCGGCGAGCTCGGCTACGACCCCACCGCCGACGGCCTCGGATACAGGCGCCACGTCAGCTGGCTCATTGAGCAGGGACGCAGCTACATCGTCCTCGACGACGGCGCAGGCCACCCGATCCGGCCCGGATCGCCCCGGGAGGTGGCTTTCAAGGCCGACGTCGGAGCCCTGTGGCGCTCCCCGTCCGGCGGCGTCGCCCAGCTGACCGGAGTGTGGACGCGCCCGGACCTGCGTGGGAGAGGAGTGGGGGCGGCGGCGCTGGCCGGCGTCGTGGATGCCGTCTACCGAGACCATGTCGGGGTCGACGGCGTCGTGAGCCTCTACGTCAACGACTACAATGCCGCGGCCTTGGCGCTCTACCAGTCCCTCGGCTTTCGACAGGTGGGCCTGTTCGCCACCGTGCTCCTGTAATACCGGTGAGGCAAGACGATGTTCCTTGGCACAGGGCGCCTGCAAAGCCATGGTGAACAACATATGGAGCACCCTGGGCAACTCGCCTACGATCACCAATCGTGCGCAATACGGTCGAAGTCGACTCCGAGAGCACGGAGCGTCAGAATAATATCGAGGTCTGGAACGATCTCGTCTCGCCCAGAGATTTGCTCATCTGTCTTCTGATTTCGGTGATGTGTATCGTTGCGGCGGTACTTTTATCCGCCTCTTTCGGGGGAAAGCCGCTGTTCTGGGGGCTGGGAGCCTCAACGATCGGATTTATCGCCTGCTGCTTCCTGGTGAGTCCCAAGCGCGAGGTCACCATTGTCGAGGAGCTGAGCATCGGCACGAGTGAGGGGGCGGACCAGTGACCGTGAGCCTTCTTCTCATGATGGTGGCCGCCATTCTGGCCGCCGTGGTGCTGTACACGTTCATCGGGTTCATTCCCGGCACCGATGAGACCGGGGTGCTCGCGCCCGTCACCCTGGCGATCATCCTGGCCGGAGCCCCGCCGCACGTGGTCCTCGCCTTCTTCATCTCCGCCGTGGTCACGCTCAACCTCATGAACGGCATCCCAACGGCGCTGGTGGGCCTTCCCGGCGGGGTCATGTCCGCTCCGCTCATGGATCATGCCATGGTGCTGCGCACCAAGGGCCTGGCCTCCGACACGATCCGGAAGATGGCGGTGGGCTCGGCCATCGGAACCCTCATCTCCATTCCCCTGAGCTTCCTCCTGGCCAGTCTGCTGCTTCCCATGGCCGACTGGATCAAGACCCATTCCGATATCGTCCTTGCGGCCGGAGCCGTGGTCCTGGCCCTGCTCGGAAAGAATCGCATCCTCTCACTGGTGTCGATTCTTCCCATGGCGCTGCTGTTTCAGGCGCTTCCGGCCCTCTACCGGGGCGCGGGCATCATCCCGGAGAAGGCCAGCGTCAACACCTCCTTCTTCCTCGGGATCACTGTGGGACCCATGCTCCTGACCCTCCTGGAGCTGCTCAACGCCAAGCGCCGGGAGGAGCTGCCGCACGGTAACCGCACCAAGGCCGAGCTGCTGCGCTCCGGTTTCGGCCGACAGGCGCTGTGGCCGGGTCGGCTCATCACCAGGTCCGAGGGGTGGTGGAGTGCCGCTATGGCCGCCGCCTCCACCCCTCTGTTCATTCTCAGCCCGGTGGGCCTGACCTTCCTGCTGGGGGAGGCCTCCGTGGCCCGCCAGAACGAGGACCGGGTGCCCCGCGCACAGCGTGCGGTGACCGTTATGAGCGCCCTGGCCCACTCGACCTACCTCGCCGGCGTCATTATCCCGTTGGTGGCGCTCGGGGTCCCGATCTCCGGGGTGTCCGTCGGACCCGCCGGCCCGCTGTTCAATGCGGGCTCGGTCTACACCAAGCAGCACAACCTGCACCACCTGCTGGACCTGCCCGGGTTCATCATCACCGTGACCATTGGGGCTCTGATCGCGGTTGCGATCACCTACGTCATTGCGGTGCGCTGGTCCTCGCAGATCACCTACTTCGTCATGCGTCGGATCCCTCACGAGGCGGTGCTGGCGCTGTTCGTCGCCTTCGTCATCCTGCTGGCCTACATCGACGCCGACCAGAAGGCGGGCCTGGCCAACGTCTTCGGGGTCCTGCTCGTAGGAGTCGTGTGCGGATCACTCAACCGTCTGGGAGTTGCCTACGGCGTCCAGTTCATGTCGCTTTACGCCGCCCCCGGCATCGTCAAGGCGCTGGCGGCGTTGGCCTGAGCGGCCCTCCAGAGGGAGGCGGCGGAGGCTGGGGACGGGCCTCCGCCGCACGCCTGTTCTCATGTGGTACGTGAGACTTGGTCGCTGAGTCACGCCGGGTACTGGCACGACGCCGATCGGGTCAGTCCGTCACCTCAACGGACATGCCCGCCAGCTGGAACAGCTTCGTCAGCTCCTGCTTCCCGAGCCATCCGTCCGGGTCGGTGGCGCCGCTGTGCTTTTTCTGGAAGCCGGTGGTTCCGCCGTAGCCGCTGGAGCCGTCGCCAATCGTTGAGGTTCCGTAGTGGCCATCGACATACCGAGACTGGATCCACTTGGTGCGGGCGAGCGCCGTCTCAAGGGTGAAGACCTCGTCGCCGTAGGGGCCAACCGGAGTGCCGTCCTTCTCGGGATCGGTGTACCGGGCCTCTCTGAGGTGGGACACCGAGACCGAGCTGACCAGCCGGGGCTTGCCGCCGTCCCCGACATCGGGCAGACCGGGCCTGGGGTAGATCGTGGTCGAGTCGAGTGAGGCCGGCCAGGTGGTGTCCTCCTTGAGGAAGAGGTGGACGTGATCCACATGATTCGCTGAGATGGATCCCCGGTCTTTCTCTGAACGCCAGCTTCCCGGGTGCGAGTAGCCCCAGAGCTCGGGGCGTGGCTCAGAGTCTCGGCTGAAGATGATGCCTTTGATCTTGATGTCGTCCGCGTGGTCGATGAGCCAGTTCACGAAGGCGTTGCCGTCAGCTCGCTCGTCCAGTGTGGGCTGCATTTCGGTGTCTGCGGTCACCATGATGTCGATTGCTCGCCCGGTCCCGTGCTCATCGTTCTTTCCTGTGGGCTCGCGCCATCCGGAGCCCACCCAGAGATGCTTGAAGGCGCCCGGCGACCTTTGGATGAGTGCGTGAATCCCCTCGGCGACCTTCCTTGCTCCAGGCTGCATCCTGTCGAGGTCGGTGGCCCAAAAGGGTGAGGTTCTTGCTCTGTCCCGTCCGGTCATGAGTCATCCTTTCCGGTGTGATGTCGATGGATCGTGGCTCCTTGAGGAAGCCGGTCTCGGGGATGCTCAAGGCATCAGTGACGTTGGTGACGTCCTTGAACCCCGATATCCACACCATAACTACCGATAGGAACAATAAAGGAGAGGGGTCGATCCCCCTTGACGAGACCGCCTGTCGACAGCTAAGCCTCGCTGCGGTGCGCCAGCCGCCCCAGATCGACGCCGAGCAGACGCGCCTGTTCGGCGGTGCGTCCGGTCACGACCACATCGGTACGGCGCAGCTGGGCCACATCGGCCGCTCCCAGCAAGGTCATGAGCGTGCGCACGTGGTCGCCCCAGGTGCTCAGCTCGCGGCGCAGGGCCTCGGGGCCCTCCTTGACCAGGGTGCGCAGCACGTGCCCGGAGGCCCCGACGGCGCAGGCCCCCAGGGCCAGTGACCGCACGACGTCGAGCGGGTTGCGCACGCCCCCGGAGGCCAGCACCGGCAGACCGACCGGGTCATCGACCGCCACAGACTCCAGCAGGCACAGCGCCGTCGGCTGCCCCCAGCCGACCAGGTAGGACAGGTCGCGCTGCGGGCGGCGCTCGTTCTCGATGGCGATGAAGTCCGTGCCCCCCGCCCCGGCCACGTCGACGGCCGCGACACCGGTACGCGCCAGGAACTCGATGCTCCGGCGTGAGAGCCCGAAGCCCACCTCCTTGACCACCACCGGGACGGGTACGGCCGCGACAATGGCGGCGACCGCCTCCTCCCAGCCGCTGAAATCGCGGTCGCCCTCGGGCATGACCAGCTCCTGGGCCGCGTTGAGGTGGATCTGCAAGGCATCGGCCTCAAGCATCTCCACGGCCCGCGCCGCCTCCTGCGGGCTGACGGTCGGCCCGACATTGGCCAGCACGAAGGCGCCCGGGGCCCGACGGCGGATGACGTGGAAGCCATCTGCCCGCTCGGGGTCGTGCAGGGCCACGTGCTGGGAGCCGCAGGCGATCGCGACTCCCGCCTCAGCGGCCGCCTCGGCCAGGTCAGCATTGATGGCCGCCGTCGCCTGCGTCCCGCCGGTCATGGCATTGATGTAGAACGGGACCTCCCAGCGGGAGCCCAGCACGGTGGTGCCGATATCGACCTGCTCCGCGCTGACACCCGGCAGGCTGTGGTGGATGAAGGAGACGTCGTCGAAGGCGTTCACACGGTCCTGGCGGTGCAGGTGCACCGCCAGTTCCAGGTGCTCGTCCTTGCGGGAGGCCCGCTGTGAGTCGGTGGACTCGTGGCTCATGAGGTGACCTCCATAGGGGGCACGGGGGAGTCGTGGGTGTAGATCGCCAGGTCCAGGGGCTGGATACTGGCCGCCCTCCAGGCGGAGCTCATGGCGGCGATGTCCTTGTCCGGCGGGCACAGGGCGATACCGCAGTCCCCGCCGCCGGCACCCGAGCTCTTGGCAGCGGCCCCGTGATCGCGGGCGATCTCGACCAGCCGCGTCAGCTCGGGAGTCTCGATGACACGGCCGCTGATCCGTCCGAGCTCCGCCAGAAGCGCCCGGTTTTGCGTGATTGCGCTCATGACCTGGCCGGCGTCGTCGGCCTCGATGGCCGCGGTCAGGGAGGCCAGGGTGTCCTGGCTGGCGCGTAGGAAGGACGCGTAGACGTCGTCGGCCCCGCGGGAGCCCGCCTGGACGCCGGCAACCAGGGCCGGGGTGGAGGCGGGCGCCCCGGTCCATCCCACCTGAAGCCTCACGGAGGGAACCGGCAGTCGACGCAGGCGCAGGCCGGGCCAGTCGGATTCCAATAGGTCTCCTGTGCCGCCACGGGCCTGCGCCCGTTGCCGGGTTCGGCGCAGCCACACGCGGTCGGGTGAGGCGTAGTCCACCCAGCCGGTCACGGCGCTGGCTGCGATGTCGCCCCCCGAGCCGATCGGCTGGACCGCGTCACTGGCCAGCATCGCCAGCTTGTAGACACGCGAGTCGTCCAGACTCAGGCCGTAGAAGCCCGCGACGGCGCGCACCGTCGCCACGGTCACCGCCGCGGAGGATCCCAGGCCCAGCTTGCGCCCGTCCGCCTCGTCCAGCTCGCTGGAGATGTCCAAGTCGAAGGACCCCAGCCGGCCACCGCCCTCGGCCACCAGCGCCTCGACGACGCGGATCGCCGAGATCACGTAGTCGTCATCGCCCCCGACCGCCTCGGCCAGGCCGTCCTGCGGGCGGTGACGCCAGGGCCTGGAGCCGGTGGCGTAGAGCTGCGAGCGGATCGTGCCCGCGTACCCGCCGGCGGGGGAGCAGGGCGTGATACGCATGGTGATGAATCGGTTGACCGCCACCAGGACCGCCCGGTGGCCGGGCTCGACGACGGCGTACTCGCCGGCGATGTAGAGCTTGCCCGGCGCCCTGGCGACCACGCCGTCGACGTGAGGGGTCATGGGCCTTCCTCGATACGCACCCCGCCGCCGGGACGCCTCACCGAGACGGTGGTGCCGGGCAGACGGTCGCGCAGCGCAGCGGCGACCTCCTCGGCCCGGGCACCCTTAGTGAGCACCTTGACATTGGGACCCGCATCGATCGTTGCCCACACGGGCAGGCCCTCATCGCGCATGGCGCGGATCGCGTGCAGCGCCGCAACGGTCTGCGGCAGCCAGTAGACGATGCCCGGACGGGTGGCGATCATCGTGGCGTGCATCCCCAGGGCGTTGCCCTCGACAACCTCCCCGAGCCGCTCCAGGTCACCGGTCCGGACCGCGTCCAGCGCCACCTGAAGGTCCCCTCTGCTGGCTTCGACCCAGGCGGGGAAGAGCGCAGAGGTCGCCATGGTCGCCCGCATGGCCCGGGTGGAGCTGATGGGCTTGTACCGCTCGGAAAGCACGACGACGACCATCGCCAGGTCCATCTCACACGCAACCGGCTCGGCGTAGGAGGAGGCGTCGTCGTGGCCCGCGTTCCACAGGACCAGCCCACCGAAGACGGAGCGCGTGGCCGACCCCGACCCGCGCCGGGCCAGCCGGGAGAGGGCACGGTCGTCGAGGTTCATGCCGGCGGCGCGGGAGGCGGCTGCCGCAAGCGCCGCGAAGCCCGCCGCCGAGCTCGCCAGCCCGGCCGCCAGCGGCACCGAGGCCCGGGAGATGACGGTAGCCGGTGTGGCGACGCCTGAGCGGGAACGTACCAGGTCGAGGAACCGGCTGACCCGGGCCAGCTCGGTGCCGGTCGGGCAGGAGCCGTTGATCGTCACCGAGTCTGCGGCGCCGGCACCGCCGTCGAAGGAGACCGTCGTCGTCGTACGGGTCCCTGCGAGGGTGAGGGACAGGCTCGAGGTGGCGGGGATCGCCAGCGCCTCATCCACCTTGCCCCAGTACTTGATGAGCGCGATGTTGGTGTTGGCGCTGGCTGTCGCCGTCGGGGCAGCGGCCGGGGAGAAGCCCGCGGTGGCTGGAGAGGCGGTGCTCACTCGTCCACCTGGCTCAGACGCATCCGGTAGCTCCACGTCGCCGCGGCGCCGGCCCTCTCCAGGGCGGCGCGAACCCGGCGCGTGGCCGGCTGCCCGGCCACCAGGGCGATGACGCAGCCACCAAGCCCCCCGCCGGTGAGCTTGGCGCCCAGAGCCCCGGCTCTGCGTGCGGCGTCGGCGAGGTCGTCGAGGATCGGCAGACTCAGGCTGAGCTCGGTGAGCAGCGTGTGCGCCTCATTCATGGCGGCCCCGAGGGCAGGGGCGTCGGCCTGGTCCAGTGTCATGATTGCGATCTGGGTGAGCGTCCCCAGGTGGTTGATGCGCGGCCCGATGTTTTCCGGATCGTTCTCGTAGCGCTGGCGCAGGCCACTGACGGCCTCACGGGTGGAGCCGTGGACGCCTGAGTCGGCGATGACCAGGAAGGCGTTGTCGATGCGCTGGCTCAGGGGACGCATCTGTCCACCCTGGAACCGGATGGGGCACGGTGAGCAGGTGGCGGCGGCATCCAGCCCCGAGGGCTTGCCGTGCGCGATCTGCTCAGCCATCTGCGTCAGCGCGAACAGCTCATCGGAGCTGGCCTCGCGCCCGCAGGCGTCTAGGACAGCGCGAATGATCGCGCCGGCCGCCGCCGCCGACGAGCCGAGCCCGCGCTCATGGGGGAAGTCGCTCACGGTGGTGATATCGAAGGCCTGGCCCAGCCCCCCGGAGAACTCGCGGGCCACCTCGAAGGCCCGTGCGACACTGGCGAACCGGGACCCGGCCTGGTCCAGGGGCCCCGAGTAGTCCAGGCTGCTCAGCGTGGAGGGACCCGAGGTCGGGCTCGCCGTGGCTCGTATCCGCAGGTCCTGCAACGGTACGGCCACAGCGGGATGCCCGTAGACGACCGAGTGCTCACCCAGGAGAATGGCCTTCGCCCACGTCTGGCCGTGTCCCTCACGGATGGAGGAGTGCCTGTCCATATGTTTCCTTGCCTGTGGCCCACGCGTCGGGAAACCGTGATGCGGGCCGGGTTCAGGGATAAGAGGGCTTGACGAACCCTTTGATGGGATCGAGCGTATCGGGCGCTTCTCGAGGGCTGCAAGTCCTACCTGACCAGCATCGAGACGGTTCGCGCGCAGCCGCGGACGCAGATGCGCTGTGACCCTTTGCTCCCGTGATTTCGCAGGGCCGAGCGGGCCCCGTTGGGGCGGCGGCTCTGAGACCCCTTAGGATCGCCCTGTGCTGCACAGACTCTCCACCTCCTTCATCCGAACCCTGCGCGAGGACCCGGCTGACGCCGAGGTCGCCAGCCACCGGCTGCTCGTTCGTGCCTGCTACATCCGCCGGGCCGCCCCCGGTGTGTACACCTGGCTGCCGCTGGGCCTGAGGACGCTGCGCAAGATCGAGGACATCGTGCGTCAGGGGATGGACGCCATGGGCGGTCAGGAGGTCCACTTCCCGGCTCTTCTGCCGGCCGAGCCCTACCAGGCCACCGGACGCTGGAACGACTACGGCCCCACCCTGTTCAAGCTCCATGACCGCAAGGACGGGGACTACCTGCTGGCCCCCACCCACGAGGAGATGTTCACCCTCGCGGTCAAGGATCTCTACTCCTCGTACAAGGACCTGCCGGCCATCGTCTACCAGATCCAGACCAAGTACCGCGACGAGGCCCGTCCCCGTGCCGGCATCATCCGCGGCCGCGAGTTCGTCATGAAGGACTCCTACTCCTTCGACATCGACGACGCCGGGCTGGCCGCCGCCTACCAGGCCCACCGCGACGCCTACGAGCGGATCTTCGCCCGCCTGGGTCTGGACTACGTCATCGTCAACGCCATGGCCGGCGCCATGGGCGGCTCCCACTCCGAGGAGTTCCTCTACCCCTGCGAGATCGGCGAGGACACCTTCGTGCGCTCCTCAGGGGGCTACGCGGCCAATGCCGAGGCCGTCACCACCGTGGTTCCCGATCCCGTGGACGCCTCCGGGGTCGGCCCGGCCCGCGTCGTCGACACCCCTGACACCCCGACCATCGACTCCCTGGTCAACCTGTGCAACGAGGTCTACCCGCGCTCGGACGGGCGGGCCTGGACGGCCGCCGACACGCTCAAGAACGTCGTCGTCACTCTCATCCACCCGGGTGGCGAGCGTGAGCTGCTCGTCGTCGGTGTGCCCGGGGACCGCGACGTCGACATGAAGCGCCTGGAGGCCGCCGTCGCCCCCGCCGAGGTCGAGATGGCCGGCGACACCGACTTCGAGACCCACCCCGAGCTCGTACGCGGCTACATCGGCCCCACCGCCATCGGCCCCAACTCGCCGCTGCGGCGGGTGGAGACGCTCGACGACGGCACCGAGGTCCTCACCGGATCCGTGCGCTACCTGGTCGATCCCCGGATCGTGGAGGGAACCAGCTGGGTCACCGGCGCCAACACCGACAAGAAGCACGTCCTCGACCTGGTCATGGGGCGCGACTTCACCGCCGACGGCACGATCGAGGCCGCCGAGGTCCGCGAGGGCGACCCCGCCCCCGACGGCTCCGGCCCCC
>CAUVMS010000091.1:0-10407 GCA_963552815.1 uncultured Actinomyces sp. | reverse complement strand
CTGCGGGACCGCCGGCCACCGCACCATAGGACTGACCAGTCGGCTGGCCGCTGCGCCACCCGTCCGGCTGGCTGCCGGGCTGGGCACGGTGCTCGGGCTGCATGCTCATGGTTCTCCTTGATCGGTTCCTGCTTGATTCCTCACGTCGTGTTCACGTTCGGAAGGGCAACGCATCGGCAGGCTATACGAGGCGACGCCGGCTGGGGCATTCGCGGATGGAAAGTCCTCCCCATCACCTCGGAACAGCCTCACCTTTCGCTGCTACAGCATGGATCGAGCGAAAATGTGAGACGGATCGTGATCGAGTCGCACCCCGGTTCAGAGCTGGCCGAGGTTCACCCCACTGCCGGCCAGGGACAGCCGCAGTCCGTCGTTGGTGACGATCGCACTGGTCGGGCGCAGCCCCTGGGGAAGGGACTCGGCCGGGATGGTGATCTCCGGGGAGTCCAGGCCGACGTAGCCGAGCAGGCTGCTCTCACCCGTGGCGACGTCGACCCCGGCCTGCTCGCCCCCCATCCGCGTGGAGGTGACGGTGAGCACCAGGCTGCCGTCGGCCTTGATCGACGGCACGATCTCCGCCTCGCCGCTCATGCCGAGCAGGGAGGCCGAGGCCTCGATAGCTCCGGGCTGCTGGGCACTCGTTCCCGTCTGCTTGGCCTGAAGAGTCATGGCCTGCATATTCGGGTGCTTTCTGGCAGCGAGCTCGGTGAGCTGCTTCCAGCTGATGGTGCCCGTGGCCGTCACCGTATCCGTCGGGAAGGGACTGCGCAGGCGGATGCGGCTGAGATCGACGTCGACGTCGCTGAGCGTCACCTTGGTGCCGCCCTGGCCCTTGGAGGTGATCTCCAGGAGCTTGGAGTCCACCGACAGGCTGTCCAGTGAGCCGCCGGCGAGCTGGGCCAGGACGATGCCCCTCGTGGAGATCCTCGCGTCCGAGCTGAGCCCGGGCAGCGCGGAGCGCACCGCGGAGTCGATCTGCCCGCGCACGAGGTACTCCGCCCCGACGGCCCCAGCGGACAGGACGACGACGAGCACCAGGAGCACCACCACCCACCGTCTGGCACGACACCGCCGGGCAGGACGGCGTCGGACGCCTTCCGATGTGTCGCCGTCCTCGGGATCGCCCGCCAGGACCTCGTCGAAGAAGGTGTCCTCAGAGGAGCTCGCCTCGACCGCCGGTCCCGGCCGGCCTGCCGCCTCGGCGCCGTCCCGGTCTCCTCGACCTCTCAGGTTTCTCATCGCATCTCGAGCCATATCGTCGCCTATCATCGCTTCGAGGCCGTCGGCGAGCTCTGAACCACCGGAGCGGTGGTCACCGAGTGCTCGGCCGTCTGACCTGCAGGCGCCTGGTTGGCGGCCTGCTCCTCATCAAGCATGTAGAGGTCCTCCGCGGTGACCATGAGGGTGGACACGGCGTGCTCCACCAGCGCGGTGCGCCGGTTGGAGGCGGCTCCCGCCACGCGCCCGCCCCGCAGCCCGCGCACCCCCACCCGGTCGAGCTTCTCGCAGACGTTGTCCAGCTTGCGGTTGAACTTGGTCAGCGGCCAGCCCAGGCGTGCCGCGGCAGCCGCGGAGGAGGGGATCTCGGCGGCACCGGTCCCCGCCCGCTTGAGCACCGGCTCGGACAGCGCCAGGACGAGCAGCAGCTGGGAACGGGTCATCGGGGTCACCCCGATGGTGGTCTGCCCCGACGACTGGCGCACGCCGTCGATCCCGGAGAAGTGGTCCTCCCCGGAGGTGACGAGGTTGATCTCGTAGGTGGTCGGGCCGGCGGAGAAGGTGAGGATGACCCGGGGGAAGACCAGGGGAATCCGGGCCCCCGGGGCCAGGCGCGACTGGACCAGCCCCTCGCCGTCGGTCAGCGTGGCCGACAGCCGTGAGCCCTCGTTGGCGATCCACCACAGCTTCTCAGAGTGGGCGAGGACCAGGAAGCGGCGGTGAAGGTAGGGGTTGTCGTCAATGTCCAGGTCGCCGCCTCGACCGATGACGAAGGTGTCCGTGGAGGCGACCCGGTGGATCTCACCGGAGAAGTCCAGGACGAGCTCGTCGGGACGCTCCGGATTGACCTCTGGCATCTCCGTCCAGGTCAGGTCACTCATGAAATCTCCTTCCACAGGTCCGGTCTGGTTGCGCAGCGGTCAGCAGCGGAGCGGTGAGGCTGTGAGTCCTGCGGGTCCGTAGCAATGAATCCGGTCTTGAATCTCTTGAGTCGTGTGAGACAAGTCTTGCTGAGAACCCGGGTCCGCGCTGGCGAAGCGCCTCCGAGGAGGATATAGCCTCACGCACGTTGTGGTCTCAGCCAGGCCGGCGGATCGATACGAAGCGTGACTCCGTCCCCGACATCCATGAGGTCCCCCATGAAGACGGGCGTCGGCATGCCCGACCCCAGCAGGACGGGCGTCGCGCCGGGCCGCGCCAGCACCGTGCCGTTGGAGGAGCCGAGGTCCTGGGCCAGGACGCTCCACCCCGAGGTCGTCAGCAGGAGGTGGGAGCGCGAGACCATGTGGTGAGGACTGGGGACCGCGACCAGGGCCACGATGTGAGGGTCCGCCCCGACCTGCACCTGGGGGGCGCGTCCGACGACGACGTCACCGGCGACCTCGACGGCGGCGCCGGTCGACAGGGTCAACGTGGCCAGCGCCGGTCGGCGCACGTAGGAGAACACTCCTGTCAGGGGCTGCGCGCAGGTCAGGCACTCGCGGATCTCGGGTGGGTTGGCGTGCCCCCGGGGGCAGATCGAGGCCCGCACCGGGGGCGCCGCGATGAGAGCCGCCTCGGAGGCGGAGACGACCTCGGTGTTGGGCAGCGCCTCCAGGGGCTGGGGGGCGCGAACCGGCTGGGGCTGCTTGCTCTTGGAGTTGTCGGGAGCGGTGGGGGTGTCGGCCGTCGGCTGTCCTGGAGCGTCGACCGGTGGTGCCGTCTGGGCCCGGTGGGCGCCACGACGGCGCCGCCCCGAACCGGGTTCGGGCTCGGGGTACTCCGGCGTCCGCTCGACGCCGTCAGCCCCACCGGTATCGACCGAGCCGTCACCGCTCCCCCGGCTGTCGTCAGGGAGATGAAGGATCTCGTCGGGCTCCTCCCAGATACCCGTCTCCAGGAGCTCAGGAGGCTCGGCGACGGGCTCCTCGGACCCCTCGGATTCCTCTGCGCTCCGCACAGTGAGTGCCGCAGCAGGCTCCTCCTCGGTGCTCGCCCCGGCGCTCTGCCCGACGGTGTCGAGGGGCCCCGTCCCGGCGACGCCGCCGGGCGCATCGGTCTTCGAACCTGATGGACCTGCCGGGTCCGTCAGCTCCGTCGGGCCTGCCTCCGGCGGCGGGTCCGTCACCTGGCTGACCGGCTTGAGCAGCGTGGTCTCGTCGCCGGGCTCCGCCGGGACGATGTCGCCGGTGCCGTCGGAGGCCTCGCCGGCCGCCTCAGGCCACAGACCGGTCTGCCGCACCGCCACGGTCGGGGCTTCCGACGTCGTCGGCCCCACCGTGGGCAGGTGGGTGCCTCCCAGGGCCTCAAGGACCCGCAGCCCGGCCTCGACGGACACGGAACGGGAACCGGCCCCGGCGGCAGGAGTGACGACGGCGACCCCGTCCACGCCGTCGACTCGCAAAGAGCCGTCCGAGAGGAGCGTCAGTCCCTCGGGAAGCGGGAGGCGCTCGCCTGTTCGGGGCGATGCGGTCACTGCGCCCCCTCAGCGCCGACCTCACCGTGGTCCTCACCATCAACCTCACTATGAGCCTCACCATGAGCCTCACTATGAGCCTCACCCTGGACGGCGTCGGGGGCAATGGCGGGGACCTCAATGGCGTCCAGGACGACGGCCGTGGTGTTGTCATGGCCGCCTCCCTCCAAGGAGGCGGCCACCAGGAGCTCGGCCGTGCGCTGCACCGTGTATCCGGCGGCCAGCACCGTGGCGATGGCCTCGTCGTCGAGCTCGTCGCTCAGCCCGTCGGAGCACACGAGCAGACGGTCCCCGACAGCGACCGGGACGCAGTAGAGATCGGGGACCGCGGAGTCGGCGATCCCTCCACCCAGGGCGCGGGTGACGATGTTACGACGCGGGTCTCTGCGAGCCTGCTCCGGGGTGAGCTCTCCGGTCTCGATCAGGATCTGGACCCGGGAGTGGTCCCGGGTGATCTGGGAGAGCATGTCCTCGCGCAGCAGGTAGACCCGGGCGTCCCCGATGTTGAAGATGATCCAGGTCGGTCGGGCGACTCGCTGCTCGTCCTCCAGCCAGGCCAGGATGACGCCGGCGATCGTCGCGCCGGGCAGGAAGGCGGCGTGCGACGGGATGGCGACGATCGCCTCCTGGGCAGCGATCACCGCTTGCACCACCGTCTCCACACTGGTGACACGCGTTCCGGCCAACGAGTAGAGGGCGTCAAGGGCGACCTGTGTGGCCATACGACCGGCGGCGTGCCCGCCCATGCCGTCGACGACGACGAAGGCCGGCGCGATGGCGAGGTAGCCGTCCTCGTTGACCGTGCGCAGGCGTCCCACGTCGGTGGCCGCGCCGACGACGACCCCGGAGACACCGGCCGCGCCGTCGGCACGGATCGCGGAGGCATCGGCGTCGGCACGAACGTGCTCGATCATCGTCTCCCTTTCACCTGCGTTGCTTGCACTCCCCTAGTAAACCCCAGCACCCCGTCCTGAACCACCGCGCCACGGCTGAGACTCCACCATACGGGGGCGCGAGACGGCCCGGGGACGACACGGACGGGACGTGCGAGGGACTGCCCGGACGTACTCGATGACCACCGTCTCGGTCGTCTCGGTCGCCTCGGCCCCCCGCCTGCGGCCGTGATCCGTCAGGCAGCCAGTACCACAGGGTCCTCAGGTAGTCTTTCTGCGCGGCCGGTTATCCGGCCCATGCGCCACCAGCGCGGTACCGCGTCCCCTCACTCGGCACCGCGGGTGGTTCCGGCGCCCGATCCGCGACGGAGCCAGGCGCCGGTCACAACCTGGACCGACGCAGTTTTCCCGACCCCGAAGGACCCAGCATGTCTCAGGCCAAGGACGAGCTTGTCGCACGCGCGCAAGATCCCAACGCGGAGCTGGAGACCCTCCACCAGCTCGCGCAGAACTACCCCGGCCTGCGCCCCTACATCGCCGCCAACCCGCGCACCTACCCCGCTCTCCTGGAGTGGCTGGGCACGCTGGGAGACCCCGCGGTCGATGCCGCCCTGGCCTCTCGTACCAGCCTGTCCCAGTCGGCCCAGTCCCCCCAGACCTCGCCGCAGCTGCCAGTCATCTCTCCCCCCGGGTCCCAGCCCGGTTCGCCGTCGGTCGGGTCCTCCGAGGCCCCGACCCAGGTGACCCTGCCGCACTCGCTCCAGCCGGGCGGTACGACCTCGGGAATCTCCGGCGCCTCCGCGACGTCGGCGACCAGCGCCTTCAGTGCGGCCGGCGCCAACACCCAGGTCGACAGCTTCCGGGCAACGGGCGACCCGACCGTCTCCGGCTCGGCGTTCAGCCCCACCCAGGCGGTCCCCTCGCAGTCGCCGGCCCGCCCGGTCCAGCCGGCGCTCCAGCAGACCTTCCAGCAGTCGGCGAGCATGTCGCAGGCGCCGGGCACGGCGATTCCGGCTGCGGCCCAGGTCCCCATCGCGGCCGACGGCGGTGCCGGTGTCTTCGGCGTGGGTACCGAGGATGACGACTCCTCAGCCTCACCGTCCTTCCTGACCTCGAACCGCATCCTGCTGATCATGGCCTTGATGGTGGCCATCATCCTGGTCTTCCTAGCGACCTGGTACTTCTCCGGCGGCGACGGCGACAACTCCGCCACGGGCAGCGAGCCCCAGTCCACGGCCCAGAGCGGCCAGGACGCCAGCCGGGCCAGCGCCGGCCCGAGCGCCACCGCCTCCTCCAAGGCCTCGGCCACCCCGAGCGCCTCGGCGACGCCCACCCTCAAGGCTCCCGCTCCCAGCGACGCCCGGGACCTGCCCGCCTTCGACGCCCCCAGCGGCAACATCACCTGCACGCTGGGCGACAACGACGTCACCTGCGTCATCAACGAGCACGCCGCGACCGGCTCCTGCCCCGCCTCGAGGCCGCTGACGGTGAAGATCGGCGCCAACGGGCAGTCCACCCAGTCCTGCGGCTCCACCTTCACCCCCAACGGGGTCAGCCTCAGCTACAGCTCCTCGGCCAAGAACTCCACGTTCGCCTGCACCTCAACCTCGGACGGCATGCAGTGCTGGAGCCAGGTCAGTGGAGAGGGCTTCACTCTCAACCGTGAGGGGGTCGAGTCCACCAGCCACGCCCGCTGAGCGGTTCCGCCCCGGTCCGGTTCCTCCTCCACCCCGCATCGGTCCTCTCCCAGCACCACTGATGGCTCGCAGCTTCTGACATGGCCACCTCCTACAGCGCGATCCTTACCCTGCCCGGGGCCCGGTCGTTCACGACCGCCGGCCTCATCGCCCGGTTCCCCATGTCGATGGTGGGGATCTCCACGATCCTCGCCGTCGAGGAGCTCTACGGCTCCTACACGGCGGCGGGCCTGGTCAGCGCCGCGAACTTCGTGGCGCTGGCACTCGGCGCACCGGTTCTGGCCCGGTGCGTCGACCGGTACGGCCAGTCGCGGGTCATGCTGCCGGCGCTCGTCGTCTCATCGGTGAGCCTGGCCGCGCTGGCGGCCGCCGCCACGGCGCACGTGCACCTGGGGGTCCTGGCTGTGCTGGCCGCGCTGGCGGGCGGGCTGGCCGGCTCGATGGGCTCGCTGGTGCGGGCGCGCTGGACCGCGCTGGTCTCTCGCCCCGAGGACGTCCATGCCGCCTTCTCCTTGGAAGCGGCCCTGGACGAAGTGTCCTTCATTCTCGGCCCAGTGCTGGCCACCGCCCTGTGCACGACGCCGGTCCTGCCGGTGACCTCAGGCTGGCTCGCCTGCGTGACGATGCAGGTGGTGGGCGGGCTGTGGTTCCTGGCCCAGCGCGCCACCGAGCCCGCCCCGCACCCCCGCTGGCCGCGGCGCGCAGCCGAGGCCGCTGCCCGGGACGCCATGGACGCCTCCACGGTGGATCCTGGTGCGGGATCCAGCGCGGGATCTGCTGCGGGGCACCGCCCGGTCCTGCGTTACGGCGCCGTCATGGCCACCATCGTCGTCTTCCTGCTCTCGGGGGCCATGTTCGGGGCCAACGATGTCGCCGTAGTCGCCTTCGCCACCGAAGCCGGACACAAGTCGGCCTCCGGGCTCGTGCTGGCCGTCTGGGGGGTGGGGTCCTTCGCCGCGGCGCTCGTCTACGGATCACGCACGTGGGGGTGGCCGCTGTGGAAGCAGCTCCTGGCCGGGCTGGTGGCGCTGGCCGTGGGTACCTCGACCTTCAGCCTGGCTCCGAGCCTCGTGGTGCTATCGGTCCTGGCGCTCATGACGGGGCTGGCCATCGCCCCGACCCTGACCAGCGGCAACAACATCGTGCAGGTCACGGTGGCCCCCTCACAGCTCACCGAGGGGCTGGCCTGGGTGAGTACCGCGCTCAACGTCGGGGTCTCGGTGGGGTCCCTGCTGGTGGGTCAGGCCACGGACACCGGCGGCTCACGTGCCGGTTACCTGACGGTGGCCAGCTTCGCCTGGGCCGCCGTCGTAGCCGGGGTCGTGAGTCTGCCCGCCCTCAGGCGCGCACGGACCACCCGCTCCCTGTCCGACCACTGACGCTCAGCTGCTTAGCACTCGATTCCCGGCAGGCTCTGTGCCTCTTCTACACTCAGCACGATGTCCATAGCAGACAACCCACAATACGAGTCCCTCTCGTCGAGGCCCGGCTCCGGCAGTGATGATCGTCAGGACCATGAGGAAGGCGTGTCGGCACCTCGGCTCTCACGCCTGGTCCGGGCGGCGCGCACACCGGTCATCACCGTCCTCGGCTGGTTGGCGCTCCTGGTGCCCGCTTACCAGTCCTTGGTGGACGACAGAGGCCAGTGGGTCTTCAAGCTGGACTCCTTCGTCTACTACGAGGCGGTCCGTCAGTGGCTCGACGGCGGAGACCTCTACAACTGGTACGCCAACCCGCCACAGCATCTGTGGCCCTTCACCTACACGCCGCTGGCGGCCTGGGTCATCACGCCCCTGACCTGGATGTCGTACCAGTCGGCCACCGTGCTGCTGGTCGTGGCCACCCCACTGTGCGCCGCCGTGACGGTGTACGCGGTCCTCAGGCGCCTCGGGGCCAGGATCAGGACGGCGCACGGCCTGGCACCGTGGATCGCCCTGCTCGGAGTCGCCGTGCTGGAGCCTTTCCCCAAGACCATGGAGTACGCGCAGGTCAATGCCATCCTCATGGCGCTGGTCGCCACCGACCTGCTCGTGGTCCCCGACCGTTCACGGTGGCGCGGGGCCCTCAGCGGCCTAGCGGCCGGGATCAAGCTGACGCCGGCGGTGGCGATCCTGGTCTTCCTGGCGCGCCGCGAGTGGCGGGCCGCCGCCACCATGGCAGGCAGCGCCGTCGGCCTGACGGTCCTGGCGGGGCTGTTCGCCCCTACGGAGAGCTGGCGGTTCTTCACCTGGGCCATGTGGGACCCGGGACGTGCAGGCTTCGCCGACTACTCGGGCAACCAGAACCTCAAGGGCGCCATCGCCCGGGCACTGCCGGAGTCGGCCTGGAACCCGACCTGGGCGGTCTGCTCGCTGCTGACGGTGCTGGCGGCATGGCTCCTGTGCCGGCGGCTGGAGCGGTTACGGGGAGTCGGCAACCAGCTCGCCGACTCTGCCGCCACCACAGCGACTGGCGCCGCCGACCCCGGTTCCAGAGACCTCGGTGACGCCGGCCTGGTGCTGGTCCTTCAAGTCAGCGTGGTCATGGTGCTCGGGCTGCTCGTCTCCCCCATCTCCTGGTCGCACCACTGGGTGTGGTGCCTGCCGGCGCTCATGTCAGTGGGGGCGGCGGTCTGGCGCTGGCGCTCCACCGCGCTCGGAGTGGCCGGGGCCGCCGGGATTCTTGTCTTCATCCTGGCGATGCAGTGGTGGTTCCCCGAGCAGAACCACGTCGAGCAGGACTGGCCGGCCTGGGCCAAGGTCGTCGGCTCGAGCTACACCTGGTGGGCCCTGGGCTGCGGGGCAGCCCTGTGGTGGGCAGCCGGCCGACACCTGGCGGCCTCGCGCCACTGAGATCTCTCACCACCAGCACCGCCCGGGACCCGCCTTCGCCTCGGCCCCTCCTCCAGCCCTGGGCTGCGGGACAGCCCTGTGGTGGGCAGCCGGCCGACACCCGGCGGCCTCGCACCGCTGAGATCTCTCACCACCAGCACCGCCCGGAACCCACCTTCGCATCGGCCCTTCCTCCATGAGGAGGCGATGTGGCCGTCCTCGTGGTGGACGCTGGTACTGCACGAGGTCTGGGGGTCACTGGCAGGGAGGTGGGTGTCGTCCACGAGGGCCGGGGTGGGGCTTGCCCCTGTTGCTTGGACGCGCTGATTGCGGCCTGTGGGCTGGGGAGAGCTACTCCGAGGAGCTTGCGGCGTCAGGCGGTGGACCTGTATGAGACGACGCCGGGGGCGACGGTGCGTAGGATCGCCCAGGACCCGGGAGTCGAGCCCGGCCCGCTGCGCCAGTGGCTGGCCCGGTACAGGACCGGGCGCAAGACCGGGGCTGACGGCAGGTCGGGACTTTGTGACCCCCTGGCGACGCGGACGTTGCCGCCCCGGCCGCCGAGGTGCCAGCAGGTCGGAGCCCTGTGATTCTCTGGGACTGGGGCAATGTACACGCTCCACCTCTGCCGCCCGCTCCTGCGGAGATCCTGGTAGGCCTCATCGTCCCAGCAACCTCGGTCTCGCTGATCGAGGCGCCCCCGTGGTTCTGCTGCACCGGGCTCCTTGGGGGAAATCGGCTTGGTGGTGTCCAGATCGGTGACAAAGGATCCCCGGACTCCCAGGCCGCATGAACGAGCACCTTGGAATCATGCGGATTCGCTCCGCCTGGATGAGGATGATCCGAGCCTTTGTCACCGATCTGGACACCCGGCCCCTCTTCTGGCCCCCGGTGGTGCACACTTGACTCCCGGCGGTGCTCGCCTGGCTCCCGGTGCTGCTCGATCAGCGGGCCGCGTCCGGCCAGGGGCCCCTTCAGGCCGGCTACTGCACGAGGGTGGGGGTGTACTGGCCAGGGGTTGTCCATACTGCACGAGACCCCGACCCCCGTGGAGTACACCCGAATGTTGGCCAGTAGCATCCCACCCTCGTGCAGTACACGCCGAGCCCCCACCACAGCGAACAAGCGCGCTCCTTCAGCGACGCGATCAAGCGATACCGGCACCCGGACACCCCACCCGTGTCTCAGATGTCATGACATCCGAGACTCTCAGAAGTCATGAGACGACACGGAGACCCCGACCTTCGTGGAGTAGACCCGACTGTCGGCCAACAGCACCCAGGCCTCGTGGAGTACACCCACGTGCTGGCGAGTCACACCCAAGGTTCGTGCAG